>CP089984.1:10541500-10857000 GCA_037157815.1 Sorangiineae bacterium MSr11954
AGCCGATTGCCCCGGCGCGGGCCGGCCGAATACCAATGTGGACTGCGTCAATGCAGCATGCACCTTCTCGTGCAAGGGTGACACGTACGACGTCAATGGGAACACGTCCGACGGTTGCGAGGTGGTCGACCCGCGCCCCGGCTACCACTACATGGATAGTGGCTTCAATCTCGGAGACGACTCGTGCCTCGACTCGAGCAGCCGCGAACAATTCTCCGGCGTCATCGCCAGCGATCGGCGACCGCACGAAAACCCTGCCGTCTATGGCTTCGACAGCGAGGTGGGCGCCGCCCCCGACTGGTATGTCATTCGAGCAAATGGCGGCCAGTGCGAAAATGACATCGACTTCCAGATCCAGATCCGAGGCGCCGCCAACCCCGATCGCTACCTTCTGACCGTCGTCACCAATCGCGATCGCTTCGAGTGCCGAACGAACCGCGAAGGCTGGTGCAGGGTCCGCGACGGCAGCGGAAGCTACTCCGACGATTCGTTGGTCCGCATCCGCATCGCCAAAATCCCCGACCGCGACGCCCTCTACTGTGCCCCGGACACAGCCGAGTACACGGTCACCGGACACCTGTGACGATGCGCCGCCGGGCGCCCTCCGAACCGACGGGGGTCTCGGTGAGCGCACGACCCTCCGGCACCAACTCGAGCCTGACGAGGATGGTATCGAGCGGAGTCTCGCGATGACGGGCACGCGGCCCCGTCCCCTCCCGTACGAGGCTGACCCCCGCATCTCGAGATCGGCCACGATGCGATCGAGCGCCGCTTGAATCTCGCTCTCGGTGTGCCCCGGCCCCACGTTGCACGAGATGGTCGTCTCACCCGTTCGCGCGTCGCCGATGACGCTGCTCGGGTACTGCGGTGAAAGCGGCGCGAGGGCAATGGTTCGTGCTCCCGCGCCGCGCGTCCGCCCGAGACCATCCGAGCCGCGCGCTCGGACGCGCGTCGGGCGAGAATCAACGCGCGAACTTGCCCGCGCACCACCGCGTCGAATCCATCCACCCTCCGGCCGGGTACAGCCACTCTTGCTGCACGAATGAGGAGCCGTTGGACTTACGCACGGTGAGCACGTTCTGCTGACCGTAGTTCCATATGGCTGCGACATCCCACTTACCATCGCCGTCGAAGTCGCCCGCGGTCCAATTTGCAGCGTCTATCCAGCCGCCGCCGGAGTAGTCCCATTGCGCCCAACCGTTGAAGGTCGCGCCCGTCGATGGATAGACGGCGACCCTCGCGGTCCCGCCCTCGTTCCATACGGCCGCGAGATCGGTGTAGCCATCACCGTTGAAATCTCCCGCGAGCCACCTCGTCGAGTCCATCCAGCCACCCATGTTGGGCACCGTCGGTTGCTCCACGAACGAGGAGCCCGTCGAACGGCGGATGGCGATGGCGTTCTGCCCGCCGAGGCTCCACACGGTGGCCAGATCCGCTCGACCGTCCTTGTTGAAGTCTCCGACCGTCCACTTATACGAGTCGTTCCATCCCCCCTGCTTCGTCGACCAGGCTTGGTACGCACCGAAGCGAGTCCCCGTCGAGAGAAACACCCCTACGGACGTCCGACCGTGATCGTTCCACGCCACGGCCAAGTCGACCCGGCCATCGCCATTGAAATCACCTGGAAGCCATTCGCCCGCGTCGAGGAATACCCGATTCGTTTGGAGCCACGTCGAGTGCGTGAACCGGGTCCCCGTGGACAACCGTACCGCGATCGTGCTGTTCCCTCCTTCCGTCCAGATCGTCGCGATGTCCGTCAAACCATCGGCGTTGAAGTCGCCCGCTGCATACTTGGAGCGGTTGTCCCATCCACCTTCGGTGAGCCCCTGGTACCAGCCATTGAATTTGCTTCCCGTCGAGGGATAGACCGCGACGGAGGTCGTGTTGCCGTTGGCCCAAGCCGCCGCGAGATCGCTCCGCACGCGCGTGGAGGTCGCGGTCGGCGGCGCCGAGCGACAAGCGCTCTTGATGGATGCGGCGGGGGGGAGGCCATAGAGTTGGGCCACCCCGATGCTGTCGACGGCGCTGAGATACCCCGCGTTGTTCCACGTGGTATTGCAATAGTTCATCACCGAGCGCGCATCCCAGACCCCAATCGTGGTGTCGCCGTTCGTGCCCTGGGGAGCGTCTCGGCAGGTCGTGCGATCGGTATCGGGGCGATTCTGCTCGTGGGAGAAGCCGAGCGCATGACCAAACTCGTGCACCGCGATGCTCCGGATACAGTCCTCGCGGCCACCGCCCGAGCCGTTCTGACAACTGGCGAACGGTTGATACCGATTGCCATGTTCGTCCGTCGCCCAGAAGTTGTACCAAAAGTTGAGGAGCATACCGTTTTGCAGACCATCGATCTGCGTGCCGAGGCCGCCGGTAGCGGGCCAGCCGTCGACGGTTTGAATTCGGATGCCCCTTGCATTGGACGCGCAGACACCCCAACCCGTGAATCGAAGCCTCGATGCGGCCGCCCAGGTGCTCTCGACGGCATCGCGCACCAATTGCTTTTGCGCGTCGTTCCCCGCAGTCTCCCAGCACACCGCGACGTCGGCCGAAGGCCAAATGGAAGACGATAAATAGTATAGCTCGTCGGAGAGCTTGCCGACGGCCTCCGTGGACGAGATCTCGTCGTGGGCACCGCATGCCGTCGCCGTACCAGCAACGACGATTGCCATCATGGACACATAAACGTTGCGCAACATGAGCGTTCGTCCTCCTGAGTGGCATCGCCAATCGACGATGCACGCAATCGTGTTTTTACCTTCGCCACCCCACTCGTTCTCTCGGTATTCCCTGCGGTGCCGAACGACAATTCCCTCAAATGAGGGAGCCCCCCCGTACGGGTCTACACGTCGCGCGCTTCGAATGCCGCGCGGGAGGAGCCCTTCGCCTCATGAACGACCCTCCAACGGGTTGCGCACCGCGAGCGATGCGGTGATGGGTCGTACGCATGCACGGCGCCAAACGTCCCCCTCGGGAAGAGAACTTTTCGTTGCCACGGCATGGTCGTTTCCGGCCTCGCCCCCGAACGCGCCCCCGAGCCGAGTCGCAAACACATCCAAGCTCGCTCCCCCTCCGCCTCGCAGCCCAGGACGATGCACACAAGACGACGCAAACGATGTCGAAGATACGAAAGTTTCCGGCCGCGCAATCGACCCGACAGGCGCGATGCGCCTCATCATTGGCGCAAAGGCCCGCACGAGCACGCGTACGCACCACGCTTTAGGAAGATGTTAAGAAGCGTCGCGGCGCGACACCAAATTGGTAATGGGTCGTCATCAAAACAAACGACACCAAAGGCTTGCACGATGTTTGCCAGATGGCGCAGATCGTTCCATGCGTACGATGGTCGACCCTCGAAGAAACGTGGGATATGTTCGAGGGCAGAAGCAGCGCGCACGCGGAGACGAGCTATGGTTGGTGAAGCGTCTCCGACGCGAGGAGGTCTTATGACGAAGATAATTGGAATCGACGCCTATGCGGTTCATGTACCGCGCCTCTACGTCGATATGGCGAATGAATGGCCGGTGATCCGGGCCCCGCAGCTGGGAGAAGAGTCGCCCGAGAAGCTTCGCGGCAAGGTCATGTCGGGCGTCGGCTTGAGGAAGATGGCGGTGCCGGACGGTCACGAGGACGCCGCGACCATGGCGGCCATGGCGGCCAAGCGGCTCATCGACGAGAGCGGCATCGATCCCGCCGACATCGAGACCTTGGCCATCGGCACGGAGACCACGGTCGACCAGTCGAAGTCGATGGCGGCGTACGTCCTGGGCATGCTCGAGACCCATTATGGAAAGAACCTCCAGCACGTGGGGACGCCGCAGGTGCAGTTTGCATGCATCGGCGCCACCTACGCCCTCGAGGCCGCGGTCAACCAGCTTCGCGCCGGGGAGAACAAGCGTCCTTATTCGATTGTCATCGCAACGGATATTTCGAAGTACCCCCTGCGCTCCGCCGGAGAGTATACGCAGGGCGCGGGCGCGGTGGCGCTCCTCATTTGCGAAAACCCCAGGCTCCTGGAGCTCGAGCCGGGGATCACGGGCACCGTCACCCGCAACGAGCGCGATTTCTTTCGCCCGAATTGGAGCTCCACCGCCGTCGTCGACGGCAAGTACTCGATTGACGTGTACCTCGACTGCATCGAGGGCGCCCTCTCCGAGTACTCCGCGCGAAGCCGCGCGCGGCGCAATGGCTCGGCGCCGAGCAGCATCTACGGCGAGCTCGATCACCTCCTCTTCCACGTACCGTTTCCGCGCATGGCCGAATATGCCGCCGCGCGCGTGTTCGCGACCTTGTGGGAGACCGATCCCGCGTTCGCCCCCGTGCTCCACGAGGTGCGCGCCACCCTCGACTCCCCCGACGACCGCCGCGAGCTGCAACGGCGCTTGGTGAAGACGGAGGCGTTCAAGACGGAGTTCGAGCGGCGCATCGCGCCCTCGCTCGAGCTGTCGCGCGAAATTGGAAATGTCTATTCGGGGTCGCTCTATCTGGCCTTTGCGAGCCTGGTCGAGCAGGCGGCCACGCAGGGGTTGGAGCTCCAAGGCCAGCGCGTTCTCTTCTGTTCGTACGGGAGCGGCGCCAGCGCCAAGGTGTTCAGCGGGCGCGTGGCCCCGCGGTGGCGCGAGGTGGCGACGCGCGTGCGTTATGGCGAGGAGCTTCGAACGGTCGCGGACGGCGGTCGCCGCGTCGAGATCGATGTGGCGGAGTACGAGCGCCTGCACGGCCACGTCGAGGTCGGAAGCGACGCCGCCATCATCGGCCCGCCCCGGAGCGTCGTCCCCCCGCGGGGCGAGTTCGTGCTGGCCCGTCTGGGCGAGACCACGACTCCAAAGCTGACCGATTACGGCTATCGCTATTACGCGTTCACGGCCTGATCCGCTCCTCTTGCGCCGTCGCCACCGCCGCCGGCGGCCGCGCGACGCGAGGAAGAAGAAGGCAAGCACCGGCGGTCACGGCGGCCGAAGCCCAATAGGGCGCGCCGGGACCGCTGCGCGCATAAAGCTGCGTGACCAGAATGGGAACGATGGCGGTGGTCAGCTCGGACAGCGCGTGATTCCCACCTTGCACCCGCCCTTGCGCGCTGGGGCCCGCGGCCTCGGACAAGCGCGCATTGAACGACGAGGTGAACATACCTTCTCCGCCCGCAAATCCCACGATGGCCGCGAGGAAGAGCGGCACGCTCGGATAAATCGCGACCAACGCCATCGACACGAAGCCGAAGAAGGTGAGCCCCAACCCGATGAGGAGCAGCCGCGCCCCGCCGAAGAGCCGCTCCAGGTGCGCCAGCAAAAAGCCTTGGACGAGGATGTCCGTCGCGCCGACCAAAATCACCACGAAGCTCACCCTATCGGCGCCCCAGCCCAATCGATCTTTGGCCAAGAGCGGAAATGTCGTGGGAAGGCATACGAGGGCGGCCGTGCAAAAAACGCCCGCCAGGAGCAGGCGCGAGAGGTATTTGAACTCGAACAACCCCAAGAGCTGCGAAAAGGGATTCAGCTTCGCCCACGATACGCCGTGCGCGCGATTCTCCGGGGAGAGGCTCTCGGGAAGAAAGACGAGGCCCCAGAGCACGTTGAAGGTCACCAGCGCGGCGGCGAAGAAGAACGGCGCCCGCACGCCCCCCAGCTTCACGGCAAGGCCGCCGAGCGCGGGCCCCACGATCAACCCCGCGCCGGAGACCGCCCCGAGCTTTCCGAAGCGCGCGGTGCGCTCCTCGGCGGGTGCGGTATCACCGACATAGGCGAAGAGAGCGCCCATATTTCCTGCGGTCAGTCCATCGATCAGCCGTCCCAAAAATAGAATCGAAAGCGCGCCGGCCAGGCCAGACAGCAAATAGCCGGCGGCCGACCCTGCGAGGCTCAAAAGGAGCACCGGACGTCGGCCCACCCGATCGCTCAAGGCTCCCAGCGCCGGCGCGGCGAGGAAAGCGCCGAGCGAATAGGAGGCGGCCAACCAGCCGACGGCGCTCGCCAGCTTCGCGGGATCCCCGACGTGCCGCTCGGCGAGAAACGGCAGCACGGGGATCACCAGGCCTACGCCCGCGGCGTTGAGGAACGCGGTGGCCTGGAGAAAAAGAAACGTCGCGCGGCCCGATCCACGCGACGGAGTCGTCGTCGTCATCGCGTAAAAACCTAAACGCGGGCGGCGCGCCGGTATTGAACAAATGCGACGCGCGAGCGCCCTACGTGAAGCTCGCCACGTATTTTCCGGGGCTCATGCCGGCGAAGGCCCGAAACTCGCGCGTGAAGTGCGCTTGGTCGGCATAGCCCAGCTCGAAGGAGAGCGCGGTGAGGCTCACCCCCGGATCGAGCTCCAGCCGCTCGCTCGCCCGCGTAAAGCGCATCAACCGCGCAAACGCCTTGGGCGCAAAGCCCGTTGCGCTCTTGAAGCGCCGCTCGAGCTGCCGCATGGACAGCCCCTGGGCGGCCGCCAGCGACGCGATGCGCGCGGCTCCATGCGTGCGATCGAGCTCGAGGCCCACGACGTCGACCTCGTCGAGGGATTGCCGCTGAACGCGCTGCCGCTCGAGCAACGCCGCCTCGACCCGTTCGAGCGCCAGCTCGGTGGCGCCTCGTTCGAGCAAAGGCCGAACCCGTTCCCCGAGCTCCCGCAGCTCCGCGCCGACATTCACGTAATAGCCATCCACCGGCGTACCGAGCTCGGGGAGCAAGCCGATGCGCCAGGGACGGAGCTTCATGCCCACCACCCGCGCCAGCCCGCACAGCTCGAAGCTCGAGGAGGTCGAGCGTGGTCCCCGCACGAACACGGGCGGCAAGGGCATGAGCGGCCCGCCGGGGAGGCCGAACCATCCGTCGCCCGTGTAGAAGACCAGCTCCACGTCGGCGTCCGGAAGCACGAGGTGCCGCTGGTTCTCCGGCGTGTGCATCTCCACGTGCGTCCCATAGCTGCGCACGGCAGCGTCCAGTCTTGGATGCGGTCGGTACTCGCGCGACTCTTGGTGCATACGCGTGGCAATGTGAGGCACCGAGGGCGCGCCGTCCACTGCCGCGCGCGCTTCTTACTTGAAATACGGGTGCGTCGCCGCGTCGATGCGGGCCACCAGATCGTCCCTCAGCGCCGCCTCCGGGCTCCCGGCCGGGTAGGTCGCCCCCGCGATCGATGCGCGCGCCGCCAGGAGCGCATGGTAGGAGGGCTGCGCTTGCAGCTTCTCGAGCACGTCGACCGAGGTACGGCGCGTATTCCAACCTCGGTATTTGTCGCTGTTGGTGATCACGCCCTGGAGCTCGTTCACCACCGCCGTCAGCGCGGCACCCGTCAAAACGGGATCCGCGACGATATCCCCGCGCATGTCCGCTGGGTCGAAGAAGAGGCGCTGGAGCAGGCGATTCTGGAGCTCGCTCACGCGATCCGTGTAGCCGGGATAATTGAGATTGTCCGCCGCGTGGTCGGCGCCGAGCGCGAGCTGCTTGTCGAGCTCGGCCCATGCGCGCGCTTGGTCGGCCGCGGTGCCCGCGCGAAGGAACGCGGCCGTCCCGCTCAAATCGCGATCGAGGCGCTGCTTCGCGATGCCGCCCGCGTCTTGTCCGCGCAGAATCACGGTGAGCCGCGCGTTGTACGCGGGCCCCCAGTATTTGCCGAGGGGATCGCCCGTGCGATCGTAGGTGGCGCACATCGGGTCGACCGCCAGATCTTCGTCGGTGCAAAACGGCTGCGCAGGATCGCCCTTGGCCATGCCATAAAGGCGCTTGATGGCGTCGTGATCGTAGGGACCGGGGAGATCGCGGTTCGCGGCCACCGCGTCGGGGTCGATGATGTACTCCATGACGGAGCTCTGCCCGGCCAGCAGCGATCCTTTGAAGTTGTGGCGAAGGCCGAGCGTGTGGCCAATCTCGTGCACGGCCACGTGGGTGATGAATTTCTCCACCTCCCGCGGGCCATGTTGCTTGACCCCGCGGGGCGCACCCGCGGGGTCCAAGTCGTCATGGGCTTTGCCCGACGCGGGCGCGGCGAAGGTGCACAGCCGCGCCGAGCGGAGGCCGCCCCACGTGACGCGCGGGACCTTCGGGCGCGCGGATCGCGCGGGCGCGTGCGCGGCCACGCCGGCGGGCGGGTCGAACTCGTCGATGGCGTCCTGCAAGGTCGCCGCGTTGTAATATACGCTGGCGCCGCGGATTTCCCCGGTGTTGGGGTTTACGCGCGCGTCGGCGAACGCATAATCGTAGGTAGGGTCGCCGTCGTAGATGAAGTAGTTCTTGTCGTCGTCCGCAAAGGAGTCGCGCGGGGCCGCAATTTGCGTTTCGAACACCTTGAACCCGAAGACGGCATTCCAGTTCTCCACGCCGGCTCGAACGGCGCCCACGATATCGTATTTTGGATTTTCCTTGGCGACCTGAACGAGCTTATCGGAGATGAGCCACGTGATGGGCTTCATCCCGGGGTGAATGTTCCATTTGGTGGCCCAACTCACCGCGCCGCCCGTGTTCTTTTCCATCGACGGATCGGCGACGAAGTAATAATCCTTCGCGACCTTGGCCACGTCGAACGGCTGAAACCCCTCCCCTTCCGAGTACCGGCGCAAGGCCAAGCCGAGGGTGCCCGACGCGGTGTACGCGTTGCCCGCGCCGGAGCCGGTTCCGGGTAAGGTATCGTTCACCGCCCCCGTGAACACCTGCTCGAAGGTGGTGCCATCGTCGATGCGGCGGCGCGAGACCATAGCCACCACGAAAAACGACGCTAGGCGGATCTTCCGACCTCCACCCGCCCGGCGCGCGGTGCGCGCGAATTCATTTGTTGCTCAAACAACAAATAAATCGACGTATTCGTGCACCGGGGTAACGTCGAGCCGGCCTGGGTCGACGGAGAGGGCGAGGATGGCGTCGCGCGGTTTGTCGGCGAACCGTCGAGACAGGTTGTTTCGGAATTTCTCGTGCAGCAGCGGAGCGCTCTCGGCGCGGCGGCGCGCGTGCCCGAGGGGGTATTCGACGACCACCTCGGGGAGCACGGTCCCGTCCTTCAAGGTGACGGTGATCCCATTGGCGATCGAGCGCTTCTCCGGATCGTGGTAATCGCGGGTGAACGCCGGGTCCTCGGTGCACACGATCTTCGCGCGCAGCGCGTCGATGCGCGGATCGGCCGCCACGGTGTCTTCGTAGTCGGCCGCGGTGAGGCGCCCGAAGAGCAACGGCACGGCCATCATGTATTGGATGCAGTGATCCCGATCGGCGGGGTTCCGGAGCGGCCCCTTTTTGTCGATGATGCGAACGCACGCTTCGTGGGTGCGCACCGCGATGCGCTCCACGTCCTCGGCCGCGCTCTTGCCGCGCCGCGCGAGCTCGAGGTGCAGCGCCATGGCCGCCTCCACCGCGGTCTGCGCGTGAAACTCGGCGGGCGCCGCGACCTTGAAGAGCACATTCTCCATGACATACGAGCCATAAGGCCGCTGAAACGTGAACGCCTGCCCGCGAAACGACGCATCGTAGAAGCCCCACGTCTTCGCGGTCAGCGCGGACGGATACCCCATTTCCCCCGTGCGGGCGATGAGCGAAAGTCGCACGCCGCGCGCGGTCGCATCGCCGGCCGCCCACGATTTGCGCGACCCCGTGTTGGGCGCGTGCCGGTACGCGCGCAGGCTCTGACCGTCGACCCACGCGAGCGATACGGCATTGAGAATTTCGTCTCTGGAGAGACCGAGCATGCAGGACACCACCGCGGTCGTCGCCACCTTCACCAGCACCACGTGATCGAGGCCGACCCGGTTGAACGAGTTCTCCAGGGCGAGGCACCCTTGGATCTCGTGGGCTCGAATCATCGCGGCGAGCACGTCGCGCATGGTGAGCGGCGCCTTGCCGGAGGCCACGGCGCACCGCGAGAGCCAATCGGCGGTGGCGAGGATCCCGCCGAGGTTGTCCGAGGGGTGCCCCCACTCGGCCGCGAGCCACGTATCGTTGAAGTCGAGCCAGCGCACCATCACCCCGAGGTTGAAGGCCGCCTGCACGGGATCGAGCTGGAACGAGGTGCCCGGCACCTTGGCGCCGTGCAGAACCATGGTGCCCGGTACGATGGGGCCGAGCAGCTTGGTGCACGCCGGGTAATCGAGGGCCAGAAGACCGCAGCCCAAGGTATCCATCAGGCAATGGCGCGCGTTCGCGTAGGCGAGCGCGCTCAGCTCCTCCGCGCCGTGAGGGCGGGTCACGTAGTCGACGATGTCGACCATGACCCGATCGAAGGGAGGCCGGTCGGTGGAGAAGGCGGTGCTCATGTTCGATGTTCCAATGCAATGAAGGGGCGATTCGCGGGGCCGACGTAGCGCGCGCTGGGCCTTATGATTTTGGCGTCTTCGCGCTGCTCGAGGACGTGCGCGCTCCAGCCGGTGGTCCGCGCGATCACGAACAGCGGTGTGAACATGGCCGTGGGAATACCCATTTGCGCGTAGCTGACCGCGCTGAACCAATCGAGGTTGGGGAACATCGTTTTCAGCTCCCACATCACCGCCTCGAGCCGCTCGGCGATGGCGAACATCCGCATCGAGCGCGCCGATTGCGAGAGCGAGCGGGCGACCTCTTTGATGATCGCGTTGCGCGGATCGGCGACGGTGTAGACGGGGTGGCCAAAGCCGATGATGACCTCCTTGCCAGCCACCCGCCGCCGGATATCGGCCTCCGCCTCGTCCTCCGAGCCGTAGCGCTTTTGAATCTCCAGCGCGATCTCGTTGGCGCCCCCGTGCTTGGGCCCCCGCAGCGCCCCGATGCCGCCGCCGATGGCCGAATAGATATCCGACCCGGTTCCCGCCACCACGCGGCACGCGAAGGTCGAAGCGTTGAACTCGTGCTCCGCGTACAAAATCGAGCTGGTGTGCATGGCCCGCACCCACTCGGCGGGCGGTCTGCGCCCGTGCAGCAACCGCAAAAAGTGCCCCCCGATGGAGTCGTCGTCGGTCTCCACCTCGATCCGGCGGCCATTGTGGGCATAGTGATGCCAATAGAGGAGCATCGCGCCGAGGGACGCGAGCAACCGATCGGCGATATCCCGCGCGCCCGGCGCGTTGTGATCGTCCCGCTCCGGCTCGTTGCAGCCGAGCACCGACACGCCCGTGCGCAAAACGTCCATGGGGTGCGCGGACGGCGGGAGCTGCTCGAGGGCGGCGCGCACGGCGGTGGGCAGCCCGCGCAAGGACGCGAGCTTCGTTTTGTACGCGCGGAGCTCGGCCACATTGGGGAGCTTGCCGTGGATCAACAAATGCGCGATCTCTTCGAACTCGCAGCGGGTCGCGATATCGACGATGTCGTAACCGCGGTAGTGCAGATCGTCCCCCGTGTGCCCCACGGTGCAGAGGGCGGTCGTCCCCGCCTCCACGCCGGAGAGCGCGACGGACTTCTTCGCTCGGGCGAGCTTCGCCTCGGGCCGCTCGGCGCTCACGGCCCCGTTCCTTTCGGGTTCGCGGCGCTCGAATCGTTCGGACGCTGCGCGAACAACGCGTCGAGCTTTTGCTCGTAGGCGTGGTAGCCAATGACGTCGTACAGCTCGGCGCGTGTTTGCATGCTGGAGAGGACGTGCTTTTGCGTGCCGTCGCGGCGGATGGCGCGGTAGACGTCGTCGGCCGCCCGGTTCATGGCCCGAAAGGCGGACAGCGGATAGAGGGCGATGGCGACGCCGGCGGAGGTGAGCTCGCGGGTCGTGAACAAGGGGGTCGCGCCGAACTCGGTGATGTTCGCCAGAATGGGGACCTTTGCGAGATCAGCGAAGCGCCGATACTGCTCCAAATGCGTTATCGCCTCGGGAAAGATCATATCGGCGCCGGCCTCCACGCAGGCCACGGCGCGCTCGAGGGCGCCCACTTCGCCTTCCACCGCCAGCGCATCGATGCGCGCCATGATGACGAAGCTCGCGTCGGTCCGCGCGTCGACCGCCGCCTTGATGCGGTCGACCATTTCGTCCTTCGAGACCACCTCCTTGTTGGGGCGGTGGCCGCAGCGCTTGGCGCCCACTTGATCCTCCAGGTGCATGCCGGCCGCACCGGCGCGGAGGAGAGCCCGCGTGGTGCGCGCCACATTGAAGGCGCTGGCGCCAAATCCGGTGTCGGCGTCGACCAAAAGCGGAAGATCGCAGACGGCCGTCACCCGACATGCATCGGTGAGGACGTCGTCGAGGGTGGATATGCCGAGATCGGGCAGGCCGAGGGAGCCGGATGCGACGCCGCCGCCCGAGAGGTAAATGGCTTTGAAGCCCGCACGACGGGCCAAAAGCGCGTGGTTTGCGTTGATGGTGCCGACGACTTGGAGCGGCGTCTCCTGGGTGACGGCCGCGCGAAATCGTGCGCCGGGCGTGGGGAACGAATGAGCCATGGTGCTGTCGCAAAGTACGCAGCTCACACCGCGTCCGCCATGACTGAAATAGCGTACGTTTGCGGGGTATTTACTGCAAATTTGCGAATCTTGCGAACACCCGCCCGCGCTGCGCGGGGGTGGCGCAGCCCACTATGATGGGCAGACGTCCATGGAAAACCCTCAATCGGCCAAGGAAGATCTCGGCTATTGCGTTCCACTGCGCCGCCCATACACCACCGCGCGGGGAGCGCCGGCGATCACCCATGTGGCGCCGCGCATCTTTACGCTCACGTATTTTCAGACGTGCATGGAGTGCACCTTCTGCAACGACACGTGCTGCCAATACGGCGTCGGGATCGACCTCGACAACAGGGCGCGCATCCTCGCGCACGCGGAGGGCCTTCGTCCTTATGTCGCGGCCCCCGCGTCCGAATGGTTCCTGGACGAGGAGTACACCGATAGCGACTTTCCTGGTGCGCGCGCCGTCGATTCGAAGGTCGTCGGTCGCGGTTGCGTCTTTTTGCGGCCCGATGCGCGCGGGTGCGGCATTCACGCCTATTGCCTCGACAACGGGATCGATCCGTATTCCGTGAAGCCCGTTTACTGCTCGCTCTTTCCGCTGACCGTCGATGGCGATTGGCTCGTCCCCTCGATCGAGGTGGACGAAAAGAGCCTCATTTGCGTCGATCGCGGGACCACCTTGTACCGCGGCAGCCGCGACGAGCTCCTTCGCTACTTCGGCGAGGAGCTCATCGCGGAGCTGGACGAGTTGGAGGCCGCGACGCTCGGCGGCCGGGTGGCGAATCCCCACTTCACCCCGCCGCCATACGAGTGGCCGTAACGGCCTTTTATCGCTACTTCAGCTTATCGACCCACGGTTTCCAGGTGCCGTCCTCGTTGACCATGCTGAAGACGTTCCGATCGTAGTATTCCCACCACGCGTAGCCCACGCCCTTGGACTTGTAGAGCGCCACTTTGTCGGCGATGAACGCATCGTGCCCGGGGGCCGTCCGCCCGATGCCGAGCTCGCCGACCCAGAGGGTCATTCCCTGCTGCTTGGCCGTATCGAGGCTCACTTGCAGCCCCGCCGCCATATCGCGCCGGCGCTGCGCCGACGGCTGGTAGCCGCGGGTGCCATCCCATGTCGCATAGTTGGCGTCGCCCAACCCGTCCGACTTGAAGCCGTCGCCGGCGCCGCCCGCGTAATAGTCGTGAATGGACCAAATGAGGTTCGCGCGGCTCCTGGGCTTGAACGACGCGAAGTGCTCCGGCTTCACCTTCGAGAGGCCGCCGGTCGGCTCGATCATGATGGGCGTGGCCGTATCCTTCTCCCGAATGGCATCTACGATTTTCGTGTAATCTGCAAGCACCGACGCGCTGTCGATCGGATAGCGGAATGGCTCGTTGACGGGATCGTACGCGCCCATGGCCGGGTGCTTTCCAAAGCGGACCGCGAGTTGCTGCAGGAACGGACGGCCGTGGAGGGTGACGGCGGTCATGCCATCGTCCTCCCGCGCCCACTGCGGCACGCGCGACTGGCCCTCGGGCTGGCCGTAGAGGTGAACGGCGTCGACGATGACCTTCAACCCCGCGGTGCTCGCGCGATTGAATCCGACCTCGAGCGACGCGAAGGCGTTCTCGTTCCACCTCCCCTGCGCGGGCTCGAAGTCGTCCCAGAAGAGTACGAACCGAACACACGTAAACCCCTTCTGTCGGATATTCGTGTAAACGGACTGCCCCCACGTTCCATCCGAATCGTTCGGATCCCACACGGGTTGAAGATTGGTACCGGTGCACGTCGAGAGATCCGCCGCGCGCCCGTTCAAACCGTCGCTGCGCGTGCCCGTTTCATCTTCGGGGGCCGATGAATCTCGGGCTTGCGAGGAGCAGCCAGCCGCCAATACTCCCAGACCGAGCGCTGCAGCGATCATCGGGCTCTTCACGACCGAGAAGTTTCGTTGGAATAGCATGCGCGGCGCTCTGCAAAGGATATGCACCGCGCGACCATCGACGGGCATTTCTCAGTGCATACTTGCATGAAGCCGTTTCATGGTAAAAATGGTGAGCAACGAGGTATCCCTGGATCGAGGAGAGTATCGGCCGCGATCCAGCGATCGTACGATTCTCATGTGCGACCGCCTGAAATAAGGCCGATTGCTCGTTTCGAGATCCCACCCGACCGCCGGTGCGATCCAGGGAACGCCCTGTTCTCGCGGCGGCCGCCGCGCGCTCGGAGATCTCCTCCCGCGCAGCGTGGACTTATTTGGCCACCCGCCACACGGAGCCATAGGTCCTGAAGAACGACGTTACATAGTAGATGGCGCGATCGTCGAGGGCGATCCCGACGACGCCTCCGATCTCGGGGGTGGCGAGCGTGGTTGGCCTGGAGCCGTCGAGGTTGGCGCGCATGAGGCCACCCATTGGGTAATTGCCCCAATAGAGCGTGTTCCCCTCGATGGTGAGCGCGCGCGCGTTTCCGACGAACTCCGAATCGACGACGACCTCCGGGCACGTCGTTTTGCCAGGACATTGGCCGTCGTGGTTGGTGCGAACGATGGCCTGCGGCGTCAGCGTCGAAAAATAGAGCTCCGTCTTCGTCACGGCGAGGGTCAAACCCGGCGAGGGCGAGCCCGCCGAGGATACGAGCTTCGGCTCGGCGCCATTTTTTTCGATGCGGTGAACGCCATCGCTGTCGAGCCAGAAGAGACGTTCGCTCGGCCCCGGCTCCGCCACGAGCGCCGTGAATGTGCGCGCCCCCGCGTCGCTCGTCTTCGCGTCGAGCCACCAGGTGGCCATGGTGGACGCATCACCGCCGAGTGGCCAGCGCCGGACGGCGGCCCGCGGATGATAGACCGTCCAATACATGGCCGCCCCATCGTGCGCGACGGCGCCCGCCGAACCTTCGACCTCGAAGCGCTGCGAGGACGTACCGTCCTTGTTGGCCCAGTTCACCTTGGTGCGGTGCGCGCTGGTGGTTTGCTCGTCCGTGAGCCAATACAGGCGGCCCCCCTGCATCCCCATGCGCGGGGAAAAGAACGGCGCGCCGCCGTCCGCGACGATCTCGGGGGGTTTTCCGAGGGATTTTGCGCGGCGCATGATCCGGGAGCGCGCGGGTTCGGAGCCCGTGGCCCAATACACGTACCCTTCGGGCTCGGGCTCGACGAGCACGTCCACCGGGTATTCCTCCTGCGAGACCAGCACGGGCGTGCACCCGCCGTCGACGCACTTGCCCCCCAGGCACGAACGTCCGCACCTCCCACAATTGTTGTCCGGATCCGTGACCATCGCGTCCCCGCAGTCGACGATGCATGGCCCATCGCACGCGTCTTGGCCGCAGGTGCCTCCGTCGCAAAGGTCGAAGGTCGGGCCCTTCCCGCCATCGGTCCGACCATCGCGCCCAGGTGGATCCCAGCGAGTCGGCTCCTCATTTCCTACAATCTCGTTGCACGCCGCCACCGCGAGCACGACCCCCGCGACGATGAGGCCTGCCAGCGCGGCGCGCATCTATTTGGCCATCCGCCACACGGAGCCCTTGCCGGACCGAGACCCCGATAGAAAATAGATGGCGCGATCATCGAAGGCGATGCCGACCACGCCTCCGTTGTTGACCTTGGCCAAGGTCACCAGATGGGTCCCATCGAGGTCGATCCGCATGAGATAGCCATCGGGGTAAACGCCCCAATAGAGCTTATCGTCATCGATCGTCAACGCGCGCACGTTCTTGGGGGAGTACGACGGGACGATGACCTCCGGGCACACCTTCTCACCGGGGCATTCGCCGTCATGGTTCATGCGCACGATCTGATTGTCACTGGTCACGAAATAGATATCGCTCTTCGTCACGGCGAGGTACGAGCCCGGCGCGGAGTAGAAATCGTGAGCCAAGAGCTTCTGCCGGGTTCCGTTCTTCTCGATTCGGTAAACGCCATCGCTCTCGAGCCAAAAAATTCGCTCGTTCGGCCCCGGCTCCGCTTCGATCGCCAGGAACCTGCGCGATGCGGGGTTACCCGGGCCCGGCTCCAGCCACCAAGCTGCGACCTTGGAAGGATCCGCGCCGAGCGGCCAGCGCCGGATGGCGGGCTTCGGCTCCAAGGCCGTCCAATACAATGCCGCCGGGTCCTGGGCTACGGTCGTCCACACGTTGCCCTCGGGCTCGAACGACTGCCACGATGAACCGTCCTTGTTGGCCCAGTTCACCGTGGTGCGACCATTCGCGGATGGGCCGTGCATGAGCCAATACAAATGATCGCCCGCCATGCCCAAGGGCGGAGAAAAGAGCTGCGTGCCGCCCTCGAACACGGTCTCGGGCGGGCTCTGGAGCGACTTCGGCCGCCGCAGAATGCGGGATGGCCCCGAATTGTTGCCCGTTGCCCAGTACACGTACCCGTCACTCGCCGGATCGACCAGCACGTCCAGGGGGTACGAACCCTCGGAGACCTCCACGGGCGTGCACCCGCCATCTTCGCACTTGCCCCCCAAACACGACCGCTCGCAACTTCCACAATGGTTGTCCGGATCGGTGACCATCGCTTCGCGGCAGTCGATGACGCACGGACCGTCGCATGCGTCCTGGCCGCAGGTGCCCCCGTCGCAACGGGCGACGGGCGCGTCCACCTCGCCATCGGGCCCAGATGGATCCACCCGGGTCGGGCTCTCATTTCCGACGATCTCGTTGCACGCCACCCACGCCGCCGCGATCCCGATCCCCAGCACGGCGACGCCCACCATCGCCACGCGTTGCGCGCGACGTTCAACGCGGCGCGTGACGTCTACGTTGCGCCCGGTCGCCATACGGCCCCCGATTCGCAATCGATGTGCTTCATCTCCACGCGATGGCGATTGATATGAATCACGCCAAAGAGAATGGGCAACTGAAAGCGGCGCGGCCCGATCGAGCCGGGGTTGAACATCACCAGCCCGCGATCGCGACCCAAGAACGGTACATGCGAGTGCCCGCAGACCACCACCGATGCATCTTCGGCTTGCGCCAGCCGCACGGCGTCGGCGCGGAGGCGGGGGCCGTTGACGGCGATGTGGAGCAAGAGGAGCTTCAACAGAACCGCGTCGCCGTCGCAAATGTCGAGAATTCGAACATCGGGGATATCGGCCCCATGGCCGTCGATGTTTCCGCGCACCGCGGAGACGGGCGCGATGGTGGCGAGCGTTTCGAGGACGGACATGTCACCAATGTCACCCGCGTGCAGGATGCGATCCGGCCGCTCCTTGGAAATGAGCTCGGCGCTTCGCGGATGGGGTTTGCCATGCGTGTCCGCCACCACCACCAGACGCAACGCTCCTTCCTCGAGCCCGCCGCCGAACGCGATGGACTCGCGCACGGTCGATGGCTTCGGTTCGGTGTTCGTTCTACCCATTCCAAACACAGTAGATCGTGCGCCTCGAAATACCAAACGGCCCTGTCGATCTCTTAGACGGCCCGCCTTCGCCGGTGTGCTCCTTTTCGACGCTCACCACGAACATCCTTGGGCATTCTCGAAATGCCCGCGCGGGCCCCCCGATGGCGTCCGTTTTGCTCGCGATACGTCCATCGTGCGCCAGCATCCCTGCGGGCGCACCCGATCTCGCGTTGCGCGAGGCCGATCCCAATTGTCCATCCATCAGTACGAGGAAAATGTCATGCCTGTTCTCGACATTCAGACATTGACGGCGGACCTCTCGCACGCGCGCGCGCGGTGGCAGCCCCGACACACCGGTCACTCCAACTTGAGCGACGCGGCCAAGAAGAACCTGCTCGGGGTCGTGGTCGACCCGGCGGCCCTGGCGGCAGCCATGGCACCGCAGGCCTCCGCCGCGCCCAACTTTGCGCCCGCCGTCGATTGGCGGAATCGCAATGGAAATCATGTCACGCCCGTAAAGGACCAAGGCGGCTGCGGCTCGTGCGTCTCGTTTTGCACGACCGCCACCGTGGAGTCGATGGCCTCGATCGAGAAAGGGCAGCGGCTCGATCTCTCGGAGGCCGATTTGCATTTCTGTTCGAGCCATGGCGCGAACTGCAACGGGTGGTGGCCGGACCAGGCCATCGCGCAGGTGAAGGTGCGCGGCATCCCCGACGAAGGCTCGTTCCCGTATTCGGCCGCCTTCGAGGCGCCGCCGCCCAACCCCAAGTGCATCGTCGTTCCGGGCCGGGACGAGAAGGCTGTCAAAGTCACGACCTCGGGCACCCTCTCCAATGTGGTGGATCGCAAGAATTACCTGACCAACGTGGGGCCGTGCTGTGCGGTCATGCACGTGTTCAATGATTTCTTCTCCTATGCGAGCGGCGTTTATCATCATGTGAACGGCGCGGACATGGGGCTGCACTGCGTTCAGGTGATTGGCTATTCGGAGGCCGAGAGCTGTTGGATCTGCAAAAACTCCTGGGGCTCGAGCTGGGGCAACGGCGGCTATTTCAAAATTGCGTACGGCGAGGCCGGCATCGACACCGAGTTTCCCTTCTGGACGGCGCAGGGCGTCGTGCTGCCATCGGGGCGCGGCTGGCAAGGATGGGAGAACCTGGGCGGGCAGATCACCTCCAAGCCCAGCGCGGTGTCGTGGGGACCGAACCGCATCGATGTGGTGGCGCGCGGCCTCGACTCCGCGGTGTGGCATCGCTGGTGGGATGGCTCCGCGTGGCGAGGTTGGGAGTCGCTCGGCGGCCAGATCCAGGGCGCCCCGGCGATTTGCGCGTGGGCCAGCGGCCGGCTCGATATTTTCGCGGTGGGGCTCGATCATCGCCTCTACCACAAGTGGTATCAGGGCGGCTGGAGCGGATGGGAGAGCCTGGGCGGGACCTTGTCCTCGGACCCCGCGGCCGTCTCGTGGGGACCCAATCGCATCGATGTATTTGCCAAAGGCATGGATCAGGCGATGTGGCATCTCTGGTGGGACGGCACCGGCTGGCACGGTTGGGAGAGCCTGGGAGGCGGCTTGAGCTCGGCCCCCGCCGTCTCGTCGTGGAGCGCCAATCGATTGGATACTTTCGTGCGCGGCTGCGATATGCACCTATGGCATAAATGGTGGGACGGCTCGCGCTGGAGCAACTGGGAAGATCTGGGCGGCGTTCTGTCCGATGGACCGGGCGCGGAGTCGTGGGGGCCCAATCGCATCGACGTATTCTATCCCGGTCAAAATTCGCATATGTGGCACAAGTGGTGGGATGGCTCGCGCTGGAGCGGCGAAGAAGACCTGGGCGGCACGTTGAGCTCGGGCGTTGGCACCAGCTCGTGGGCGGAGGGCCGGCTCGATTGCTTCGTGGAAGGCACGGATTCGGCCATGTACCATAAGTGGTACGTTCGATAACCTGCTCCCGAGGAGTCATCCCGTGACACCGCAGACCGTCACCGCGGCCGCCGGCGAGGAGTTCGCCGTGCGCGTCGAATCGAACCCCACGACGGGATACGTGTGGAAGGTGCACGCGCTCCCGGACGGGGTCGAGCTCCTGTCGAGCGAATACGAGCACGAGGTGGGCCCGGGTCATCCGGGCCGGCCCGGTACGCAGATCTTTCGATTTCGTGCCCTCGAACCGGGGGAGCATGCCATCGATTTGACGCTCGAGCGGCCTTGGGAGGCCAAGGCCATCGATTCGTTGGCGGTGACCGTAAAGGTCATTTGAGCCGGCGTCGAATGGGCAGCGCGTTCGCCGGATTCGCCGATCATGCCATTAAAATCGAGCACCGATGGCGATGCCGCTCGCGTGGGGCAAGGCGAGCGGCGTCACCATCCAGCGGACGGATTCGCGCGCCTCGTGCGAAGAGCTCAGGTCGCCCGTGAAATAGCGCTTGCGGGCGCGAATGGCGCCCACGGGCTGCGTGAAGAGCTGTGACTCGACCAGGACGATGGCGGCGCCGGCGGAGATGGAGTTGTCGACCCAGTCGTCGAGCGCGTACCCCAAGGTCACGCCGATGGCCACGTTGAGCCCGATCTCGAGGGCGTGGTTGTACCAAGCGATGCCCGACTCCTCTTGCTCGGCGTCGCGCTCGAGGAGGGCTTCGGCGCGCCCCACCGTGGCGCAGGTTCCTAGATCGCTCGAGGAAACGCCATCGAGCTCGCGCGAATCCTTCATGACGGAGAGCGGAAAGAACACGATCAGGGCCGGCGGGATCAGCGCCGCGCCCGCCCATATGAAATCCCATGTGCGCTTGGTTTTATCGGTCTCGAACACGCCGAGCGTAAAGCTCGCCGCGCCCGCCGCCACATTGCCGAGGCCCCAGCCCCACGACCAGATGCGCGCGTTCGCGGCGTCGTGATGCAAGCGATCGCGAATGAACCGCGTGCGCTCGGCGGGGTCGATGTCGGCCAGCGCGGGATTCGCACCCGCCGGTACCTCGCACTTCGCTGGAACGGCGCTCGCCGCGGGAACGGGATCCGCGGGACTCGCTTGGTCGGCCGCCCACGCTTGACGGGAATGAACGCACGTCCAGGCCAAGGCGAGGGCACTTACCGCTCGAAAGGTCGCTCGCTTCATACCTGGTACGCATGTTCGGTCGAAGCGGTCAGGAGTCATGTCACCCCAAGGGGTGACGCGGTGCGCGTCACACGCGACTACGAACGCTCACCCAACGAGGCGGCGACCCCGAGCTGCCCGAACGATTTGCAAGCACGCAGGATTTCATCCGAAAGGCGCGTTCCTGCGACCGCGCGCGACAGGCAGAGGCCTCCGAACATCACCGCGATGAGCGCGAGGCCCAGGTGGCGCGGGGAAATTTGGTCGACGGTGGGCGCTCGATCGCCCATTTCAGCGGCCCACTTCGAGAGCTCGTCGGCGAGGCATTCGCGATGTTCGGGCACCGCCGCGGTGGTGGAGAGCTCGCTCGCGACGGCCGGGAGCGGACAGCCCATTTCGGGATTATCGCGATGTTTGGGGGTCAAATACCGCCGGAGCATCTTTTTGAGCCGCTCGGATGACCCGTCCTCTTCGAGCCCATCGAAGAGGAGCGCGCTCATTTCCCCCAATGCTTGACGGAGCACGTCGGCCACGAGGGCGTCTTTCGACGCGAAATGGGCATAAAAGCCCCCGACGGTCAGACCCGTCCCTTTCATGATGTCGACGATGTTGGCCCCTGCGATTCCGCGGGTGCGCAAAAGCTTCGAGGCTGAGGCGAGTATCGCGTTGTGCGTACGCTCTTTCTGCACCGCTTTTGCATTCATTAAGTCGAAAATATGACGCTCATCTCGCGCTCGTCAAGGATTCCGCTCGCCGATTGCAACGAGAAAAAACCGCGATTGACCATTGTGCGATTGACACTGCCAAATCGACCAAATGTGCCGTTAGATGTGCATTATGCACGGATCTCGCGGCCGCGTGCGACAAACTCGATTGCCGCGGCTATCACCGCGTCGTCTTTCAGGATTCGCCGGTGTCCCAGGCTGGGCGGCGCCAACAACTGGGCACCTGGCCACGCCGCCGCGATCGCCTCGCCCTCTTCGAAGGGAATCATCCGGTCGTTTTTGGCGTGGACGATCAACGCGGGCTGGGAGCGATCGCGGGCGCGCAGGGCGACGTCGAGCGCCTCGAACGATCCGATGCGGCCGCGCACCAGCTCGAGCATGCCATGGCGGCGCGCCGGCGCGAGGCCGAGGGAGTCGGCGATGCGGCCGAGGACCCCGCCCGGCTCACGAACCGGTGCGATCAAAGCCACGCGATCGACACGCAAGCCATCGGCGACGGCCAGCGCCGAGGCGGTGGCCCCCACCGAGTGGCCGACGATGGCATGCAACGCGCCGAGGTGCTCGCCCATGCGCCTCACCGCGTCGCGAAAGTCGACCACCGACGCATGTTTGCCCGAGGACAGGCCGTGCGCCGGCTGATCGAAGCGCACGATGCGAAAGCCGGCGCGGAGGAGCGGGCCCACGAAGGGATCCAATTGACGCGCGTCGGCCTCCCAGCCGTGCACCAGCAAGACCACGGGCGCGTGGGCGGGCCCCTCTTCCCAGGCCGCGATGAAACCGGATTGAAAGGGCACGCGGAACGCGCGCGACTCCCCGTTCGGGAGCTTCGACTTTCGCCGTTTGGGCCGCGGGGTGAAGAAGAACGACGCCGCCTTCTTCTCCACGAAGCGCGGCGCCACCGCGCTCAATCCGCGGACGCCGAGATGGACGAGGGTGACGGCCGCTCGGGTGGCGAACGGGTTCCGGTTGTCGGTGGCCATGGGACTCCGAGTTCAGGCGGGCGGACGAAACATGGATGCGAATTGCCGCTCCACGGCCTTCGAATCGCGTTGGATTTGAGCCACGATATCACTCGCCGCGCCGGGGTACACTTCCTCTTTGCCCTCGCGAATCGCGGTCAGGACGCTTTCGGCTACGGCCTGGGGCGACAACTTGGGGAGGGTGACGCGTTTGGCCATATCGGTGTCTACGAAGGCGGGCAGAATGCCGGCCACGAACGTCCCTTGACGCGCGAGCTCACCGCGAATGCCCTGGGTGAGCGAGAGCAGCGCCGCCTTCGACGTGCAATACGAGCCGACGTGCGGCATGTTCATATGCGATAGAATCGAAAGCAAATTGACGATGGCGCCGCCGCCATTGCGCTTCAGGACCGGCGCGAACGCGCGGGTCACATAGAGCGTACCGAAATAATTGGTGCGCATTTCGCGCTCGGCCGCCTCCGGATCCGTCGCTCCGAGGAGCGGCTGCGCGGCCAGGATCCCCGCGTTGTTGATGAGGATCTGCGTGTCCCCCGCCTTCTCCGCGGCCGCTTGGATGGCCTTCGAGTCGGTGACGTCGAGCTCGATGGGAACGACCTTGGGGTTGTCCCCCGCCTGCGGGCTGCGCGTCGCCGCGTAGACGCGCGAGGCGCCCGCCTGCACGAACGCGTCCACGACGGCACGGCCGATGCCACGATTGGCCCCCGTTACGAACACCACGCTGCCTTCGATATTCATCGCTTCACCTCCACTCGAGCCACGACGGCGCCTTCAGCGCACGGTCAACATATTACCATGATAATATGTCCGTCAAGTCGCGCATCGCCCCGCGACGCGTCACGGGCCGGACGTACCGTGTTCGCCCGACACCAAGTAGCGTTTGGTATCGGTGCGCGTCGCATTTTCGCGGGTGTAGAGCCGCTCCAGGATTTCGCGCGCGGCGAAGGCTGCCCGATCGACCGCCAGGTGGATGAGGGGCGCGTCGTTCTTCCAATTGTTCTGCAGGTGCTCGGTCACGTCCTTGTCTTCGAGCACCGTGACGATGACCTCCTTGGTGATCGCCTCGGTGAGCTTGGGGTGCCCGAGCGCGAAATCGCGGTGCATGCCCACCCACGCGTGGATCGAGTCGTTCGTCTCGGGGGTGAACATGGACGTGGTGAAGAGGCGCAAGACGGGGCCCTCGGGGCGGCCCGGCGGGTGCGCGAAGGTCTCGACCCGGGTGTTGGCGACGGGCCAATAGACGACCTCTTGAACGCGGTCGATGTGGTCGAGCCCCATCATCTGCTTGAGCAGCGGCGGCGTGGTCTCGTTGCGGAGGGTGCGGCGGACGCGCACCTCGTTCTCCTTGACGGTGATCTCCGGGGTGGCCTCGGCCACCGCCTGAGACACGATGGTCTTCGGGTGCACATAGGCGATGTGCGAGAGGTCGAGCAGGTTGTCGACGGCGAGCCGGTAGTCGGTGTTGATATGAAAATAGCTCATCTCACCGGCGAACTCGGGCGACGTGCACGGCCAATGGTCGGGCACCAGCGCCTCATCGGCCTGCGCGGGATCGCCCATCCAGAGCCACACCCACCCGTACTTCTCGGCCACCGGATACGTTCGCACGCAGGCGCGCGCCGGGATGGTGCGCTGGCTGGGAATATGAACGCACTTGCCGCTCGGCTCGTAGCGCAGCCCGTGGTACCAACACTCGATTTGATCGCCCTTGAGGCGGCCTTTGGAGAGGGGCACCTGGCGGTGGATGCAGCGATCCTCCAGGGCGGCCACCTTTCCCTCGGAGGTTCGATAGAACACGATCTTGTCATTCAAGAGCGTGCGCGCGAACAGCTCCTCCGATTTGATTTCGTTGCATAACGCCGCGGCGTACCAAGCGTTCCGAATGAGCATGGGATTCCTCGTGGGCGGATGAACTTTTTGGGACGGTCGCGGCCTCACGCCGCGCGAGGCGCGCCCGCGCTCAGCGAGCCTCCGATTCTTCGAGGGCGATCCGGGGGGTGAGCTGCGCCATGCATCGCTCGGCCAAGGCCGTGATGAGCAAGGTGGGGTTGGCCACCGCGGAGGCCCCGGGGACGATGGCGCCATCGACGGCGTACAAGCCGCGGTAGCCGCGAAGTCCGCAGTAGGCGTCGGTGGCCAACCCGAGCGGTACGCCGCCCAAGGGGTGGAACGACGTGCCCTGCGAGCGCGCCTGCGGCAGGATGAAGGGCGTGCCGGGGAACGCCGGATCGGAGAGGAGGCCCGTCACGCGATTGTAGACGTTCGCCGCGCCGTCCGCGGGCCAGTCGAGGACCACGGTGTCGCTCGAGGGCTCGTAGTGAAAGGTTCCTTTGCCGGTGGGGACGCCGAACGCGATGGTCAGCATGGCGCCGAGGAAGGGTTGAAAGCGCGGATCGGAGGCGAAGAACGAGGGCGCGCGCAGCGGGGGTGCCTCGATGACCACGGGGTTCTGCGCGTCACGGAAGTCGGTGATCTTTTCGCCGGCGGGGCCGCCCTGCGGCAATGGCGTGGAGCTGACGAAGCGGAAATGCGCCATATCGCCGTTGGTGTTCCAGCGCGTGCCGACGTGCGCGTTCAGGTTGGGGAGCGCGCCGGTATCGCGTGCACGCACCAGGAGCTTGGTGGTCCCCACCGAGCCCGCCGCCATGAACAGGTGGTGCGTGGTGAAGGTCCGCGTCTCCAAGACGTTGTACGCTTCGTCCGTGCGGGTGACCGCGACCGAGTAGACGCGCGTGCGGGGATCGTAGGTGATTCCGGTCACGGTGTGGAGCGGCTTCACCACCACGTTTCCAGTGGCGACCGCGCGCCCCAAGTACCCTTGCGGCTTGTCGAGCGACTTCTTCGCGCCGCTGTTGTTGCCCCAGTACGTCTCGCCTTGGATGAACGCCGGCACGCGGCTGCCGGAGATTTCGTCGCGGACTTTGTTCCAGTCGACGATGGTGGGCGCGTTGGTGTGGCCGAAGGTCAGGGTCGAGGGATCGCTCGCCGTCTCCTGCGGGTAGCCGGCGGCGCCGGCGAAGGCCGACATGAGCCGGGTGCCCCGGTAGTACTCGGTGTCGAGGATATCGCCCGGGGTCGGCGAGGCCCCGAGGCGCTGCGATGCGCGCTGAAAGTGGCGCGCCGCGAGATCGGACCAGACCTGCTGCATGAACGGCAGCTCGCTGGGGGGAAAGGCGGCGTCCCAGCCTTGCTTGGTGGGCTCGAAGGTCACGCCGTTGTTGACGAGCGAGCCACCGCCCACGCCGGACGCCACCAGGACCTTTACGCCGTTCACGCGGAGCGCGGGCGAGGCATCGCGGTGCGCCGTGGAATCGTCGAGCTCCTCGAGGATGCCGGTGCCGACCGGACACGTGAATGGGCCGCCGAACGCCAGGTACGAGTTGCCGACGCACTTGGTGTTCATCCAGGTGCTGCGGACGTCGCCGCCGGGGGCGGTGACCGTGTCGAGGGTGGCGAAGGTGGCGTTGGTGGTGGGATCGCGCACCGTCCAATCGCGGCCGCGCTCGAGCACCAAGGTCTTGATGCGCGCTTGCCCCAGGTACGCGGCGGCGACCGAGCCACCGTAGCCGCTCCCGACGACGATGGCCGGGTAATCGACGGACTCACACGGCTCGGCGGCTGCGCCATCCGTCGCTACCAACACACATACGGCCGCGGTCGCGGTCATCCAGATCGAACGCACCATTCATTCCTCATTTGTCGTCGTCGTTGTCGTCGTCATCATTGTCTTCGGCGATTTTTGGTGCGAGGTGCGCCATGCACCTCTCGGCCAACGCCGAGATCAACAAGCTTGGATTGGCCACCGCCGAGGGCCCCGGCAAGATGGCGCCGTCGACGGCGTACAATCCGCGGTAGCCGCGAAGCCGGCAGTGGGCATCGGTGGCGAGACCGAGCGGCACGCCCCCGAGCGGGTGAAAGGACGAGCCTTGCGAGCGCGCCTGCGGCACGATGACCGGGGTGCCCGGAAACGCGGGATCGGTGAGGATGCTCGTGACGCGCTGGTAGATGTTGGCCGCGCCATCGGGCGGCCAGTCGAGAACGACGGTGTCGTTCGGGGCATCGTAGCGAAACGTCCCTTTTGCCGTGGGCACGCCGAACGCGATGTTCAAGAGCGCGCCGAAGAACGGCTGCAGGTTCGGATCGGAGGCAAAGAAGGCCGGCGCGCGCAGGGGCGGCGCCTCGATGATCACGGGGTTGCTCGGGTCGCGAAAGTCGGTGATCTTCTCGCCCGCCGGACCGCCCTGGGGCAGGAACGTCGAGCTGACGATGCGGAAATGCGCCATATCGCCGTTGGTCGTCCAGCGCGTTCCGACGTGCGCGTTCAAGTTCGGCAGCGCACCGGTGTCGCGCGCACGAACGAGCAGCTTGGTGCTCCCCACCGAGCCGGCGGCCATGAAGACATGACGGGTCGTAAAGCTTCGCGTCGAGAGGACGTGGTACGATTCATCGGTGTGCGTCACCGCGACCTTGTAGATGCGCGTGTGCGGGTCGTAGGTGATCCCGGTCACCGTGTGCAGCGGTTTGACGGTCACGTGGCCGGTCGACACCGCGCGACCCAGGTAGCCGTCGGGCTGCTCGAGCGACTTTTTCGCGCCGCTGTTGCTGCCCCAGTAAACCTCGCCGCGGATCATGCTGGCCACGCGGCGGCCGGCGATCTCGTCGCGCACTTTGTTCCAGTCCGCGATGGTCGGCATATTGGCGTGGTTGAAGGTCCACGTCGCCGGATCGGCCGGGTTCTCCTCGGGGTACCCTGCGGCGGCCGCAAAGGCCGCGAAGGTACGGGTGCCCCGGTAGTACTCGGTGGCTAAAATGTCACTCGGCGTGGGCGAAGCACCGAGGCGGATGGTCGCGTTTCGAAAATAGCGCGCCTTCAGATCCGCCCACACCTGCTGCATGAGCGGCAGCTCGTTCGGGGGAAACGCCGCGTCCCAGCCTTGCTTGGTCGGCGCGAACGCGACCCCGCCGTTCACCAGCGATCCGCCGCCAACGCCGGCCGCCACGCGAAGCTTGACCCCGTTCACCTTCAGCGCCGGAGACGCGTCGCGGTGCGTCTCCGGCGAGTCGTCCATTTCCTCCAAGATGCCCGCGCCGACCGGACATGGAAACGGGCCGCCAAACGACAGGTACGTGTTGCCGATGCACTTGGTGTTCATCCAGGTGCTGCGCACGTCGCCGCCCGGCGCGGTCACCGTCTCCAAGGTGGCGAAGGTGGCGTCCTTCGTGGGATCGCGCACCGTCCAATCGCGGCCGCGCTCGAGCACCAGGGTCTTGACCCGCGCGTTCCCGAGGTAGAAGGCCGCCACCGATCCCCCGTAGCCGCTGCCCACGACGATGGCGGGGTAGTCGACGGCGCCGCACGACTCCGCGGCGCGCAGGTCGGTCGATGCGAGCAGGGAGAGGGCCGCGGTTGCAGCCGTCAAGGCCGGGCCGAGCGCGCGCATCACGCGGCCTGAGCCCCGGCCACGAAGTCCGCCACCAGCGACGTGGTGCGCTGATCGGCCAAGATGCGCGCGTGACCGAGCCCCTTCGTGAGCTCGATGCGCGCCGTGCTGCCGAGCGCGTTGGCCACGATGTCGGCCTGGGCGAAGGGCACGAAGGAGTCGTCCTGATCGTGCAGCACCAGGGCCGGAAAGCGATCGCGGCTCGCGAGGGTCCGCACGTCCCAGTGCTCGATGGGCACGCCGTGGCTCCTGGAGAGCTCTTTGCGTATCTGCTGCTCGATGCGGCTGGAGATGCCCCAGAACCCGACGAAGCTGCGCAGGGCTTCGTTCAAGCAGCTCGGCGCCGAGAGGAGAACCATGCGCTCGGGGACCCGCTGCGAGAGCTTGGAGGCCGCCACCGCCGCGAGGCCGCCGAGCGAGTGGCCCACGATGGCGCGCACCTCGGCCGCGGGATCGAAGCGCTCGAGCACCTCGCGAACGGATGCCACGAACTCGGTCATGGTCGTGCGCCGCCCTTGGTTCGAGCCGTGCGCGGGGCCGTCGAACGCCACCACCCGGTAGCCGCGCTGGCGGAGGGGCCGCACCAAGCTGCACATGGCGGCGCTGTCGGCCCCCCAGCCATGAACGAGGACCACCATGGGCCCGCTCTTGCCCCACACGTAGACGTTGCGGACCTTCTCACCGTCGCGCACGGGCTTGGCCGTGGCGCCCGCGGGGATGCCCACCGGGAGATCGCGCCCCCCGCGGCGCGTCTCCATGAACAAGTTGGTGGCCCACTTCCCTGCTATTTTTCCTGGCAGCTCGCCGGCGAGGGCGGGCGGGGATCGATCGAGCAGCGCGAACCCCCACCGCGATGCGAAGACCCGCGCCTGACTGGTCAGCGATTCGAGGCTATTCATGATGCGCGCGCTCCTACGATGCGCCCCGATCGAGCGCCTTGTCCGCCAGCGGAGGGGATCCGCCGTCTTCGCCGAACGGGCTATAGAAACCCGTCTGCGGATTGTACAAATGGCACCTTCGAACGGCCGTGTAGAGCTCACGCCACGAGAAGGGCTTCTCCCGCATCATCCCCGGCAGCGCCGCCCTCAGCGCGGCGTTGGCCTGGGGCAGGTTGTAGAACGGGACCTTCGGCGCCACGTGGTGCGCGGTGTGGATGGAGATGTTGTGCGTGAAGAAATGGAGCAGCGCCGAATACTTGTAATCGGTGGTGAGCAAGAGCTTGCTCGCGTTGCGCGTCCATTGTTTTCCGCCCAGAAAAGGGACGTCTTCGGACGTGTGGTGCATGAGGGTGGTGGCGCTGAACCATGCGTGCATGCCCAGCCACGGCAGCAGCACGAACTTCACCAAGCCGAGCCAGCCCGTGAAGTGCACCACCAACGGGAACGCCACCAGGGCGACCAAGACGACGAACAGGATCGAGCGGCGCACCTCCTCGCGCTCTTTGCGGCCGGGGAACATGTTGGTGCGAAAGCCCGAGATGAGCTCGTAGTGGGCGGTGCCCAGCCAGAAGAAGATGGATCGCGTGCCGAAGTAGATGCTCTTGTCCTTCAGCGGCATGCGCTCGTACATGGCGCGACCCACCGGGCGCCAGTCGGTGTCCTTCTCCAGGTTGTTCGTGTTGGCGTGGTGCAAATTATGAACGTGGCGCCAGCCGTGGAACGGATAGAGCATCGGCAAGAGCGCGATGTGGCCAATGGCATAATTGAACCGGCGCGAGGACGAGAAAGAGCCATGGCCGCAGTCGTGGGCGATGCAATGAAGGCCCCATCCGCCGAGCCCCGCGACCAACGATGCCGGGAGCCACAGGAGCCAATGGGGCGAATAGGCGATGAGGGCGAGCCCGGCTGCCCATAGGGCATAGCTCGCGAAGAAGCCTACGAGCCCGCGCGCGGAGTTGATGGTGAAGCACGAGCGCGGAATGATGTCCGCCAGCCGTACGCCCTCGAGCTCGCGCGAACGCCTCAAAAGTTCTTCCAGGGGCGTCTCGGGCTTTTGCTCGTTTCCAACGACGAGTTGCAGCATGGTCGTCTCCCGTCAGTCGTCTTTGTTCTCGTGCGATAGCTCGCGCGCAAGCTCCCGAGCGACGCTGTCGATCGTCGGGTGCTCGAACAGAAGGGCGGGCGAGAGCCTGCGCTCCACCGCCTTTTCGAGCTCGCCCGACACCTGGATGGCGGTGCGCGAGTCGAGCCCGTAGGAGGCGAACTCGCGCGACGTGTCCACGTTGTCGACGGGAATTTTCAGCTGCGCGGCCAAACGATCCGTCATCCAGCGACGGATCTCGGCTTCGCTGCGCAGAGGGGCGCCGCGGGGGGCCTCCTTGAGGCCGAGTCGCTTCGCAACGGACGACAACAAACTTTCTTTCATAGCGAACACTATTCCTTTCGACTTGGGCGGATCGTGACGCGCTCGATCACGGCCGGTGAGGGATGCTTCAAACTCCAGACGAGCTTCATCTTCGCGAGCAAGGCGATGCACCAGCCGCTCAGATCGGGCTCCCACCAGCGCACGGCGTGCCGGTACGAGCTGGGAAAGGCGTGGTGGTTGTTCTGCAGTCCCTCGCCGAACGTGAGGATGGCGACCCACCAGCTGTTGGCGCTGGAGTCGTTCGTTCGAAAGGGCCGGCTGCCGAACATGTGGCACACGGAGCCCACGCACCACGCCGCCTGATTGGCGAGGAACATGCGCGCGAGGCCCCCGACGATGAAGCCCACCCAGGCGCCGCGCGCGCTGCCCGCGAGGAGCCCGCCCGCCACCGCGGGGATGACGAAGCCCAACGCGAGCCAGATGAAGTAGCTCTCGTTCAAGCGCACCAGGGTCCGATTGCGCAGGAGATCGCGCGCAAAATGGCCCGGGCTCGCCACCCTTCGCGAGAGCATCCAGGGCATGTGGGCGTACCAGAGGCCCTTCATCTTGGCGGCCCAGCCTTCGCCGTGGAGCTGCGGGGTGTGCGGATCGCCCTCCGTATCGCTGTACGCGTGGTGGGCGCGATGGGTCGAGACCCAATAGAGCACCGGCCCCTGCCCCGCCATCGATCCACAAACGATGAGCAGCACCTCCAGGGCCTTGCTGGTGGAGAACGCGCGGTGGGCGAGCAGCCGGTGGAGGCCCATCGTCACCCCGCCCATGTGGACGAAATACATGACGGCGAAGAGGATCCATTGGCCGGCGCCGACTTCGTGGCGCAGGGCGAGGCGCGCCGCCTCGATCGTCCCCAGGGCGGGGACGATCATGATGGCCAATGCGATGCGCGCCTGCAGCCGGTGCGCGCTGGGTGTGACGTCCGCCATGCCGAGCACGGTGGACTCCTGCGGCGGGATGGCGTCGGCCATCGTGGTCTGGGTCATGGTCCGTTCCTCAAGGCTTGCGGGGCGCGCGCCGCGCTGAACGTCGGGGTTGATTGACGTCGCGGACGAGGCCCACGCGGGCGAGCCCTTCGATGAAGAGCCCTGACAAATCAATCTGGTAAAGGTGATGATCGTTGCGCGCCGACGAGGGGAACGCGTGGTGGTTGTTGTGCCACGATCCTCCGAACGAAGGCAGCGCGAGCAGCGCGATGTTTCCGCTGTGATCCTTGGACGGGTACGGCCGCCGCCCGAACACGTGCCCGAACGAGTTGATCGCCCACGTCACGTGATCGAGCAGAAAAATCCGGACGAAGCCGCCCCAGAGCATGCCGCGCCACAGGCCGGGGATGCCCATGGCCAGCGCGCCGGCGATGGCCGGCAGGAGCAGGCCGGCCGCCAGCCAGAATGGATATTGCGCGTTGATGCCGATCACGTCGCGGTCGCGGAGCAGATCGGGGGTCAATCGCGCCCAATCGGTGCGATCGGTGCGGAACAGCCAACCGAAGTGCGCGTGGGCGAGGCCGCGCAGCTTTCGCGTGAACCCCTCGCCGTGGAGCCAGGGCGAGTGCGGATCGCCGTCGCGATCGGTGGCGCCGTGATGACGCCGGTGAATGGCGGCCCAGAAGAGAATGGGCCCCTGCCCGGCCATGGATCCCAGCCCGCCGAGGAGGTAGGTGACGAAGCGGCCGCCGCGAAATGCGCGGTGGGAAAAGTAGCGGTGAAACCCCGCCTCGATGCCCAGCGCCGTGCCGGCGTACATCACGCCGAAGAGGATCCACTCGGCGCGGGTCACCCCGTGGACGAAGGCCGATACGATGGCGGCGATGAATCCGAGGGTCGGAACGCCGACCGTCAAGAGCGCGTACGTGCGCTGAAGCCGCTGGCGATCGTCCGAGGCGGATAGATCGGGGGATACTTCCGACTCCGGCGGTCGTGAGCCGCCGGGATCAGGTGAATGGACATATGCGGGCTGCATCGAACACCGTCTCGCTTCCATGGTTGAGTGGGGTATCGGTCGGCTACGCGACCTGTTGCAGCCCGCCCGCGAGGTAAAGCGCGCGCGATGCAGCCCGGCGCACCTTTCCGCTCGTCGTCCGCGCAATCGAGCCGCGGCGGCACAAGACCACCTCTTTCGGCGCCACCCCGTGCACCTGTGTGACCTGCGCGATGATCGTCTGGGCGATGGCGCCGATGTCCCGCCGATCGCGCTGGACGCGGACCTCGGCCAGGATGATCACCGCCTCTTCGCTCCCTGCCTCGACGGAGAATGCCACGGCGCCGCCGCGATAAATCGAGCCGTGCGCCGACTCCACCGTGTGCTCGATGTCCTCGGAATAGTGATTCTTCCCGGCGATGATGATGAGATCCTTCGAGCGGCCGGTCACGTACAGCTGGCCGTCCTGAAGAAATCCGCGATCGCCCGTGTCGAGGAAGGGTCCTTTTGCGCCGGGGAGCTGGCAGCCGAACACGCGCTGCGTCTCCTCGGGCCGGGCCCAATACCCATGGGCGACGCTGGGCCCCGACACCCAAATTTCGCCGATTTGGCCTTGGCCGAGCTCCGTGCCGGCAGCAGGATCGACGATGCGGAGATCGTAGCCCGAGGTGACTACGCCGCAGCTGGTGAGGCCAATGGCCTCCTTCGAGCCGTCCGTCTCGGCGGCCTCGTCGTGCTCGCCGCGCGCGTCACAATCGACGGCGGCGCCTGCCTCCAAGCGCTCGCGATCGAAGCGGCGGTAAATGGGGTTTTGCCCCGGGGGTTTACCGGACACGATGAGCGTGGACTCCGCCAGGCCGTAGCATGGATTCACGGCGCGTACGGAGAACCCGCTCGGCTCGAAGCGCTTGCAAAATGCGGTGAGCGTGTCGGGGCGCACGGGCTCCGCGCCGCAGAAGGCCTCTTTCCAACACGAGAGATCGAGCCCTTCGAGCTCCTCGTCCGGAATGTCCGAGGCGCACATTTGATAGGCGAAATTGGGGCCGCCCGACAAGGTGATGCGGTGCTGGCTGATCGCCTGGAGCCACCTCACGGGCTTCTGGACGAAGTGCATGGGTGAGAGGAAGACCAGCGGAAAACCCGCGAAGAGCGGCTGGAGGATGCCGCCCAAGAGCCCCATGTCATGGTACGGCGGGAGCCAAATGCAGCCGCGGCGGTGGGGATCGGGGCCGAGCCATTCGTAGACGGCCGCGCAATTGGCGACGATGTTTGCGTGCGAGAGCATCACCCCTTTGGGCGATCCCGTCGAGCCCGAGGTGTATTGGAGCATGGTCAACGCGTCGCGATCGGCCGTCACCCCGTCGAAGGAGGCCTGCGGCAAGGCGTCGGTGGCGATCCACGAGGCGTGGGTGACGTCGGGGAGCTGCCCTTGAAACACGGCCGCAAAGGCCGCGCTGGTGAGGACGAAGTCGGGCGAACAATCTTGAATGACGCCGCGGAGGCGCTCGGCCATGCGCTTGGAGGCAGGCGGATAGGCGGGAACCGCGATAGCACCCGACGCCATGGTCCCGAGGAACGCTGCAATGTACTCGAGACCCGGTTCATAAAGGAGGACGGCGCGTTTGCCCGCCGCCCCGCGCGCGCTCAAATCGGCGGCGACCCGCGAGACGGCTTGCCAGAGCTGCGCATATGTCCAACTCTCGGCGTCATTTTCACCATCGTGGAGATAGGTGAGGGCGAGCGCGCCCCCCTGGATGGCCGCGCGCTGCCCAACGATTTCGGCGATCGGTCGACACAAGTCGACGGTTTGATTCGTTCCCATTGCTTTTGCCGGGGGACCCGAGCCCCCTCGTATCCTAAGTGGTTTCCGCCGCTTCGGCGCTGGCACTCGAAGCGTGCAAGCTACCGACGAGCCGGAACGACCGACATATTATGTACATGATATTATGCCCGTGATTTGTCAAGAGAGGCCCGGAGCGATTTCCGGTGGTCGCCGGCGCGGCGCAGCATGATGGCCCAAACGAGAAACACATTCGAAACGCGCGCCGGCGCCCAACACTCGAAATTGTCTCGAGATCGTGTCTGCGCACTGCACGGCGTGGTCGCAAAATATGTTACGGAATATATTATTCGCGCAGCCCAGCACCGGCGCGCAGAAGACAACCGTGCACTGTCACCCATTCAGTGGACACGTGATTTGTCATAGATAACAAATTTCGAAAATTCGAAGGGAAAACGATTTCCACCACGACCATTTCCGGCCGCGCATCGAACGTTCGAAATAACCTATTCCACCTGCTGGCAATAGGTCAACCGATCGTTTGGCAACAAACGGATGTCTAAGTGACATATTGCTTTGTGGCGCACGAAAGCCCGAAGTGGAGCGAACATCGTAAGCTCGCGGAGCTCGGGTCGAGAACGTCCAATCGCTTCCCCACCTGGCGCGCAACCGCCCACCCGCCAATGAAAGGAACGAGAACTTTTCAGTATGGCCGGCGATGGAAGGCCTCGCTCCACGAGGGCACCTCGAGGCGCAGTCCGGCGCGATCGCCGCCTTCACATGAGGAGAGCCGGCGGGCTCGAGGCAGCGCGGGAGGGCGTCGCCATGGCCCCGCATCATCGTCTGAAGATAGGAAGGAGGCGAAAGTCAGAAGCTATCGACGCGATCGGTTCCCGGAGACGTGCCACCCCGGACCCAAGACACGAACTCGTGCAGGACGAGGTCTCCCGACGAAACGCTCCGGAGAGAGGCGCTCTTGCAGCTCCGCGGCCGGTACGTGGTGAAGCATCGCAAAGCACGCGACGCCCGAGAAGGAGGCGTCGGAGATGGGCATTCGCGTACCGTCCCCCGGGACAATTCGAACATTGTCGATTTTTTCATAAAGCGCCGCGCGAGCGTTTTCGTCGAGCTCGATGGCGGGGAGAGACTTCACCCGTTTCGAGAGCTCGCGGGTGGTCCCACGGTCGTCACCGCCACACCGCTCGTCCGCGAGCTCATTCTACCCATCGCGCAGACCTTCTCGGCCGCCGGCCGGGCGCGGCGGTTGGCGCGTATTTCAACCGTCGATCGTGATGTCGGAGGTGGGCACCGCGCAGCAGAGAAGCGCCGTACCTTCATTGGGCGGCGCGAGCAGATCGAGGAGGTGCGCGACGGTGCCCCCGGAGACACGATGGCGGCAGGTCTGGCAAACGCCGCTTCGGCAGCTCGAGGCGAGGGCGATGCCGGAAGCCTCCCCCAGCTCCAGGAGCGATCCGGCGCCCTCGTGCCAGGTCGCCTCGACTTTGCTTCGCAGGAATCGAACGCGGTAGGGGCCGGGCGAAGGCGCCTTGGGGCTCGCGGCCGACGCGCTTCGCGGCGAGACGAATACTTCGTAGTGAATCCGCTCGGGGGCGATATCCAATTTTGCAAAAGCCATTTTGGCGTCGCGTAAAAAGGAGTCCGGCCCGCAGAGATAAATATCCGCCTCGCGGAGCGGGATGGTCGCCGCGAGGTGCTCGAAGTCGATGCGACCGTGGCGGGCGCCGCGGCGCGCGAGATCGCCCTCGGCGGGGCGGCTGAAATAGAGCTCGGCGGTGGCGTTTTCGAGCTCGGAGACGACGTCTCGAACCTCGTCCCAGAGCGCGAGCTCCGCGTCGCACCGGGCGCCGTGCGCCACGTGGACGGAGGGGGCTTTGGCCGCGCCTCGGCCGCGCAGCATGGCGATGGTGGGCGTGATGCCGATCCCCGCGCTCAAAAAGACGAGCGGGCGCCGTTCGGGCGCTTCGTCCGGCAAGGTGAAGTCGCCAAAGGGCCCGGAGAGGACGAGGGAGTCACCTTTTTGTACCGATCGGTGCAAATGGGACGAGAGCACGCCCTCGTCCTCGCGCTTGACGCTGATGCGAACGAGGCCATCATCGCCGACTTCGGAGACGGTGTAGCAGCGCCAGACGGGCGCGGGGTGCGCGACGGCGTTCGCCTGGGCAGCGCCGTCCGCCTGGGCAGCGCCGTCCGCGCCTCGCGGCACCGCGGTGTGGATGCGGACGTGTTGACCGGGCTGGGGCACGCGCAGAGGCCGCAAGGGATCGCGGAACCAGAAGCTGACGACGGTGGCGCTCTCCTCTTCGCGGGCCTCGACCCGCGCGGCGCGCGGCCACTCGTGCGGCGGCGGGGCGGTGTCGACCAGAGGGTGTCCGGCGGTCTCCGAGGCGGCGCCGATCTCGACGAACGGCGCGTTGCGCGCGACGCGGCCGGGGCGGACGACGCGCGCGTAGACGCCGCAAAAGACGTGTCCAAACGAGCGCGCGAGGACGAGCGGGACGTGCACGTCGGCCTCCGAGGTGCTCGGATTGATCGACGTCGCCTTGCATCGGTCGATGGGTCGCAGGATCTCGAGCTCGGCGTCGCCGATGCGGATGCGGCGCCCCAGGAGCCCCAGCTCGGCCCACGCCGGCAGGCCGTCGAGGAAGAAATTGCCTCGGAAGCGGAGCGGGTCGAGCTCGGTGCCGGCCGCGCGGGAGAGGGCGCGCACCGTCTCCAGGTTGATGAGCGAGATGGTGGCGTCCTGGTGATCCCAGAAGCCGAAGGAGCTCGCCTCCACCAACCCGGGCGAGCCGTGCGGGCCCTGCGGAAACCACGCGGTCAAGGTGGCGTTGCCGCGCGCGACGCTCTCGGGATCGTTCAGATCGACGGAGACGCGATCGCCTTTGGGGGCGCGAATGGAGAGCAGGAGCTGCTCGTCGTCGAACTCGAAGGCGTAGAGCGGGAGATCCTGATTCTGCGTGAGCCGAACGAAGTTGCCGCATGGCATCCAGCGCGGGGCGCTGCGCACGGCGCGCTCGCCGGGCGGGAACGATGCGTCGAGGTCGACGCGCGTCTGGCCGTTGGTCACGGCAAACCGCCGGTCGTGCTCGAGCCCGAACCCGCGACGGAGCTCGGCGAACGACAGCATCTGCGGTCCGAAGCCCTTGATCGGATAACGGGCGATGCTCGCGAGGTGGGCCGCGCTCATGGTGCACCCGCCGCCTCGGTTCCGAAGAGAAGCACGCGCGAGCCCGCGTCGAGGCCGAGCGCCGAGCGCACGCTCGCGTCCTTGCACACCGCCATGAGCCCTGCGCCGCCGCTGGCACCGCACGGCGAGAGCGCGACGCCATCGTGCGCCATCTGCACGGCCGCTTGGCCCGCAGCCGCGTCGGTCACGGTGACGAAGCCATGCGCCACGCGCGAGAGCACGTGGAAGGCGAGCAGCGAGGGCTCCCGGCAATCGAGCCGCCCGAGGGTGGTCCGTCCGGGTGCGATGCGCGTGGGCGCGCCGAGCCGCACGCTCTCCAGCACGCACGCGGCCCCCGCCGGCTCCACGACCACGAGGGTAACGGCCTCGCCCCATCGCTCGAAGAGGTACGACGCCGCCACCGACGCAAGACCGCCGACGCCAGCTTGAACGAACACGTGCGTGGCCGGGCCGCCTTGCTCTTCGCACGCGCGCGCCGCCTCGTCCATGAGAACGGAGTAGCCCTGCATCACCTCGCGCGGCCCCGTGGCGCGCGCCTCCCAGACGTCGCGGGGCTCGGAGGCGACCGCCGGCGACAAGGTGTCCGAGATGAGCGCCCAGCCCTCGCGCGCGGCGCGGGCCTCGGCCAGCTCGAGGCTCTCCTCGTAGTCGTGTCCAGCGCGGACCGTCTCCGCGCCCTGCGCTTGCAGCCGCTCTTCGAAGCTCGAAGGCACCGTCTCGTTCAGGTACACCACGCTCCGCGCACCGACGGCGCGCGCCCCCGCGGCCACCGACAATCCGTGGTTGCCGGCGCTGGCGCATGCGACGGTCACCGGCTTGCCCGGCTCGCGCTCCGTCTTCCGGCGCGCATGGCGAATCACGGCGTGGGCGCCGCCGAGCGCTTTGAAGCTGCCGAGGCCCATGCGCTTTCCCTCGTCCTTGATGAGGATGGCGCCCAACCCGAGCGCGCGTTCCAGCTGCGAGAGGCGGCGCAGCGGCGTGGGCGCGTATTTCATGAACGCGGAGAGGAGCTCGCGCGCGGGGGCCACGTCGCGCAGCCCGACCCACGCCAGCTCGGCGAGCTCGGAGGGGCCGTGCACGGGGCCCGGATTGGGAGTGGAGCGAGAACGAAGGTGAAAGCGCATGCTCCATGCGTCCAGCGGCGTATCGGACATGGGTTTTACTATAGCGATCGCGCGCGCGGAAAAACCGCGTCCTTGGGCCGATGCACGCGTGGAAACCGCGTATTCCGTGCCAATATGCAGGCCATGCGCAAAGGCCCGAATGGCGCTCTCGACCGCATCGATCGCACCATCCTCGCGCGCCTCCAAGAAGACGCACGGGTGACCGCCGAGGCCATCGCGACCAAAGTCGGCCTCTCCCCCGCCGCCGTGCAGCGGCGCATCAAGCGGCTGCGTGAGACCAACATCATCGCGCGCGAGATCGCCGTCGTCGAACCGACGGCCGTCGGTCAGGCGATGACCTTCATCGTCTCGGTGGAGCTGGATCGCGAGCACCAGACCGACATCGACTCATTCCGGCGCGCGATACGCGCCGAATCACGCATTCAACAATGCTACCAAGTCACCGGCAGCACCGACTTCGTCCTCGTGGTCATCGCGCGGGACATGCCCGACTTCGAAACGTTCGCGCGACGCGCGCTGTACGAGAACCCCAACGTGCTCCGCTTCACGACCCAGGTGGTGATGAACCGGGTCAAGGTGGGTTTGACGGTGCCCATCAAGGACGGGGCTTGAGGCGCCGCGCGCCCGATCAGCGGGCGCGGTCGCAGAGGGCGCGCTCCGTCAGCTCGAAGACCGCGCGATCCGTCGATGCGAAGTCGACCGTGCTGGTCATCGATACGATGATGCTGCGGCGCCCATCCGCCGTGATACCCGTGCGGGTATGCGGCGCAACGGGGCTATCGCCCGCGTGCTGCCAAAAGCCGCCGCATGACGTGGGGCTCCAGAAAATGCCGAGGCCCGCGCGGGTGCCGGCCGGGTAGTCGCCCTCGGGCATGGGCACCGTTCGTTGCATTTCGGTGAGCTCCGAGGCGCGGAGCACCTTTCCGGTGACCAGCTCGCGGAAGAATCGATTCAAATCCGCCGTGGTGCTGATGACCGCCGAGTCGGCGGTGTGCTCCAGCGTATTTTCGGTGGTCTCCAGGGGCGAAGGCGCGCCTTCGACCCGCAGGTACGTGCGGGCATAGGGCACGGGGACCTTCGGATCGGTGGTCGTCACGGACGTCTGCGTGAGGCCGAGCGGCACCGCGATGCGGTTCACCACCTCGTGCGACCAGTCGTGGCCGGTGATGGCTTTGATGATCATCCCGGCGACCAAATAACCAGTATTCGAATAACTCCAACCCTGGCCGGGGGCGAAGGCCGGCGGGTGTTTCATGGCGATGGCCACCAGCTCCTCGGGGGTCATGAGGTTGTAACGAATACCCTCGAAATCTTGGCGCATGGCGCTCTGCAGCCCTTCGTCCTCGACATAGTCGAAGAGCCCGCTCGTATGTTGAAGCAGCTGCCGCACCGTGACCTTGTTTCCATCGTTGCCCTGCCCGCGGACCACCCCGGGCAGCCATTTTTCCACCGGATCCTCCAAGGAGAGCTTCCCCTCTCCGACCAGCTGCAACACCACGGTGGCCACGAAGGTCTTGGTGGTGCTCGCCACGCGAAAATGCGCGTCCCAGGGCACGGGTTGGTTCGTTCCCAGCTCCGCGGCGCCCGCGCGCGCCCGCAGGGGCCCTTCCGGGGTGACCACCTCCGCCAGCACACCGACGATATCGGCCGTCTTTTGCACGGTCTCCACGTCCGCACGGAGCGCGGCTTCATCGAATCGAGGCGATACATCCTTATTGTCGTCCGAGCACGCGGCGGTCAGGAAGGCCGAAGCCGCCACGAGCGCGTGCGAACGACGTCGCAGCATAGAATACGTGTTCATACGCCCAAGGTGCCCGACCCCACCTCCAGCGTTCATGCCTTGCCGCTCGAACGTCGCTTCCGCGTTTTGGGACGATTTGCGCCGCCGATCGGGATCGGCGGGATCCCCCGCCCGCGGCGCTCGCTCGCGGCGGTTGACAACTTAGGACTCCTAAGTTATGAGAGGTGGAATCATCGCATCCCTCGCGGGCGGGCGGCTACGTACGGGCTCCTGCTGCGCGCGGACGAAGGCGGTGCATTGTCCGCGGAAAGGAAAGTCGACCTATGAGCATTCATGGATATACGTATGGAACGACGGCCGTTGCGCGATCGCCCATCTCGCTGGCGGAGTTCGAGGAGATGAAGAAGAGCGCGCTCTTCGGAGAAGAAGATACGCACTATTTGAAGTTGTCCCACGACATCGTGAAAGACCATGTCGAGGCCATCCTCGACGTGTGGTACGGCTTCGTCGGCGCAAATCCGCACCTCCTCGCGTCATTCACGGCAAAGGACGGCGGCGCGCCCGTGGGCGAGTATTTGGGCGCCGTGCGTAAGCGCTTCGGCCAATGGATCCTCGACACGTCGCGCGCCGAGTACGATCAGAGCTGGCTCGATTACCAACACGAGATCGGGCTTCGCCACCATCGCATCAAAAAGAACGCGATCGACGGGGCGCCATCGACGGACATCGTGCCATTTCGTAACTTGTTTGCGCTCATCTTCCCCGTCACCTTCACCTTGAAGCCGTTCCTCGCCAAGAAAGGGCACTCGCCGGGCGACGTGGACAAAATGCACGCCGCGTGGGTGAAATCGTGCCTCCTGCAGCTCACGCTCTGGAGCCATCCCTACGTGAAGGACGGCGACTTCTGAGCCTCGGGTCGTAGCGTGGTGGCGTAAGCGCATGGTGGCATAAGCGCGTCATGACGTGACGGCGGCACGGTGTGAAGGAGACGCCGTGGGACGGCGGCGCGGCCCGCGGGCGATGCATCCACCTCGTCGATGACTCCCATGAATACGATCCATTCGACGAATGGATCGCTCCGGCTTAGCTTCAGCGGCCGAGGTCTTCGTTCATGAGGCATTTGGCGGTCTTCTCCCCCGCGGCCATCGCCATCGCGGTGTCCGCGCTCGTGCACCCTGCGTGCGCGCCCCCACCGAAAACGCAGCAGCCCGGCCAGGTGGCGCCGGCCAAAGGTTACTCCGTCAAGGAGCTCGGCGAGCGCCTTTATTGGGTGACCGACGGGTCCTACAACACCATGTTCGCCGTGTCGAACGAGGGCGTAATTGCTATCGATCCGCTGCCAACGCTCGGAGAACACTATCTCGATGCGATCCGCGAGGTAACGGACCAACCCATCACGTATGTCGTTTACAGCCACGAGCATACGGATCATATCGGGGCCGCCGGCCTCTTTCCGAAGACTGCAAAGTACGTCGCTCACACCGAAACGGCCGCCTTGCTCGCCAGCCGGCGCGATCCCAGGCGGCCGGTGCCCACCGTCACCTTCGACCGAACGTACCGCCTGGAGCTCGGGGATCAGACCCTCGTCCTCGACTACCATGGAGTGAACCACGAGGCCGGAAACCTCTTCATTTACGCGCCCAAGCAAAAGGTCTTGATGCTCATCGACGTCGTCTACCCCGGGTGGATGCCGTACAAGAACCTGGGGATAGGGGTGGATATCCCCGGATACATCGACGCCCACCGCCTTGCGCTGCAATACGACTTTCACACCCTGGTGGCCGGACACGTCGATCGCCTCGGCACGCGCGAGGATGTGCAAACCTCGCTGGCCTTCGTCACCGAATTGCAATCGACGGTGGCGAGGTCGATGGCCAAGACGACCTTTCCTGCTTACTTGAAGGCGACCGCGAGCACGAAGACATCGTGGGAGCGGCACAACGACTACGAGATGGCCCTGGTCGATGCGTGCCATGCGCAGATGTCGCCCAGGTGGGGCGCGCGGCTCGCGGGGAGCGAAAGCTATTTGAAAGACAACTGCTGGGCGATGCTGGAGAGCCTGGTGGTGCAGTTCCCGCCCGTGGAGGTGAAGTGATGGCGGACGTCTCGCTCACGGTCAACGGCAAGGCCGTGCGGGTCGACGTCGATCCGCGCACGCCGCTTCTTTGGGTGCTCCGGGAGCAGCTGGGGCTGACCGGAACGAAATACGGCTGCGGCATCGCGCAGTGCGGGGCGTGCACGGTGAGCCTCGATGGAGACGCGGTGCGCGCGTGCGTCACGCCGGTCTCGAGGGCCGCCGATCGCCGAGTGGTGACCGTCGAAGGGCTCTCCTCCGATCGAAGCCACCCCGTGCAGCGCGCGTGGCTCGAAGAGCAGGTGCCCCAATGCGGTTATTGCCAATCGGGGCAGATCATGGCCACGTGCGTGCTTTTGACCAAAGTTCGCCGGCCGACGGACGAGCAAATCGACCAAGCGCTGGCCGGGAATCTCTGCCGCTGCGGCACCTACCATCGCATTCGCAAGGCGGTTCATCGGGCGGCCGAGCTCACCGAAGAAGGCGGGGGGCCGCGATGAGCAAGCTGTCGCGCCGAAATTTTTTGGCCGTCAACGGGTTCTTTTTGGTCGGTTGTTTCCTCGATTCGATCGTCAGCGGCGCGGAGGTGCTGGCCGCGCCGGGGGGGCCTGCCGCGACGGATGCGCAAACCATCGATCTCAACGCGTGGCTCAAGATTGGCACCGATGACACGGTGACCATCGTCGTCTCGCAGGCGGAGATGGGGCAAGGCATCATGACGACCCTCCCCGCCGTCCTGGCCGAGGAGCTGGGCGCGCGCTGGGATCGGGTGAAGCTCGAGACGTCGCCGGCCGCGGTGGCCTACCGCAACCCGCGGCTGCAATGGCAGTTCACCGGGAACAGCGAGAGCATTTCGTCCTTCTTCGATTTGATGCGCAAGATGGGGGCGAGCGCGCGGGCCATGCTGGTCGAGGCGGCCGCGCAGAAGTGGGGTGTTCCGGCGGCGAGCTGCCAGGTCGAAGAGGGATATGTCGTTCATGCCGGATCGCAAAAGCGGGAGAGCTTTGGCGCGCTCGCGCCACGGGCGAGCGCGATCGCGCCGCCAAAGGAGGTACGGCTCAAACCCGAGAGCGAGTGGAAGCTGCTCGGAAAGCCCCTTCCACGCGTGGACAACCCCGCCAAGGTCGATGGCTCGGCCGTCTTTGGCATCGACTTCACCTTGCCGGGGATGGTTCACGCGGCGGTCCTGAATTGTCCGACGTTCGGGGGAAAACCTTCGCGCATCGATCGCTCCTCCGTCGCGTTGAGTGCGGCGAGTGCGTTGAGTGCGGCGAGTGCATCGAGCGCGGCGGGCGCGGCGGGCGCGGGCGAAGAGGGGCTCATCGACGTGGTCGAGGTGCCGGGCGGGGTGGCGGTGGTGGCGGCCACGTATTGGCAGGCGCGCAAAGCGCTGGAGGCGCTGCGGGTGGATTGGGACGAGGGCCCTCACGCGCAGCTCGACAGCGCCAGCCTGATGAACCAATACCGCGAGGCGATGGCGGGCGATGACTGGGTGCTCGTCAAAGCGGTGGGCAACTACGAGGCCCTTCCCCATCCTTACCCCAACGGTCCGCTCCCAAACCTACACGGGCGCGCGGGGCGCGCGGCGGTACTGAAAACGGAGTCGTTCGCGGGCTTCCACTCGGCGGAGTACGAGAGCCAATTCCTCGCCCACGCGACCATGGAGCCCATGAACGCGACGGCGCACGTCAGGGCCGACGGGTGCGAAATTTGGGCGCCGACGCAAGGGCAGGAGCTCGCGCAGGTGGTGGCCGGGGCGGTGCTCGGGCTGCCGAAGGAGAAGGTGCAGGTCCATCGCACGTTCCTGGGCGGCGGGTTCGGCCGGCGCTTGCTCGTCGATTACATCGTGCAGGCGGTGGTCCTTTCCAAGGCGATTGGCCGGCCCGTCAAAGCGATTTGGTCGCGCGAAGAGGACATGCGCCACGACCATTACCGGCCCGCCGTGCTCCATCGCATCACGGCCGGTCTCGACAAAGAGGGATATCCGGCGGCGGTCGCCCATCGGCTGGTGTCGCCCACGATCCTCAAGCCCGTCTTCCCTCCGGCGGTGACCGACAAATTCGATCCCAGCTGCCTGGAGGGGTTGATGGAGACGAGCTACCGGATCCCCAACGAGCGCATCGACTTTCGTCTGCTCGAGGTCGGGGTTCCCACCTCGGTGGCCCGCACCACCGGCTACGGACCGAACCTGTTCGCGCTGGAGAGCTTCCTCGACGAGGCGGCGCACCTGGCAAAGAAAGATCCGTACGCGTATCGGCGGCGCCTGCTCGAGGGGAACGTGCGGGCGCTTGCCGTCCTGGATCGAGCGGCCGAAAAGTCCGGATGGCGCGAGGCGCCCAAGGTGGGCGTGCACCGGGGTATGGCGTTCGCGGACGCGTTCAACACCGTGATCTGTCAGGTGGTCGAGCTTTCGGTGCAGGGCGGGGTGGTGACGATCCATCGGGTTGTTTCGGTGGTCGATTGCGGTACCGTTTTGAACCCGAACATCGCGGAGAACAACATCGAGGGCGGGGTGGCCTGGGGGCTCTCCAACGCCTTCAAGTCGGAGATGACCTTTGCGCGCGGCCGGGCGGTGGAGGGCAACTTCGATGGCTTTCAGGTCCTGCGCCTTCCGGAGATGCCGCGGTGCGAGACCCACTTCATCGACAGCGGCGCGCGGCCCCTCGGCGGCACCGGGGAAGTGGGACCCGTCACGGTCATTCCGGCGGTGACCAACGCGATTTTCGCGGCCACCGGCCGGCGGATTCGGTCCTTGCCGCTCCGCCGTCATGGCCTGCGCCTGGGATGACCAATCGAGCTCGCTGACGACATTGACAACGACGAGATGGATGAAATCGATGCGTTCGATTTGGATACTGGCTATTTGTCTCTTTTCCGCATGCAAGCCCCAGGGCGAGGCGCCTTTGGGCACCGCGCCGCCGTCGCAGGGTTTTGCGGCTTTTCGCGCGGCGTCCAGCGTCCTTTTGCACCCGCGTTGCCTGCACTGCCACGCCAAGGACGATGCGCCGCTGCAGGGGGACGATCATCACGTTCACGATATGAACGTCAAGCGGTACACCGATGGAAAGGGCAGTCCCGCCATGCGGTGTACGAATTGCCATCAGACGGCCAACTCGCCCCTGCCCCATAGCCCTCCGGGCGCGGACGATTGGCATATGCCGCCCGACGATATGCGAATGTCGTGGCATGGGCTGACTATCGCCGAGCTGTGCGAGTCGCTCAAGGATCCGGCGCGAAATGGGCATCGCAAACTCGAAGACGTGATCGATCACCTCGATACGGGGCTCGTCAAATGGGCGTGGGAGCCGGGGCCCGGGCGGGAGCGACCGCCGCTCGAGTATGGCGATTTCGTCGCCAAGATGCGCGCGTGGAAAGAAGCCGGCGCGCCGTGCGCAGACCGGTGAGGGGGCGCGCGACCTCGGCGATCGCGCAACTGTTCGCATTACTCGTCGTACTGCTGCGCCCAGGCTTGGCACGGGCGGATGAACCGATCGCGCCCGCCTCCTCCGCGACTGCGACTGCGTCCTCCGCGACTGCGCCGTCCTCCGCGACTGCGCCGTCCTCCGCGACTGCGCCCGCCTCCTCCGCGACTGCGCCCGCCTCCTCCGCGACTGCGCCCGCGTCCTCCGCGACTGCGCCCGCATCCTCCGCGACTGCGGCAACAACCCCGGCACCGCCCGCAACGGAGCCCCCCGCGTCGCGTGCACCGGCGGCGCCGGAGCCGGTGGTTGCCGTCGCGGGCCCCTCGGGGTTCGGCGTGGAGTCGGCCGATGGCGATTATCGACTTCGTTTGCACTGGTTGCTCCAAACCGACTATCAAGCGTTCCTCGTCGACCGGCCGCCGGGTGTGACCGCATCGAGCACGTTCAATGTGCGCTTTGCCGCCTTGCAGATGAGCGCCGTGGTGGCGCGACGGTTTCGTTCGCAGATGTTCGTGGATTTCGCCCAAGGCCGCCTGACCTTGCTCGACGCGTGGCTCGAAGTCGATCTCGCGCGACCGCTCACATTGCGCGTCGGCAAGTTCCTTTATCCCATCAGCGAAGAGCGCCTCACGCCGGGCATCTGGCTCCCCTTCGTCAGCACGACCTTGGCCAGCGTGCTCCTGCCGGCCCGCGACACCGGGTTGCAACTTTACGGCGAGCCCATCCCCGGCGTCCTGAAGTACAATGTCGCGCTCACCAACGGCGGATCCGCCGGCCTCTTGGGCGACGCTGACATCGACGCGCATCGCGAGCTTACGGCGCGCGTCTTCGGACGGCCCTTCGCGTGGCTCTCGCCAGGGCCCCTCACCAAGCTGGGCCTCGGAATCGGTGCAAGCTACACGGAGCACGATGGAACGGTGGCGGCACCGGAGCTGCCCATTTTACGCACGTACGGCGGCCAGACGTTCTTCGCGTACAAGAACGATCGCACCGCGGCCGGTACGATGACCGCCCGCGGAGCCGCCTGGCGGATCGTGCCCCATGCCACGTGGGCGTTCGGCCCCGTCGCCGCCTATGTGGATTGGGTGCACGCGAGCGACGATATCGGGACAGCGACGGTCTCCTACGATGCGCTCGGCGCCGTCGCCTCCCTCGTCTTGACCGGTGAGGACGCCGAACCGCTTTCGTACATCGTGCCCAAGCGCCCTCTCGATCTGGCCAAGGGCCACCTCGGCACCTTTCTGCTCGTCGGCGGCGCAGGGCGGCTCATCGTCGGCTCGAGCGCCTTTCGCGCTGGCGCCGTCGATCCATCGGCTGGGTCACGGATCACCACGGTGTACGGGGGTGGGCTCAATTGGTATCCCGTGCGCGGCATCGCCATGCTTGGCTCGTTCGGCCACATGTTCTTCGAGAGCTTCGCCGGCGCGCCGATCCGTCCGGACGAAAATGTGCTCATTGTCCGGATGCAAATGGCCATCTAACATGTTGCCCAAGGCGAGGTACGGATGAACGAAACGCAGGAGCTCTTGCGATCCTGGCATTCGCTCGAGGACGGCGGCGAGCGGATGATCCTCGCGACCTTGGTCCGCACGGGGGGCTCGAGCTACCGCCGCGCCGGCGCGCGCATGCTGATGACCGAGCAGCGCTGGCTCGCGGGCGGCATCAGCGGCGGGTGCCTCGAAGGCGATCTGCTCCGCAAAGCGTGGTGGCACACCGAGGGCGGTCGAACCAGCCGCATCGCCTACGACACCACGGGCGACGACGACGACGTGCGCGGCGGCTTCGGCCTCGGCTGCAACGGCAGGCTCGAACTGTTGCTCGAGCAGCTTTCAACCGACGATCCGGTGCACCCGCTGCGCTTCATCGAGCGCTGCTTCACCGCGCGGGAGCCCGGGGCCATGGCGACCATCGTTCGCACCGGCCACCTCGAATCGAACCTCGGCCAGCGTCTGCTCTACGATGGTACCGGGCGGATCGCCTGCAACATCGCCGATTCCAAGCTCGCGGCGAGCATCGAGCGCGCGGCCGCCTCCGCGCTGGAGCGGGAGCACTCCGTGCATCTTACACTCGATGCGGCGGGCGCGCCGTGCGCCGATGGGGAGATCGACGTCTTCGTCGAGGTGATCCTCCCGCCCCGGCCGCTGGTCGTCTTTGGCGCCAATTACGACGTTCGAGCCGTCGTGCGGCAAGCGAAGTGCGTGGGCTGGGAGGTCACGGTCGTCGCGCGCCGCATGTCCGCAGAGGCCCGCGAGGGGCTCGCCCTCGCCGACCGCATCGTCATGGGCTCCCCCGCGGACGTCGCCATCGGGCACCGCACCGCGGTCTTGGTCATGACCCACAATTACGAATCGGATCGCGCGATCCTGGAGTCGGTCCTCCCCTCGCCGGCGCCGTACATCGGCATCCTCGGGCCCCGCGCGCGCGCCGAGCGGCTTCTTTCGGAGATCCTGCGCGCGGGGGCCGGCGTGACCCGAGCCCAGCTCGCCCGCGTGCGCGCGCCCGTGGGGCTCGATCTGGGGGCGGACGGGCCGGCGGAGATCGCGCTGTCGATGATCGCCGAGATTCAATCGGCGATGGCGGATGGCTCGGCCCGCCCGTTGTCCGAGGTCAAACGCGCGGAGCTCAAAAGCTCCCACGAACCTCGAGTCGGAGTTGCCGAGGTCCCCGATACGGGGGCGCGCCTCCGAAAGCTGGGTTGACCTCCGATCGCGCTAATGAATCACGGGCCGCGATTTGACCTTGGGCTTGCGCGACGCGAAATAGGTAACCAAGAAGAACGCCAGACCAAACGCGCCTAAAATGCCGGCGGAGATCACCAGGTTCTTTACCAAATCCGATTGCGCAAAGGGTTTGACGGCCGGCTTGTCGCCCAAAGCCTCCAGCATCTTTTTGGGCACCTCGGCGGGCACTGCAAAGTTCAGATTCTGGCCTGTCGCCATCATGCCGACGGCCACGGCAATGACCTGCCCATCGCGCGTCATCACCGGTGAGCCGCTCGAGCCCGCCGAGATCTGCGCCGTGATTTGAATGGCCCACGATGAGCCAATGGCCGCCGTGTCCGCGGCACCGCCAAAGCTGGAGACGCCTTTTTCACGGATGGCCGATACGATCCCGAGGGACAAGGACGCCGAGAGCCCATTGGGGCTCCCCAGCACCACGATCTCGTCGCCCGGGCTCACGTCGTGGCTCTCGCCCAGGGCGAGCGGCACGTAGTCGTCGCCCGGAAAGAGGATGATGGCGATGTCCTGAACGGAGTCCTCGGCCAAAATGCCTTTGGCCACCACGTCGCGGCCATCGGCCAAGGTGGCCACCACCTTGGAGGCGTGGTCGATCACGTGCTGGTTGGTGACCACGCGGCCATCTTTGGAGACGAAAAACCCGGTGCCGCGCGCGACCGGGCGATCGCCGCGATCGTGGATCGTGAGGAGGACGACCGAGGGGCGCGCTTTGGCGGCGAGCTCCTTGGTTTCGAAGGCGGCGGCCGTGCGCGAGGGGAGCGAGACCGCGGCGGCGAGGGACACGTGCGGAAGGAGGGCAAGCACGAAGCTGGCGAAACGTTTGGCCGCGATCATCGCCCGAGGCATCTTAGCCGAGCAAGGGACAGGAGGCGCGCGTTCTCGGGGACGCGCTCGAGAAAGGAGGCGCGGAGGCCCGCGTCGGTGAGCCTGCTGGCGAGGGCGAGCAGTCGGGTGCGGCCGGAGTCCAGCGCGCCGGCAGCGGCTTGGCTTTCGCCGTTCGCCTCGAGGGCCTCCGCGTAAACGAGGCGCAGTCGAATTTCGCCGACCTCCACGCCGCCCATGGAAGCCAAAAGATCCATCCCTTCGCGCGCCATGCGGAGCGCTCCGCGGCGCTCGCCGCGCGCGAGGAGGACGACTCGGCCAAGGTCGCCTCGAGGATTTGCATCTCTCGCGCGCGCCCGACGAAGGGGCTCTGCTTTCCGAGGAGGGTCCGCCCCGCGCCCGAGGGCGAGCGCGGCTCGCCGAGCCAAGCGCCTCCCGCGCCGCGCGCGACGTCGAAGCGGCCCTCGAGCAACGCGGCGGTGACGTCATCGAGGCGGATCGCGGGCGCGGGCGCGGGTGTGGACTCGGCCGCACCAAGGAGGCACACCGCGCGATCGATCGACTCGCCGGTGGGTCCGAGGCCACGAAAGACGGCGCGCCCGGTGGCGATGGCGAGCGGCGCGAGCGCGAGCTCTCCGCGCAGCGCCAGGGCGGTGTGCGCGGCGCGCGCGGCTTGGTCGGTGGCGCTGCCGTGCACATCGGCGGTGGCCACGATGCGCCTGTTCGAGAACGAGTCGAGCCTCACCCCGTGCGCGCGGGCGATCTCCATGGCGCGCGCGAGCGCGCCGGGGCCGAGCGGCTCGCGGGCGCCCGCGAGCACCACCGAGACCAGGCGCTGCTCGGCCATGAGCCACTCCGCGGGCGGATGCGCGCGCAAGGTCTTCGAGGGCACGTCCATCGCCGCCAGGCGCCCGAGGAGCTCCGAGCCATCGCGCGGCCGTGCCGCCGGATCTTTGGCCAGCATCTGCGCGATCAGCTCGTCGAACGCACGCGGCACGTCGGGCTTCGAGGTCGAGACGCGCGGCGCCTCCTCCAACGTGATGTTGAGCGCCAGCGCAAACATATTTTCGCCGGTGAACGGGGCGCGCCCGGTCATGCATTTGTAAAGAACGACCCCGAGCGAAAAGACGTCCGACGCGGCATCGAGCGATGTCGATTGCATCCCGCGCGCCTGCTCCGGAGACATGTAAGCCGGTGTACCGAGCAGTACATCACGCGAGAGGCTCGTACACGGGCCATGCGAGGTGCTGACCAATCCAAAGTCGAGCAATTTGGCGCGCGCCGGATCCCCTTCGACCAGGAAGATATTGGCGGGCTTGATATCGCGATGCACGAGCCGCTCGCGGTGCGCCGCCGCCAGCGCGCCCGCGATGGCGCGTGCGAGGGCCACGGTATCTTCCGTACCGAGCGGTGCGCGTGCGAGGCGCGCCGCGAGATCCTCACCCTGGAGCCACTCCATGACCAAGTACGGCCGCTCGGACGTGCCATGACCGACATAGCGCACGATGCGTGGGTCCTGAAGCCGCGCCAATGCATGAACCTCGCGCTCGAAGCGCGAGGTGACCTTCGGGTCGAGCTCCAGCATCAATTTGACCGCGACCGCGGAGCCGGTCTCCAGATCGCGCGCACGGTACACCGCGCCCATACCCCCTTCGCGGAGCAGACGGTCGAGCAACCATCGGCCATCGAGCACCCGGCCGACGTGCGTTCCCCCACCCTGCGCAAGATTGGTCAATGACAGACCCCCGATCGCACGATGCGATCGTATCAAAAGTCTGCCATCGCGAAAAGCGCATGGGCTTCCGCAAAGGTGGTGAGTGCAAACGATAGACCTACGACAGACCGGCATTCACGTCACGCGAATGGGCGCTCCGATGCTGGGCAGTCGGTGCGACAATCGTGTCACACGTCGAAATTATCGCAACGCATCATTCGAACATCGAATTAACGATTACGCCAAACTCGGTTATCGTGCGGGGGTGTCCGAGGCAGTCGATTTCGAGCGGACGGTGATGCAGAAGCAAGACGCCCCAGCGGGCGAGTGCGTCTTCGTGGCCAAGGTCATCGATGGGCCCGATCGAGGCCGAACCTTGACCCTCGATGGCGCGCAGCCATCGAGCGTTCTGGTCGGCCAGAGCCCCGCGTGCGCGCTGCAGCTCACCGACCGCGAGGTGTCGCGGCGCCATATTGCGCTCGAGCCGCGCGCCGGCCGGCTTCACCTGCGCGATCTGGGCTCCACCAACGGCACCTACCTGGAAAAGCTTCGGATCATCGAGGCCGAGCTCTCCGGCGGCGAGGTGGTGCGCATCGGCTCCACGTGCCTGCGCTTCGACCGGATGCCCCTCGCGCCCGCGTCCGCCCCGCCGCCGCCGTTGAATGCGTTTGGGCGCTTGCTGGGCGCGAGCCCCGAAATGCGGCGGCTCTATCCTTTGTGCGCCCGTCTGGCGCGGGCGAGCATCGCGGTGCTGGTCGAGGGCGAGACCGGCACGGGCAAGGAGCTTTTGGCGGAGTCGCTGCACGAACAAGGGCCGCGCGCGCAAGGTCCTTTCATCGTCTTCGACTGCACCGCGGTGCCGGCGAACCTGGTGGAGTCGGAGCTGTTCGGGCACGAGCGCGGTTCGTTTACGGGCGCCGTGGCGAGCCGCCGGGGCGTCTTCGAGCAGGCCGACGGCGGTACCCTCCTCATCGACGAGATCGGCGAGCTGGATCTGGCGCTGCAACCGAAGCTCCTGCGGGCCTTGGAGCGCTCGGAGGTGCGGCGCGTGGGGGGCGACCGCGCGCGCAAGTTCGATGTTCGCGTGATCTCGGCCACCCGGCGCAACCTCGACCAAGAAGTGCAAGCGGGGCGCTTTCGCGACGATCTTTTCCATCGCCTGGCGGTCGCGCGCATCGAGCTTCCCCCGCTGCGCCGCCGCACGGGCGATATCCCACGGCTGGCGCGCGCGCTCTGGAGCTCCATGGGCGGCGACGAGGGCGAGCTCCCCGAGGCGCTGGTCCGACAATGGAACGATGATGCCTGGCCGGGCAATGTGCGCGAGCTCCGCAACGCAGTGGTGCGCCGCTTGGCGCTGGGCGAGGTGGAGCTGCTCGAGCCATCCGATGCGGCAGCGACGGACGATGCGGTCGACCCCGCCGGGGCCGCGCAGGGAGCACACGGCGCGCACGACGCGCACGGCGCTACAGGGATCCTGGAGCACATCATCTCCATGGGATTGCCCTTCGGGACCGCGCGCCAGCACGTGCTCGACGCGTTCGAGCGCCGCTATGTGGAGCGGACCCTGGCCGAGCACGGAGGAAATGTCATGCGCGCCGCCGCTGCGTCCGGGGTCGCGCGGCGGCATTTTCAGCGGGTCAAGAGCCGCAGCTTGAAATAGCGGCAAATCGAGGCGCTAGAAGAGCTTCAATTGCCCCTCGGTCGAAGCCCCGGGCGGCGTTTGCGTCGGGGGCGTTGCACCTCCAGGTGGCGCTCCGGCCTCCGACGTGGGCGCTCCCTTTGGCGGCGCGACGTCGAACGACGCCATCACGGGCGCGTGATCGCTGGTGCCGAACTCGGGGAACACCTCGCAACCCGACGCGTGCTCGGCGAGCGCCGCGCTGGCGAGCACGTAGTCCAAACGCCAGCCGATGTTGCGCGCGCGCATGTTCCGCCATGGCGCCCACCACGTGTAGAGCTGGTCCGCGTCGGGGTGGAAGCGACGCGACAAATCGACCAATCCCTCGCCGATGATGTGCTCCAGCTGCGCGCGCTCATTGGGCGTTTGCCCGATCTCCGTGGGCCTGCGCAGGGTGGGATGCACGTCGCGCTCCTCGCGCGCCACGTTCATATCGCCGACGAGCACCAAGGATCGCCCCTCGGCATGGACCGCGTGGGTGAAGGTGGCGAGCGCGTTCAAGAAGCGGGTCTTGGCGCCGAAATCCTTGCCGCCATTGGGCACGTAGACCGAGGTGAACACGGTGGTGCCGAGGGTCGCGGTCACGATGCGCGTCTCGTGGTCGAACTCGGGGTGCGCGAACACGGGGCGCTCGGGGAAGCTTTGACGCGAGAGCAGGAGGGCGACGCCGGAATAGCCTTTGTGGCCGTGCCAGTAGCACCAGTAACTGTCGAGATCGCGCAGCGCCGCGGGGACCTGATCGGGGGAGGCCTTCACCTCCTGCAACGAAAGAACATCGGGCCGATGTCGATCGATGAAGGTGAGGACTTCGGGCTCTCGCGCCCGAATGCCGTTGACGTTCCATGTGGTGACGGTGAGCATCGCGCGCCCATTCATGCCGCGAGGACGCGGCCGCGGCAAGGGGTCACAGCCAGCGCGCGATGCGCTCGGGCAGCCCCTCGGCGCCGATCTTCGCGCAGAAGGCGCGGAACTCCGGCGGGGTACCCTTGTATTCCAGGTCGTCCAAGGTCTCCGTCAAGGGCACGTCCGTGCGCAGCAGCGCCAATTGTTTGTAGAGCAGCGCCTCGGCTTTGCTCGCGGCCAAGGTGGTCGCCAGGCGGTCGGCGCCGCGCACCAGGTTCGCCGGCCAATCCTTGGAGCTCTCGGGGATGCGCTCGATCGAACCGAACACCTCGAGCACGCGCGCCGCGGACTTCTCGCCCCATCCGGCGAGCCCGGGATAGCCATCGGCCGCATCGCCGACCAGCGCGAGCCAATCGGCGATGGAAGCCGGCAGCACACCGTATTTGGCGCGCACGGCGTCCTCGTCCAAGACGGTGTTGCGGCGGCGATCGAGCATGACCACGTGCTGGCCGCGCACGCACTGCGCGAGATCTTTGTCCGGTGTGGCCAGGAGCACTTGCTCGGCCTCGGGCGCAAAGCGTTTTGCGCCCGAGGCGAGGGCGTCGTCGGCCTCGAACTCGACCATGGGCCATACGACGAGGCCCAATGCGCGAATCCCTTCTTCGACCAGCGGGAACTGACTCAGGAGCTCCGCGGGGACGCCGCTCTCGGTTTTGTATCCGTCATAGAGGGCATTGCGAAACGAGCGTATGACGTGATCGGTCGCGCACGCGACATGGGTCGCGCCCTCGTTCTGTACGAGCTTGATGAGCGTCCCCAGAACACCCCGGGTGGCGCCGACCTCGGTGCCATCGGGCAAACGCGACGACGGCACGGCGAACCATGCGCGGAACAACTCGTAAGTAGCGTCGACCAAATGAACACGGGGCATTGGCGTACTTTACTCCTCTCGCGCAAAAGGCCAATCGGGACCAACCGCGCCACGCATCGTGGGGTTCACGCGGCTCATGTCCACGGACTGGACGTGGCACGGACCATCCTCCCATAGCCTTTTTGCCTGACGAATGCGGGAAGATCTGCAACACTGTATCCGTGCTCGCGTCTTTGACTGAGCACCCTTATTCGGTAATCCAATTAGGAGGAACCTTTATGAAGAACCTGGCTTTCATCCGCCTTCTCGCGGCTGCCTTTGCCGCGGTGGCGCTTGCATGCACGACCGGCTGCAGTGGAGACGCAAGCTCCGAACCTACCGACCTCAATGACAGCACCGGGACCGAGCTCACCACGCTGGGAGCAGGCTCGGATCGCAAACCCGTACCACCCCCGCCCGAACCCGTAACGCCGCACGCCGCCGCCCCCGGTGGCGGTGGAGACGTGCCGCCCCCGCCCGAGCCCGTATCCCCGGGAGTCGAGCACTAGAACGCGGCTTTCAGCCACGCGCACGCACCAAGGCAATGACATGCGCGGCGACCGTGACGACGATGGCTGTCGCGGTCGCCAGGTGCGCGCGCCGCTTCCGAGCGCGGCCTCGCAGGCGAACGTCGCGCAGCTGCAACCCCAGGCCGGCATGGGCCATGAGAAGAAAGAACGCGATGCCGCCCGGCAACAGGGCGAGCATACCGCCGCCGACCGCGGCCGGCGAACCAAGCATTTGAATGATGGCCATGGTGTGAACGAAGGCGATCCCGACCACGCTGACCCCGAAGACGACGTGCAAACGCGTCCACGGTGAGTCGGGCGCCGCGCGCCGTTTGGCGTACAGGTGATGGCCAAGCGGCAACATGGCCGCGGCGGCGATGAGAACGACGGCGATCCATCCGCTCCAAGCGGTCATTTCGCGACCGAAGCTACCAGCAAGGACGGGGGTTGCGCACCTGGTGTGAGCGCCCCCCAGGCTGCGCAGCCCGCCGCCGGCATTTTGCGACCGCACCGCACGGCCTTTTCCGAGCCGAACGAGCCCGCCACGTTCGGGCCGGCGTTTTCGAGTACCATGCCCGAGGCGCCCCATTGGAGTCTTGGCCGGGGCGCTCCTCGGAGACGAACGAAAATTCGCGATGAAGGACGACGACGACTCGCAGGGAACGTTGTTCGACATACCGCCGCACGATCTCGAGCCGGCGGACGCTCGCCTCGAGCATGAGCCCACCGCGCGGGACCTTCCGGACACCATCGCGATGGGCGGGATGACCTGGTCGTTTCCAGGGTGGATCGGCATCGTCTACGCCCCCGGCACACCGGACAAGCTGCTCGCCGCCCGCGGGCTCACCGCGTACACGAAGCACCCGCTCCTTCGCGTGGTCGAGATCGACCGTTCCTATTACGATCCGCTGCCCTCGAACGTGTTTCGATCGTTCGCGGAGCAAGCGCCCGACCATTTTCGATTCTTCGCCAAAGCGCACGAAGAGTGCGTCGTTTATCGCTTCCCGGAGCACGCCCGATACGGCAAAAAGCGCGGCGCGTCGAACCCGCGTTTCCTCGACCCGAGCTATGCAACGGACGCGGTCGTGGGGCCGCTGGTGGAGGGTCTGGGCCCGAAGTTGGGCGGACTGCTCTTTCAATTTCCGCCGCAAGACGTGGGCGATCCCTATGGCTTCGCGGCGCAGCTGCACGACTTCCTGCGGAGGCTCCCGAAGGGCGTCCCCTACGCCGTGGAGCTTCGCAACGCGGAGCTCCTCACATCGGAGTACGGCGCCGCGCTCGAGGACACCGGCGCGGTGCATTGCCACAACGCCTGGACGAAGATGCCGCTCATCCCCGCGCAAGCCAGGCAAATCCCGCCCGGCGCGCGGCGGCCGCTCGTCATTCGATGGCTCCTCCGCCAAGGCGACAAATACGAAGAAGCCCGAACACGCTATGCGCCGTTCAATCGTATCGTGTCCGAAGATCCATCGAGCCGCGATGCCATCGCGAAGCTGGTCGCCAAAGCGCATAGGCACGGGGTGCCGGCGTTCGTGTTCGTCGACAACAAAGCCGAAGGATGCGCGCCCGAGAGCATCGGGCTGCTCGGACGCGCCATCGTGCGCGAGCTAGCCCGCCTTCGCCCGTAGATCCTCGAACACCGTGGCCATCTTTTCGAGCGCGCTCTCCTGCGACGGCGGGCGCGCTGTCTCCCGAAGCGCGTCCGCGTACCAGCTTTGCATCGACGGAAGCGCGAGCAGCCGCGCCGCATAGGCGGCCGCGGTGTCATCGAGGGTCAAGCCGTACGTCTGGATGCGGTAGGCGACGGGGCCGAAGAATGCATCGACGGCGGTGAAGGCTTTTCCGGCGAGGAACGGCCCCCCGAAGCGCGACAGGCCATCGTTCCAGAGGCCGGCGAGGCGTGTGATGTCCTTGGTGAGCTCCGGCGGGACCTCGTGGAGTCGGGCGCGAACGCCGCAGTTCATGGTACAGCGCGAGCGCAAGTTGCCGAAGCCCGCGTGCATCTCGGCCGCGGCACAACGGGCCCAGTCGCGGGCGGCGGGATCGGAGGGCCATACGTTGGGGTGGCGCTCGGCCAGGTATTCGACGATGGCGCTCGATTCCCAGATCTTCGTGCCGTTGTCGTCGAGACAGGGGACTTTGCCCGACGGTGAAATTTTTCGAAGCTCGACCCAGCGCGGCTCTTCGTCGAAGGGCACCATATGCTCGTTGAAAGGGATCCCCAGCTCGCGCAGAACCAACCAAGGGCGAAGTGACCAGGACGAATAGTTTTTATTGGCGATATAGAGGTCGTACATTGTCGATGAGCTCCCGAGGACGCACCCTACCTCTCCTTGGTGGAGGCCGCGAGTCGTGGTAGCGTCCCCGCCTCGAATGTTGCGATCGCTTGGCTCGATACTCATCGCAGGGGCGGTTTTCATGGGCTCCGCAGGATCGGTCGCTTTGGCCGCGCCCGGAAAATCGGCAGAGTCCGATGAGCCCTGGTGCGAAGCGCAAACCGAGACCTTGCCGGACGATGTTTGCTATTTCGATGGCGGCGCTGGCAAATCGGGCGCCGCGGGCAAGTCGGGGCAGCGCCGCACCTTGGTCGTATTTCTTCATGGGGTCATCCCGCCCAATACGACGTGGCAATGGACGCAGCATCGCGCGCTGGTGCGCGAGGCCAAGCAGCTCGGCTTTGCCGTGCTCATGCCGCGCGCGCCGCGACGAAGCTATGGCCGCAAAGGTGAGCTCTACTCCTGGCCCACGGCGGTGGCGGCGCAGCGGGTGGAGGAGGACGGCCTGGTCGAATCGTGGTCGCGCGCGCAGAAGCTCGTCGAGTCGCGCGATGGTCGCTTCGACGAAGTGTTCGTGATCGGGTTCTCGAGCGGGGCCTACTACGCCTCGTCGCTGGCCCTGCGCGGGCGGCTCGACGTCGATGGCTATGCGTTCCTCGCGGGCGGCACCTCCGGGCGGGCCACCGCGACCGCGCGAAAGCCCATTTACGTGGGCGTATCGGCGCGCGACAAGCAAACGGCCCCCGATGCGCGCGGGCTCGGCGGCGCGCTCACCCGATGGGGCTGGCCGCATCGGGTGCGCGAGGAGGCCGTGGGCCATACGGTCGCGGACGTGCATATGGCCCATGCGCTCGGCTATCTGCGCAGCCAGCCGCACGCCGACCATGCGGGCATCGACCGAAAGAACACCGACTGAGCGAGCGCGCTCAGCCCTTGGTGGTACCGCTATCGTCGGGCGTCCAGGCGTCGACCCTTCGTTGAATCTCTTCGTTGGAGAGATCTTCGATCTGCTGCGTGATGATCCAGAGGTGCCCGAAGGGATCCACCAGCCGTCCTTGCCTGGCGCCATAAAATTGATCCTCGATGGGGTAAACCACGGTCGCGCCCGCGTGGACCATGCGCTCACCCACCGCGCGGGCGTCTTCGACCTGCACGGTGAGGATGACCGGCGAGCCGCCGAGCGACGCGGGCGCATCGTTTTTCCAGTCGCGGGCCTCCTCGGAGAGCGAAAAGGTCGTCTCGCCAATCGTGAGCTCGGCGTGCACGATGTGGCCGTTCATTTTCGTGTCGGCGAACCGTGAAACCTCTTTTGCGCCGAGCGTCTCGACGTAAAAATCGATCGCGCGCGCGGCCCCTTTGACGATGAGGTGCGGGTAAATTCGTGGGAGTGATTTCTTCGTGGCCATGGGACAATCTTGGCACGGATCCGTTTGCGCCGTCCGCCCGTAGATGCGTCGATCGTCCATGTTGCGCACGACACGATTTCATCCCATGCCATGGTGCATCAAATCCGCATTCCTTACGCTGGCGCCAATCCTCGCGTCTCTCTTCGTTCACGGATGCGCCGCTGCGCCGGCACCTGCGGCCGCGGCCGTAAATCGCCAGAGCGCCGGCGTGAATGGTGCGGGCGCGTATGGTCCGGATGCATCTCCGAAGGAGCCGCTCGCCTGGGCGCCCTTCGGCCCGGAGGCCTTCGGACGCGCGAAGAAAGAGCGAAAGTTCATCGTGTTGGATGGCGCCGCCGAGTGGTGCCATTGGTGCCATGTGATGGAGTCGACGACGTACCACGATGGCGCCGTGGCGGCGCTTTTGCAGCAACACTTCGTCGCGACCAAGGTCGATATCGATTCCCGGCCCGATATCGAAGAACGCTACCGGGCGTGGGGGTGGCCCGCCACCGTCATCTTTTCGCCCGACGGTGAGGAGCTCGGAAAATACCGCGGGTACATCGCGCCCGATGCATTTGCCGCCATCTTGAAGGCCGTGGTGGCGAGCCAAGGATCGGGCCCGAGCGATGGCGCGCGCCCAGGCATCGCAGGAGCGCCCGTGAGGGTCCCCGATGCGCCGCTCCCGCGGGAGATGCTCGCGTGGGCGGCGCGGTGGGCGGCCCTCGAGCTGGAAGACCATTGGGACCCCAACGAGGGTGGCTGGGGCGTTCAGCCCAAGGTGCCTATCCACGGCAACACGGAATTTGCGTTGCGGCGCGCGGCGCGTGGGGATTCCACCTTGCGGGAGCACGCGCTCACCGTGCTCGACAAGCAGCGGAGCATCATCGATCCGGTGTGGGGCGGTATTTATCAATATTCGGTGGCGCCGGATTGGGTGCATCCCCACTTCGAAAAATTGATGGAATACAATGCCGGAGCGCTCGCCGATTACGCGACGGCGTACGTGCTCACCAAGGACGAGCGCTGGCTCCGCGCGGCGCGCGACATCGACCGCTATTTGCGCGCGTTCCTGATCGCGCCGAGCGGGGCGTTCTACGGCACGCAAGACGCCGATGTGAATGCCCATGAGCGCGGAAAGCGCTTCGTGGACGGCCATGACTATTACCGGCTCGGCGACGTCGAGCGCCGCAAGTTGGGTATTCCGCGCGTCGACACCAACGAGTACGCGAAGGACAGCGGCTTGGCCATCGAGGCGTATGTCACCTTGTACGAGGCGACCGGCGATCGCTCCGCCCTGGCCATCGCACGGCGTGCGCGCACCGCCGTTCTGCGCGCGCACACCGTGCGGAGCGGCGCGGTCGCGCATGCGGCGTCGGCGGGCGAGCCCAAGTCGGGGGACGCGGCCAAGTCGGGGGACGACACCACGGTCCTTCACCTGGCGGACAACGCCGCCTTCGGGTACGCGCTGGTGCGGCTCTACAAGGTCGACCGCGACGCGAGCACCCTGGAGGCGGCCAAGCGCATCGCCAGCTTTGCCGTAACCGAGCTGCTCGATCGGAACGAGGGAGGGTTCTTTGCGCACACGGAGGATCCGGCCGCCGTCGGCGTGTTTCGGCTTCGGCGAAAGCCGTTTAGCGAAAATGTGCTCATGCTCCGCTTTTTGCACGAGCTTACGAAGCTGGCCCCGGATCCTGCGCACACCAGGGCCCTCGACAAAAGCGTCCGGTACCTGACCGAGCCCGAGCGGATCAAGGACGCCGGGCGATTCATCGGCGACTACCTCTCCCTGTTGGACGCCGTCTTGTAGGGTATCTTGGTCGCATGGAGAGCGAGCGGGAGCCGATGTTCGGGCGCGAGGCCGAATGCGACACCGTCGTGGCTTGCCTTGCGCGCGGCGAGCGGCTGGTCACATTGGCGGGGCCAGGCGGCATCGGCAAGAGCCGGCTCGCCGAGGAAATTGCGCTGCGAACGCGCGACACATGGTCGTCGGGCGTGGTCGTGGTGGGGCTGTCGGCCGCACGAGAGGTGCCGCGGGCGATCGCGCGCGCCGCGGGGCTCAAGTGGCAGCGCGCCGCGCGCGCCGACAAAGATGCGGCGCACCTCGCCCCGATCGCGGCGCTGGTCGATGCGCTGGGCGAAGGAGACGCGCGCCTCCTCGTGCTCGACGACGCCGACGCCGTGCTGGAGCAAGTGGCCATGTTTGCGCGGCTATGCCTCGAGCGCGCGCCCAACGTGCGGCTCCTGACGACCACGCGCGAGCCTTTGGGCATCGCGCACGAGCGCGTTTTCCCGCTGGGGCCGCTCGCGCTGGAGGCCGCGCTGCAGATGTTCGAAGCGCGGGCCGCCGGTGCATCGGACGACGACGCGCGGCCGCTGGTGGAGAGGCTCGACGGGATCCCGCTGGCCATCGAGCTGGCGGCGAGCCGGGTGCGCGTCATGAGCCCGCGCGAGCTGCTCGTCCGGCTGGAGGAGCGGTTCCGCATCTTGAAGACGGACCGGCGCGATCTCCACGAGCGCCATCTGACGTTGGCCGGCACCCTCGAGTGGTCGTGGGAGCTATCGGGACCGGACGAGCGGCGCGCGTTTGCGTGTCTCGGGGCGTTCACCGGTCCGCTCACCTTGGAGGCCTTCGAGGCCATCGTGGGGCCCGAAATCGAGAGCGATCCCATCGACATGGCGTCGGCGCTGCTACGAAAATCGCTGGTCACGCGCCTCGACGTGCGCGGGCCCGCGCGGCTGTCGATGCTCGAAACCCTGCGCGCCTTCGCGCGCTCGAAGCTCGCCTCGCAAGGCACGCGCGACGCCATCGAGCGCCGTCACGCGCTCTTTTACCTGGATCGCGCCGAGCAGATGGCGGCCCGCACCTACGGCGCCGGCGCGGTGCACGCGCTCGACGAGCTCGAGGCGGATCTGCCGAACCTGCTGGCGATCTTCGATCGCGAGCTCGCACGCACCCCGCGGCTCGCCGCCCGCATCGGCGTGGCGCTGGCCGATCTCGCCCTCTTTCGCAACGCCATCGATCTGCGAAGCACGTCGTTCTCGCTCACGCGCCGCGCGGCCGACGAAGCGGGCGATCCCCTTTTGCGCACGCGCGCTCGGCTCCTCGAGGCGCGCGTGGCGCTGGAGCTCGGGCATCCGGAGGCGGCCGAGGGCGCGCTGGGCGAGGCGCTTTCGTTGGCGGGACAAGGGCCGCTGCGCGCGGAGGTGCTGCGCAGCTTGGGGTGGGCGCGCTTGGCGCTGGGCCGCATCGACGAGGCGGAAAAATCGCTGGAGGAGGCGTTCGCGCACCACCACGCGGCGAGCGACGGCCGCGGCGAGGCAGACGCGCTGGCCGCGCAAGGAATCGCTCGCGCGCTGCGCGGCGAGATCGAGCGCGCGCACGACTTTCTGTCGGCCGCGCACGCGCTTCACGTTCGCGCGGGCGATTCGATCCGGCGGCGCAAGGTGGAGGAGATGGCGGACCTGGTGGGCCTCGTCCTCGACGGCGAGGCGCAGTCGGTCGCCCGGTCCATGGCCGATCTTCGCGCCTCCGCCGAAGCGCATCGCGCCGGGGGCCGGCTATGGCGCGCGGCGCTCGATTGGGTGCGGGTCGCGGAGCTCGCGTCGGCGGGCGGAGCCCACGACGATGCGCACCTCGCGCTGCAAACGGCGCGGCGCCACGCCGATGAAGCGTCGGTTCCCGCATTTCTTTGCGACGTCGTCTTGCGCGCGGCGCGCCTCTCCACGGGCCGCGACGACGCGCCGAACGAAGCTGCGTTCGCGCGCGCGGGTGCCGCGGGAGACAAACCGACGATCCGCGCGCCCGCCACCGTATGGCGCATCGGCCCCGACGCACGATGGATGGCAACCCCCGACGGTACGCGCACCGACTTGATGCGCCACGGCCCCGTCCGGCGTCTTCTGCACGCGCTCGCCGAGCTGCACGCGGCCGAGCGCGACCGCGCCCTCTCCGCCGTGGAGCTCCTGGAGGCAGGCTGGCCCGGCGAGCGCGTCCGCCACGAAGCGGGAATGCTCCGCGTGTACACGGCCATTCGCCGTCTGCGCAAGCTCGGGCTCGAACCGATCCTGGTCACCCGCGACGACGGCTACTTGCTCGATCCAAACGCGTCGGTCGTTCGAGAGGACTCTGCGTAGTTGCGCGGGCGCGCGGGCGCGGTCTCCGATGGCGAAGAGCTCGGCGGCGGACGTGGCCACCAGCGCTTGATCGAACCATCGTTCGAGAAGGGCAAGGTCGGTGCACCCCAGGATGCGGCCCTGCTCTTCCGCAGATAGGCGGACGCCTCGTTTGTCCACGATACGGAGAATCGCTGCAAAGCGGCGCAAGCTCGCGGAGCGTAGTCCACGCGCCTGCCGCGCGCCCCCGTCAGCTCGCTACGCCGTGCGCGGCCCCGAGATGGCGCCGACCGCTCGCGGCTCTACGACCCGTGTCATTTGATGTCAGGCGATTCCCCTGGGCACGAGCCAAGGCGTGATGCACGCTCCGATGCATGTCGAATCGGTCCTCGGGGGGAGCGCTCATCGTCGGTGCAGGCGCAGCGGGGCTTTTGCACGCGCTCTCGTTTCGCGCGCACGGCGTGCCGATAGCCGCCGTTTACGATCCGAATCGACGACGGGCGGAGCGCCTCGCCAGTCTCGTCGGCAGCCCGCGCGTGCTCGACTCTTCGTCATCGCTTGCACAATGCAACAATTTCACCTACGTAAGCATTTGCAGCCCCCCGCGCGCCCACGTCGAGCAAGCCGAGATGTTCGCCGATGACGCGCGGCTCGTGTTCGTGGAGAAGCCCGTCGCCATCGCGCGCGACGAGATGGCGCGGCTCGAGCGCCTTCGCTATGCCGTGCCCATCGTGCAATGGCGCGCGGGTCGGGCGATTCGGGCGGTGCGGCGCGCCATCGCGGAGGGATTTTTCGGCGGGGCCCTCAGCGTCGCCATCGATCTGGCGTGGCATCGCGACGTGCGCTACTTCGCGGAGGGCCGGGCGCGCCGCGATCAGTGGGGGTGCGGTGCGCTGCTATCCATCGGCATCCATGCGCTCGACGCCGTTTGCTTCGCCTTGGACCGGCCCATCTCCGACGTGCACGGCGCGCTCGGATACACCCCGGGCATCGACGTCGAGACGCGCGCCGCCCTCGCCATTTCCTTCCGGGGCGGCACGATCGCGAGCCTTCGAATCGCCTTGGACGCAGGGGCCGACGATACGCGCATCACCTTTTGCGGCGATGGCGTCACGGCCACCATTCACGGCGGCGAAGCGGATCCCACCGCCAGCGCCGTCGCATGGACGGCCCGTGACACTGCACGCGAACAAGCTCTCCGCGCCCTGGAGCAGACCACCGACGGACAGCCCTCGGGCCCGCTCATCGTTCCCTTCATGGGCCGCGCCATCGAAGCCTACCGCCAGGGGCTCGTCCCCGGCGCCTCGCCGCATTTCCCCTCGGTGCGCGACGTGGCCATCGCCCATGCCGCCATTTTTCGCGTCTACGAAGGCGATGCGCGCGCTCAGCGTGCCATCCAACCGCCATCGACGGCCAGCACATGGCCATTGACGTAGTCGGAGGCGGCCGAGGCTAGGAACACCACCGCGCCGACCAAATCCTCCGGCGTCCCCCAGCGCCCGGCCGGGATCCGCGCTCGTATCGCCGGCTCGCGCTCGGGATCGGCTTGCAGCGCCGCGGTGTTGTTCGTTCGAATGTACCCGGGGGCAATCGCGTTGACGCAAACGCCGCGCGAGCCCCACTCGTTGGCGAGCGCCTTGGTCAACCCCGCGACCGCGTGCTTGCTCGCGGCATACGCCGGAACCCGAATACCGCCTTGAAAGCTCAGGAGCGAGGCAATGTTGATAATCTTGCCCATACCGCGCTCGAGCATTTGCCGGCCCACGATTTGACACAACGCAAAGGTGGCGTCGAGGTTCACGGTCAGCACCCTTTGCCAATCGGCAAAGCCGTGCACCTCGGCATCCGCACGGTGGATGATCCCCGCATTGTTCACGAGCACATCGATCCGCCGGCGCGCCAACACGTCCGACAGCGCAGGCGCGATGGACCCCGGATCGGTCAAGTCCACGACCAGCTGCTCGGCCTTGCCCCCCACCGATTCGACCTCCGCCACCGCCTCGTCGAGGTTGCGCGTCCGCCCCAAGAGCACCACCTCGGCCCCGGCCTTGGCCAACCCAACGGCCAACGCCCGGCCGATCCCCGTTCGAGCCCCGGTGACCAAGGCCGTGCGCCCCCCCAGCGAGAAGAGATTCCGATCCATACGTTCAGTTATGACACCGGTTTCCTCTCGCGAAAAGAGGAAAGCGCTAACGCAAATCCGTCACGGCCACCGGATCCATATCGTCGAAGGCCTGGTTCTCCCCGGCCATGGCCCACACGAACGAATACGCGTGCGTTCCCGCGCCGCTATGGATGGACCAGCTCGGTAAATCACCGCCTGCTCGTTGGCGACGATCAAGCTCCGCGTCTCCTTTGGCTGCCCCAAAAGATGGATCACCCGCTCCTCCGGCGGCAAATCGAAGTACAGGTAGCACTCCGTACGCCGATCGTGGGTGTGCGGCGGAATGGTATTCCACACGCTCCCCTCGGCCAAGGTGGTCACACCGAGCACGAGCTGGCTCGAGCGAATGCCGCCGGCGTGCACGTACTTGCGAATCTCCCGCACATTCGCGCGCGCCGCCGAGCCGATGCGCACTGCGTCCGCCTCGGCATAACGGGCGACCGCGTTTGGAAAGCTCCCGTGCGAGGGCGTCGAAAAGAGATAAAAGTGCGTTCGCTCCTGCTCCGCGCTGAACGCGATACGCACCGCGCCCCGCCCGATGTAGAGGCAATCGCGATGCCCGAGCGCATAGTCCTCGCGATCGACCGAGACGCGGCCTTTGCCGCTCACCACCACCACCGCGAGCTCGCGCCGCTCGCAAAAGGCCGCGGCGCGCAAAGGATCGGCCGTCTCGAGGACGAGCGACCGACCGGGTAGCGGAGCGGCGCCGCCGAGCACCGCGCGATCGGAGTGGCTGTAAATGGTTCGGATTTCCCCGGGGCGAAAGAGATCGTCGACGAGGTAGTGCGCACGAAGCTGCGTGGTGTCGAACGCCGCGAGCTGCGTGGGATGCGTCGTATGTCGGACTTCCATGTTTCCATGGAACTACGTTTCGCTCGACATCGTAAAGAAATTTTCTTAACAAATAGAAACCGTGTATACGCAAAACCTGAATCCCACGGGGACCCTCACGGTGTCGGCGTTGCTGGCGCTCGTGCCTTTGTTGGCCGTGTTGGTGCTGCTCGGCGGCCTTCGCTGGAAAGCGCATTGGGCGGGGCTGGTCGCGCTCGCGCTTGCGTGGGTCGTCGCGATCGCCGGTTATGGGATGCCGGTGAGCGCGGCGATTCACGCGGGGTTGTTCGGCGTCGCGCAGAGCGTGCTGCTGGTGCTGTGGATCACGTTCAACGCGATTTGGATCTACAACCTGACGGTGCACAGCGGTCACTTCGCGGTGCTGCGGCGCGCGTTCAGCTCCGTGAGCGATGACGCGCGCGTGCAGGGCATCGCCATTGCGTTTTGCTTCGGCGCGCTGCTCGAGGCGCTGGCGGGTGGCGGCGGTCCGGTGGCCATTTGCTCCGTCATGCTGATCGCGCTCGGCGTCGCTCCCATGAAGGCCGCCGCCCTCTCGCTGGTGGCCGACACGGCGCCGGTGGCGTTCGGGGGCTTGGGAAATCCGGTCACGGCGCTGGGGATCATCACGGGCCTTCCGGTCGACGACTTCGGCAAGATGGCCGGCCGCCAAGTCTCGCTGCTCGCCGCCTTGGTCCCGTTCGTGCTGGTCTACATCGCCGATGGCCGGCGCGGGCTGCGTGAAGCGTGGCCGGCGGCGCTGGTGGCCGGTGTCAGCTTCGGGGTGACGCAGTTCCTCGTATCGAATTACCTGTCGTACAAATTGTGCGACATCATCGCCGCCATCGTGTCGGCGGGCGTGCTGCTCGTGTTTCTCCAAGTATGGAAAGGAGGCGGCTCGACGCGGCGCGCGCATGCGAGCGGCGCGCATCGTCCGAGCCCGAGCCCGAGCCCGAGCGGCGACGAGGTCGACAGCCGCGGCGCGATCCTGGCGGCGTTTGCGCCGTACGGCATCGTGGTGGTCGTATTTTCGCTCGCGCAGCTGGAGGCGGTGAAGGCGGTCCTCAAGAGGGCGTCGTGGTCGATGGCTTGGCCCGGGTTGTCTATTTTTGGCGCCAATGGGAAACCGGTGTCAACGACCTATGTGTTCGGCATCGGGTCGGCCACCGGGACCTTGTTGATGCTCGCCGGCATCGTGTCGCTCTTCGTGCTTCGGGTGCATCCGGTCACGGCCATTCGCATTTATGGACGAACGATTCGGCAATTCGGTTGGGCCATTCTGGCGATCGTGGCGGTGTTCGGGCTCTCGTATGTGATGAACCTATCGGGCCAAATTGCGACCCTCGGCTCATGGCTCGCGGGCGCGGGACCGTTCTTTGCGTTTTTATCGCCGTTGGTCGGGTGGTTCGGGGTCACGATCACCGGCACCGACGTGGGCTCGAACACCTTGCTCGGCGGCTCGCAAATGGCGGCGGCGCATCAGCTCGGGGCGTCGCCCATTTTGTTTGGCGCGGCCAATGGTTCGGGCGGTGTGATGGCCAAGATGATCTCGCCGCAGAACCTCGCGGTGGGCACGGCAGCCGTGGGGCTCGTGGGCAAAGAAGGCGAGCTGTTTCGCCGGGTGTTCGGCTGGAGCATGCTGCTGCTCTTCTTCATGTGCGTGCTGGTGTATCTGCAGTCCACGCCCATCCTGGGGTGGATGGTGCCATGAATCGGGCGCGACGTTCTGGCGCTGAATCATCGGCCCGGCGAGGTAGCGCAATTGCGCTTTCATCTCCCGCTGAAATGGAGCAATCGCCGGTTCTCGGCATCGGAGCGGGGCGGCGGGCGCATTAAGGAAATACTAAGGAGCACGCCGGCGCGCGATCGGGCCTTGCGGGAAGGCGGTGGCGGATGAAGCTTCCCGCGCATGAAATACGAGCGGTGGCTCATCGTTCTTCGTCCCGATGGCATCATCATGAGCGTCTCTGGGGGCGCTCCCCTGGCGTTCGTCGGGGCGACGGTGGAGGCGTGCGACGTGGCTGCGCCGGTGAAGGAGGCTGCGGCCAAGTTGCTGTCCTCGGCGACGGCGCACGCGTGGATCGAGCGCGAGATCGTGGAGGCGGACGGGCGCGAGATCGAGCTTTTGCGCACGGAGGCCATGCCGCTCCGGCGCAGCATGACGCCTTTGTTCGACCTGCTCGCGCGCACGACGGAGACGCTCATGGCGCAGGCGCATTCGACCTCGGTGTCGCTGCGGCTGGTGGTCGGGCACGACCTTCCGCAGGCGGCCCTGCTCGATGGGGAGAAGATCGCGTGGGGCATTGCGTCGCTGGTGGGGAGCGCGCTGCGGTACGTGAGCGGCAAGGCGGCGCAGGGCTCGGCCGAGGAGCGCAAGATTCAAGTGGTGGCCAGCGTCGGCGAGCACGAGGGAGAAATCGTGCTCGCCGTGATCGACAATGGCCCGGGCATCGAACCGCAGCGGCTCGAAGCGATGCTGCGGCGCGATCCCACGACGAAGCGGGCGGGCGGGCTCGCCCTCGTTCTACTGGATGACGTGGTGGCCGCCCACGGAGGTCGCATGGTGATCGAGAGCTCGACCTCGGCCCTCGATCACGGAACGACGGTCAAGCTGATTCTCCCCGTTTCGCTCTCGCCTAATGGCGCTCGCGCACGGTCCCGGCGTCCAGCTCGATGACCGTGGAGGAGCCGGGCGCGCCGCGCGATTCGCTTCGCGCGAACTCCAGCGCGGCGTCGGCCGTAGCAAAGATGCCCGCGACCATGCCGCTCTCCTCCGAGAGGCGCCATGCGCCCGCGTAGGGGCGAAGATGAAAATGCATCGGCGGGTTGGCGACGCGTATGATGGAAACAGAAACGGGATGTGGGTAGGGTTCGATGGACATGCTCATTGCGCGGGTCAATCTGCGAGCGGCCGCATAAAAGGGCCGTCAAGATTGGGCGCCGCGGCAAAAATCCGGGGCGCGCGACCAACCGGCCCGACCGACCCGCGAGACGCACCAGAAAGATGACGCAAGGGGTAAAGATCCAAACGGAATCTTTATCCGGCATCGCGCACGTTGAGGGCAGGAGAAACATGATGCCGCCACCCCCAGGCTTCAACGACACCGTCGCCGCCATCGAGGACCTCCTCGTGTCCGAAGAGGAGTCGATTTTCGCCTATAAGATCGCGGTGTTGCGAGCGAACGCAACCTCGGATATCCGCCGCTTCGGCGAGTTTCTACGCGCCCGCCAGGGCGCCGCGCGCGATTTGAGCCGCGTGCGCGCCCGCCTCCTGGCCAAGCAAGGCACGTGGGGGCAGCCGTGGGAGACGCGCAGACTTCCCCCCGGCACCGCACAGCAGATCGGCGCCCTCCCGAACGAAGAAGGGATGTTCGATGTGCTGGCATCGGCGGAGGACCGGCACGCGAGCAAGCTCGTAACGTTGCTCGTCTGCGCCGACGGCGAGCTCCCGCGCGATGTGTGCACCTTGCTGGAACGCATTCTCACCGAAACGGAACAACGCCGCGCTTGGTTGCACGAGCGCGGCGCCTGCGTGGTTTCGTCGGCGGCGAACGACGCGCGCAAGGTGGCCTCGCGCGGGTAGCGCACGGGCTCCCGTACCGCGCGGGTAGCGCCGCCGACGGCTCCCGTACCCGCGCGGGTAGCGGCGCGGACGGCCGTCTGCGCAAAGGCGCCCGTCCGCGCATCGAAGACGCTACGCCGTGGCCTCCAGCGGCTGCACCTCGGGCGTGCCCCGAGAGCCGGCCATCCAGGACCCGAGCTCGGCCCGCGTCACCTTTCCGGCTGGAACGACGGTGACGATGGCGCCGCGGTACATCACGGCGATGCGATCCGACAGGGCCAGAATTTCGTCGAGCTCCGCCGAGACCAGGAGCACCGCGGTGCCCTTGTCGCGCACGGTCACCAGCTCGCGGTGAATGCGCTCGATCGATCCGACGTCGACCCCGCGCGTCGGCTGGTTGACGACCAATAGCTTCACCATGCGACCGAGCTCGCGCGCGATGATCACCTTTTGCTGGTTGCCGCCGGAGAGCGCGCCCGCCGCGGTCTTCGTGCTCGGCGTGCGCACGTCGAAGTCGCGCACGCAGGAGCGCGCGTACGCATCGATGGCGTCGTCGTGGCGAAGGCCCTTGGTGCCGAACGGCGGCTGGTCGTACGTGCAGAGGACGAGGTTGTCCTCGATCGAATACGAGAGCACCAGCCCGTGGCGGTGCCGGTCCTCCGGTACGTGCGAGACGCCTTGCTCGATGAGCGACCGCGAGGCCGCCCCCGTGATGTCGCGCCCCAGCAGGGTCACCTGCCCGTGGCGCGGACGCCGCAGCCCCGTGATGGCCTCGATGAGCTCCGTTTGACCGTTGCCCTGAACGCCTGCGATCCCCAGGATCTCGCCGGCGCGCACGGAGAACGAGACATTGCGCACCTCGTCCATGCCCGCGTGGCGGCCCTCGACCGAGAGATCCTTCACCTCGAGGACGGTCGCCGCGGGCGTCGCCTCGCCCTTCTCGACCGTGAGGGTCACGTCGCGGCCGACCATCAAGGCCGCCAGCGAGTGCTCGTCCGACTCCTCGGGCTTTGCGCTCGCCACCACCCGACCGCCGCGCATGATCGTGATGCGATCGGCGACCTCGAGCACCTCGCGCAGCTTGTGCGTGATGAAGAGCACCGAGACGCCCTTCTTCACCAGCCCTTTGAGCACCACCAAGAGCTCGTCCACCTCTTGCGGCGTGAGCACGGCGGTTGGCTCGTCCAAGATGAGCACCTGCGCGTTGCGGTAGAGCGCCTTGATGATCTCCACCCGCTGCTGCGCGCCGACCGGCAGATCCTCGACCCGCGCCTCCGGATCCACATCCAGCCCGTACTCGCGCGAGAGCTCCCGCACGCGCGCGCTCACCTTCCGGCGATCGAGCACCATCCCGCGAACCTCCTCGGCCCCGAGCATGATGTTCTCGGTCACCGTGAAGACGGGGATGAGCATGAAGTGCTGGTGCACCATGCCGATGCCCAACGCGATGGCGTCCTTGGGCGAGCGCATCGCGATGGCCTTGCCGCGCAGGCGGATCTCGCCCGAGTCGGGCGCGGACATGCCGTAGACGATGTTCATCAACGTGGATTTGCCCGCCCCGTTCTCACCGAGCAGACAGTGGATCTCGCCCTCGCGCAGATCGAGATCGACCCCGTCGTTCGCCACCACACCGGGATACTTCTTGGTGATCCCGCGAACCTCGAGCACGACCGTCATGTGCGCCTCTCCGGATCGTACGCCACTCCGTCGGCCGCAGGAGGCGTGGTCTTGCCGATGATGCCCGTGAGGATCAACAGCGTGAGCAGATATGGGATCATCCCGACCACCGACGACTGCTGCAAGAAATTGAACTTCGGTGGAATGGACTCGCGAAACAGCTGCAAGTTGATCTGGAACGCCTGCGCCGCGCCGAACACCAGGGCGGCCGAGAGCGCGCCCACCGGCTTCCAGTTGCCGAAGATCATCGCGGCCAAGGCGATGAACCCGCGCCCGTTGGTCATGAGCGGCTCGAACGAAGGCACCGACTCCAACGTGAAGTACGCGCCCCCCAGCCCCGCGATGGCGCCGCCGATCACGATGTTCACGTAGCGCACGCGCAAGACGTCGATGCCCGCGGCGGCGGCCGCGCGCGGGTGCTCGCCCACCGAGCGCGTGCGCAGACCCCAGCGCGTGTAGAAGAGGACGAAGTGCGCGAGGGCGACCAGCACCAGGGCCGAGAGCGCGATGGGCTGCTGATCGAACACGCTGCCCACGAGCGGAATGTCGGCCAGCAGCGGGACGCGAACGCGCGGAAGAACGCCGGCCGCGCGCGGGATCTGCCCGCCGAACGCGCTGCCCTGCCCGAAGAAGAGCTGCCGGTTGAGGAAGCCCGTGAGCCCCGCCGCCAGGAGGTTCACCACCGTGCCGGCGATGATCTGGTCCACGGCGAACGAGACGGTGAGCGCCGCGTGCAGGAGCCCCACCAGCGCGCCGCTGGCGATGGCGATGAGCACCCCCACCAAAAGGCCCAGCATGGGCGAGGCATGGAGAACGGAGGTGATGTACAGGGCGCCGAACCAGCCGGTGAAGGCCGCCGTGAGCATCATCCCCTCGATGCCGATGTTGACCACGCCCGCGCGCTCGCAGAAGACGCCGCACAGCGCGCCGAGGGTGAGCGGGGTGGCCACGGCGATGGTGGTCCCGATCATGCTCGAGACGATGGCGGTGGGCGGGACTTGCGCCGCCCCGATGTTCGTGACGATCGCGATCAGGGTGATCACGATGGCCGCGATGAAGCCGTAACGTCGGTAATCCATGTGTCAGCTCCCCCACCCGCGGGTGATGACGATCCGCTCACCATCGCCACGCAGACGGTACAGACGGCGGACCATGACGTCGGCGGCGACGAAGAGGAGGATCAGCGCTTGAATGACCGAGATCACGTCGGTCGGGATCTGGGTGAGGAACTGCATCCGTGGGGCTCCGCTGCGCATCATGCCGAACAGGAGCGCGGCCGGCACCACCCCAGCGGGCTTGGTCTTGCCGAGCAGCGCGATGGCGATGGCGTCGAAGCCATAGCCCTGCGAGAAACCGAGCTCGTGCCGGTGGTTCAAGGCGCTGACCTCGATGGCCCCCGCCAGCCCGGCGAGCGCGCCCGAGAGCGCCATGCTCACCACGATGGTGCGCCCGACCTTCATGCCCGCGTAGCGCGCCGCGTCCGGGTTGGCGCCCACGGTGCGGATCTCGAAGCCGAGCGTGGTGCGGCGGAGCACCCACGCCACCAGCGCCGCGACGGCGAGCGCGATGGGAAAGCCCCAATGCAGACGGAACCCCGACAGGATCGGCGAGAGGCGCGCCGTCTCGTCGATGAGCGGCGTGCGCGCGAGCACGTTGCCCGGCGCGGGATCTTTCATGGGCCCGGCGAGCAGGAACGTGACGGCGTTGAGCGCCACGTAGTTGAGCATGATGGTGCTGATGACCTCGTGCCCTCCCGTTTTCGCCTTGAGCCACCCCGGCACTGCGCCCCATAGACCTCCGGCCACCGCCCCCGCGAGGATGGTCAGCGGCACGTGAATCACGGCCGGCAGGTGCAGCGAATAGCCGACGAGCGCCGCCGTGAGCGCGCCGAGGGCGAGCTGCCCTTCGGCGCCGATGTTGAACAACCCTCCCTGAAATGCGAACGCGACCGAGAGCCCGGTGAGAATGTACGGCGTGCTCCAGAGGAGCGTCTCGGACACCGCGCGCGGCGAGCCGAGCGAGCCGTCGAGCATGCCGAGGTAGGCCGCCAGAGGATCACCGCCGGCCACGACGATCAGGATGGCTCCCACCGCCATGGCCGTGAGCACCGCCAGCGCCGGCACCGTCCACGGCGCGAGCAGCTTGCGGAGCTTGTCCCCAGTCTTCGGTGCGTTCGTATTCGTTTCGTTCGTAGTCAGATTCGGCACGGGGCGATCACGACTTCGTGGGCGGAACGTTGGTCTTGATGGCGCCGTCGCGGAGCTGCTTTTGCAGCTCGTCGATCTTCGCCTTGACCGGAGCGGGAACCTTGTCGTCGAGATCGTGATACGGGGCGTGGCCCGCCTTGCCGGTCACGTTGCCGCTCGGGAGCTTGCCCTCTTTCGCCTGCTTGAGCAGATCGTAGACGCCTTCGTCGAGGAGCTTCATGGCGCTGGAGAGCAGCACCTTCTGCGCCTCCGGCACGGTGAAATATTGATCGGTGTCCACGCCCACCGCGTAGACGTTCTTGGCCGCCGCGCCGATGAGCGCACCGTTGCCCGTCTTGCCGCCGCCGCCGAACACGATGTCCACGCCTTTGTCGATCATCGACACGGCGGTGGTCTTGCCCCACTCGGGATCGGAGAACGTCTTATCGAACCCCACGTCGCTATGGTAGACGACGTTCAGATCGATGTCCGGCTTGACGTGCTTCGCGCCGGCGCGGAACCCCTCGCCGAAGCGCCACACGGGCGGGACCGCGTCGGTGGCCAGCACGGCGCCGATCTTTCCCGATTTGCTCATCAGCGCGGAGAGCGCGCCCACGAGGAAGCCCGCTTGATCCTCGGGGAAGACCAGGGCCGTCATGTTCTTCTTCTCCGTGCCCGGCGGCTGGAACTGATCGACGCCGATGAAGCGCGTATCGGGGAACTTCGCGGCCGACTCGCGCGTGGTCTCGCCGAGCGCGAAGCCGACGGTGATCACCACGTCGTACTTCTCCTCGGCGAAGGTGGCGATGTTCTTGGAGTAGTCTTTGGGATCGGTGGTCTCGATGTATTGCGTGGTCGCGCCAAGCTCCTTCTTGGCTTTCGTAACCCCCTCCCACGTGGACTGGTTGAACGATTTATCGTCCACCTTGCCGACATCGGTCACGACGCCTACGCAAAAGACTTCGGGGCTCGAACAGTCGGGTTTGTCTTTGGACTTGTTGCACGCGCTCACCGAAGCCGCCGCAACCATCATGAACAGAGCGGCGTGCCGCCGAATGTCGGACATGTGACTCCCTCCGAGGACCTACGGCGACAACGGTCGCCGGAGTTTGCAAATGTGGTCCACATTAACAAGAAGTCGGTGCCGATTGGAATAGCTGTTCAGTTGGTTTCGACCACCGACCATGCGACGCGGGTCGGCGCAGGATACAGCTTTTCTTCAAAATGTATCACTCGGACGGAATGCACCAGGCTTTGGCGCACCTCGCTCCATGCCGAGCCCCCGGCGGCGGGCGGTTGACTCACGGCTTCCACCCGGTATCGCGCAGCCACGTTTCCAAGGTGGTGAGCCCCGGATACAGCCCGCGCAAGGCCGGAATATCCGCAGCATAGCCTTTCGCGTCAAACCACTCGAACATCGACGCGAGCTCCTCGCTGAACGCCCGCAGCTGGGCGGTCGGCTGCGATTCGAACCGGGTCGGGATCCCCGTGGCCCGCTGAAACGTGGACGCGAGCTCGGTCATGGTCAACGCATCGCCGGCCAGCTCGATGGCGCGCCCGAGGTAAAAGTCCGGCTGCTCGAACGCGTTGGCCGCAAATACGGCGATGTCGCGCACGGCGACCACTTGCAATCGGGTTTCGGGGCGAAGCGCCATGCGCAGCACCAAGCTTCCATCGACGAGGGCGGGCCCGTTGAACGAGGCGAAGTTCTCCATGAAGAACACCGGCCGCAGCACGGTGAGCGGCACGCCCAGCCCGCGCAAATGCTCCTCGATCCGCCACTTGCTGTCGAAGTGCGCGATGCCCGTGCTCCGCTCGGCGCCCCCGACCGAGGAGTACACGACGTGGGCGATGCCCGTCTCCTTGGCAAGGTCGGCCACGTGAATCCCCTGGCGCACTTCGAGCGATGCATCGGTTTGCGAGAACGCCTGCACGCTGAAGACGCCGTGCGCGCCGCGCATGGCCTCGCGGAGTGAAGCGGGCGCTTCCAAATCCCCGCGAACCAGCGCGGCACCCCGATCGCGGAGGGCGCGCGCCTCGGCCTTGTCCGGATCGCGCACCAGCGCGCGAACGTCGAAGCCGCGGGCCAAGAGCTCGCGGGCCGTCGCCCCGCCCTGCTGTCCCGTTGCACCGAGCACGAGAATGGTTCGATTCCGTTTCGTCATGGGAGCCTCGCTTGGTTGGTAGACCAACTAATTTGTTGGTAGGCCAACGATAGTGTCCTTGGTTGGCCCGCCAAGTACCTTTCGGCCGATGAGCCGCCCCCGATCCCCGCGCACCCGGCGAACGCCGCCACCTCCGGCCGAAGTCCGCCCCACGCCCCCCGCGCAGCCGGCGACGCCCAAGAAGACGTTCCTTCGCATCGAGGTGGCGAACGCACCGCTCGGCTCGAAGCTGCTGCAGCTGACCCGGAGGCACTATCTACTCGCGACGGATCTTCTCAAGGAGATCGGACTCGTGCCCCCGCAGGAGCTGGTCCTCATGCACCTGTGGGAGCGAGGTCAGTGTTCCCACGGTGAGATCGTGCGCTTCTTCAACCGCGACCGTTCGACGGTGACCAAGACCTTGCAGGCCATGGAGCGCGCCGGGATCGTCGAGAGGCGCCCGTCGGAGACGGACGGACGCGCCATCGTCATTTCGCTCACCGAGCGCGGAAAGGCGCTTCACCCCGAGGTGATCGCCATTTGGGCCGAGCTCGAACGGCGCACGACCCGTGGCCTGGGCGATCACCGGCTCGGGACCGTGCTGCGCGCATTGGACGTCATGTTGGGGAATCTGTCGGACTCCTGAATACGAGAACGCGCATTTCACGGTGACGCATTCACAGTGACGAAGTTGGGTATCTGATCGTGAATCGCATCGCGCGCCGATCGACAATGGAGGTATCGTCGCCCGCATGAGAGTGATTTTCGGCGGCTCGGTTGTCGTGTTGCTCGGTTCTCTCGCGCTCGTGGCTTGCTCGTCTTCCGGCTCGGAAGAGGATTCGAGCGGCGCGGGTGGCGTGATTTCGCCGCTGTCTCTGGAGACGCTGGAGAGCTCCACCGGCGCGGATCGCGGCGGGCGCTGTCCCAGCGGGATTGGCGATCATTGGGTGTGCAGCGGAAAGGCGCGCGTTCGATGCGTCGATGGCGCCATTCAACGGGAGCACTGTTCCAGCGGCTGCAACGATCCCGCCGGCGAGGTGACCGAGGCGGTCTGCACCTGTCCCGCGCCCGCCGGGACCCGCTGGGCGTGCAGCGAAGACGGCAATCTCCATAGCTGCAACGGTGGCGGGTGGATGACCCAGGAGTGCCATTGCGACGGGTGCACCGGCTCCCCGGCCAACGTGAGCGCCTCGTGCAACGCGCGCTCGGGGGCGCTGCAGGCGGTCCTCGACAAATTGGGCCCGCAGTGCGGCCAATATTCGCCCGGCACCTACTGCAGCCTCTCGGTCCGCGATCTGGTGACCGGCGAGACGGCCAGCTACCGCGGAAATGCCTTCGAGGCGCCGGCCAGCACCGTCAAGGCGCTGTGGGTCGCGGCGGCGCTGCTCGACGTGGGCATCGAGAAGGTCAAGCCGCTCGCGGAGCCCGTCTTCATCGATTCCGACAACTCGGCCGCGGGCCAGGTGATCGATTTGCTCGTCTCGCCCGACCGGGTCAACACGTTTGCGTGGCACGACATCGGGGTCGCCGACATCGGATTCTGTCGTTGGAATTACGATAAAGTGCGCGAAGCTGGCAATTGCGACCGCGGGCCGCGCGGCGGTTCGAATTTCATCACCACCGACGACGCCGTTCGCTTCTTGACCGCCGTATGGAACCGGCGCCTGCTCGGCAAAGAGCGCAGCCGGCAGCTGCTCGACTGGATGAAGCTCTCACCGCGCCAGGGCTATGGCGGCTGGCTCGGGACCCAGCTGCCGCCGGCGGCGCGTGCCACGATGCATCATAAGGCGGGCTGGCTGCCGCCGGCCGAGGTACCCGGTAATTCCAATTCGAACGAAATTGGGATCGTCGAAGTCCCCAATGGCCATCCTTATGCGGTCGCGCTCCTGCTCAACGGCGCGCCTTCGCAAGAGGCCTACGACCAGGTGCAATTGCCGACGCTCGAATACGCTTCATGCGTCATCTACCATGCAGCTGCAAAGGATCACGCCGATCCCTTCGCGGCGTGCGTGCACCCCTGATTGCAGCATCGCGTGCCAACCCCTTGCTTTTCGGATCGTAGCTCCTAGGGGAGCTACGATCCCGTCACCATGGAGTTCCCGATGGAAAAGACATCCGCCCCGGTGTGGCTTGCGCTCCTTACGTTGACCGTCTATCCCGCTTGCGCCGCGAACGAGACGGCCGCGCCGGCTCCGGCGGCGCCTGCCGCAGCACGCACACCGGCCGCGCCTACCTCCGCCGCGGCGGTGGCGGAGCCGGCTCCGGCGCCGGACAAGGCGGCGCCCACGGCGCTGATCGAGCACATTGGCGCGGGGCGCTCGAAGCTCTATCCGGTGGATCGCAAGGGGTACGAGACGGCGGACTATTCGCGCCTGCCCATTGGCGTCTTCGATTCGGGCATCGGGGGGCTCACCGTCTTCAATGCCATTTTGCAGCTGGACGAGTTCAACAACAAAACGCATCAGCCGGGCGCCGACGGCATTCCTGATTTTCGGGACGAGCGCTTCATCTATTACGGCGATCAAGCCAACATGCCGTACGGGCGTTATGCGTCCGTGGGGAAAGAAAACTTCCTGCGCGAGCTGGTCATCGAGGACGCGGCGTTCCTGCTCGGCAATCGCTATTGGCCGAGCGCGCAAGCCACCGCCCCGCTGAGCGACAAGCCGATGGTGAAGGCGGTGGTGGTCGCGTGCAACACCGCCACGGCGTATGGGATCAACGATCTTCGCGCGGCCTTCGAGGCGTGGAAGATCCCGATGATCCTCGTGGGCGTGGTGGAGGCCGGCTCCGAGGGCGCGGTCTCCTCGATGAAGCAGCGCGGCGATCAGGGCGCGGTGGCCGTGATGGCCACGGTGGGCACGTGCCAGAGCAACGCGTACCCCAAGACGATCGAGCGCTTCTCCAAGACCAACGGCGTGCAGGCGCCCAAGATCGTGCAGCAGGGGAGCGTGGGGCTCGCGGGCGCCATCGAGGGCGATCCGGCGTTCGTGCGCTCCAGCGCGGCCACATCGGCGGCGGCGAGCGCCACCAAGTACCAAGGGCCTGCCGTGGGCAATACGTCGGCGAGCATCGATCCGGAGCTGAAGTCGGCCTACGGCTTCGAGGCTTCGGGGCTCGCGGGCGATCCCAACCAGGTCGGGACATGGCGCCTCAACTCGGTGGAGAACTACGTCCGTTACGATGTCACCACCTTGGTGGAAGCGCACCGCAAGCAGGGTGCCTCCGCGCCCATCAGCACGGTGGTCCTGGGCTGTACGCACTTCCCCTTTCAGCGCGAGCAAATCGCCGCCCAGTTCGAGCGGCTGCGCAACTACCGCGATGCCAGCGGCGCCCAGCCGTATCAGAAGGTGGTGAGCTCGCACATCGAGCTGGTCGATCCGGCGAAGCTCACCGCCAAACAGCTCTATGTGGCGCTGGCGTCGAAGGCGCGCTTCCGTGAGAACGGCAAAGCGCCGGTGCTCGAGCAGAACGCGTTCTTCATCTCGAGGCCCAACGCGAGCCTCCCCGAGGTGAAGCTCACCGCCGATGGCACCCTCGAGGCGAGCTACAAGTACGGCCGCATGGCCGGCACGTACGATACGGAGACGGTGAAGCGCGTGCCGATGCGGTCGGAGGATTTGACCCCCGAGCTCCGCGCCCTCGTCCAAAAGGCGATGCCCGCCGTTTGGGAGAGCTTCCAGACCTTTCAAACGTCGCGCTGGGTGACGGGGGCGAAGACCGCGGCGCGCTGAGGCGCGCGGCGCGCGGCGACGCGTTCATGCTGCGCCGCTACGCGTTCACGCCGCGCCGGCCGGTGCGGGCGGTGCGGAGCTCCGAGGGGCTCACGCCGACCCACCTGCGGAAGGCGCGGCGGAACGCGCGGGCCTCGGTGAAGCCGACGCGCTCGGCGATGATCTCGAACGGCATGTCCGTCTCGGCGACCAGGGGGAGCGCGGTGGCGTGGCGGGCTTCGTCGAGGAGCGTGCGGTACTCGAGGTCGTGCTTCGCGAGGAGGCGCTGCAGGTGCCTCGGGCCGATGCCCAGGCGACGGGCGACGACCGTCAGGTGCGCGCGGCCCTCGTGGACCCCCGCGCGAACGGCGGCGCGGATGGATTCGAGGCTCGATTCGTCGGGCGCGGCGGACGGCGCGTTGGCGAGCAGCAGGGACGCTTGCTCCTCGAGGTAGGTGGCCACATCGGCTTGTGCGCTCAAGAGCGGGAGGGCCGCCACATCGCGATCGAAGGCGATGGCGTTGCACGGGTGGTCGAAGTGCATGGGGCAGCGAAACCACCGCTCGTAGGCGCCGGTGCGCGCGGGGCGCGGGTGCTGGAAGTAGACCTCGCGCGCCGGAAAGTCGTGGCCCGACCAGCGGCGCAGAAAAAGAAGATACGCGAGGAGCGAACAGTCGGCGACCGAGCGCGGGGAGCCCTCTTGCGTCTCGATCTCCACCACGATGTACCGATCGGTAAAATACGCGCGCGAGCGGATATCGGGCTTGAGGATGCGGCTGTAGGTGGTGGCGCGGTGAACGCTCTCGCCGACGGTGGCGCTGGTCATCGAGAGCAAGCCAACGACCCCGAGCGACGCCGGTTGCATGATCGTCTCGGCGTGGTTCACGCCGAAGTCCGGATCGTCGAACAGGATCTCCAGGCTGCGCCAGAGATGCACGTGCGCATCGCGCGGGATGCGCGAATGGTTTCCATCGAGCGCGCTGCGATCGATGGGCACGGTGCGCAGGAGCTCGTCTTCGGCGATGCCGTGCTCACTCGCCCAACGGAGCACGCCGCGCGCCATCGACGCCAGGTTGGTGGGCGCCTTGCTCATGACCCTCATGAGCATACGCCTCGTACTGCGGAGTTCTATGGCGATTGCTTCGATTCGGTGCGGTGCATGGGCACGAGGGACGCGGGGACGTCCACGACGCGCGCGCGCAAGAACTCACCGAGCGACTTGGCCTGGCGATCGAGGCGCGTGGTGGCCGTCGCGCCGCCGCGGAGCAGACCGCGCACGACGAAGTTCAGCGCCCGCAAATGGGGAAGCTCGTAGCGCTCGACGGTAAGATCGCGCGCCTCGGGGAGGAGCTCGCGAAAACGCTCCACCGTGAGCATGGCACGAAGCCACGCAAATGCAGCATCGGAATGAACCCAGATACCAACATTGGCGTCGCTCCCTTTGTCGCCGGAGCGCGCGTCGGCGACCGTTCCAAGCGGAACACGGCACGACGAGGGCGCGGGCGCGGAATTCGCGCTGTTTCGAGCCGGGTGCGCATCCTCCGTCGCGCGTGCACCGTCCGCGGTGTGCGCATCTTCCGCGGTGTGCGCATCTTCCGCGGTGTGCGCATCTTCCGCGGTGCGCGCATCGTCCGTGGTGCCCGCATCGTCCGTGGTGCCCGCATCGTCCGCGGCGCGTGCATCGTCCGCGGTGCGTCCATCGTCCGTGGTGCGCGCATCTTCCGTGGTGCGCGCATCGTCCGTGGTGCCCGCATCGTCCGTGGTGCGCACATCGTCCGTGGTGCCCGCATCGTCCACGGCACGTGCATCGTCCGGCGTTCGCACATCGTCCGCGACGGGCGCCGCGCGTTCGCCCGCCCCGGGCCGATTCATGACGGGCGGCAGCGCGATGGCCTCCACGCTTCCATCGGGGAGGGTCACCTTGTGCTCGAGCCGCGACTGCGGAACCTTGGCGGGCCAGTAGCCGCCCGTCTCCGACGCAGGACCGGGCGCCGCCAACATGAAGAGCCCCGGATAGCTCGAGAGCCCCAGTTCGACCAACGCGCCCGAGAAGGCGCGCCCCACGGCGGCTTCATCGTCCGACGACGCGACCACGCGCAAAAAGGCCGTGGCTTCGTCTTGTGACCTCGCATCGGGCTTCGCCGATCCGATGCGCTGGAACAGGACGGTGGCCGAGGTCTTGGCGAGGACCGCCCGCGCGGCGCGCTCGAAGAGATCGAACTTCGCGTCCACGTCGAGGCCCACCGCGCCCAGGATCATCTCGTTGCGGAAGGTGCCGCGCGTGGTGATGGCGACCTTGGTGGTGTCGGGCGGCGGCGATCCGCGTACGCCGCGCAGCGCGATGCGATCGGGCCCCGCCTCTTCGAGCCGAATCGTGTCGAGGTGCGTGATCACATCGGGGTTCGGATAACGCGGCGACTCCACCTCGTACACGAGCTGCGCGGTCACGGTGCCCACCGTCACCCGACCGCCCGTGCCGGGGTGCTTCGTGATCACGCTGCTCCCGTCGGCGTCGATCTCGGCCAGCGGAAAGCCCGGGTGCAGAGGCCCATCTTCGAGGGCGCGAAAGGACGAATAGTTTCCGCCCGTCGCCTGCGTGCCGCACTCGATCACATGGCCCGCGGCGACGGCGCCCGCCAGCGCGTCCCAGTCGTCCCTTTGCCAGCCGTGCCAGAACGCCGCCGCGCCCACCACCAGCGACGCATCGGTCACGCGCGGACAAAGGACGATGTCGGCGTCCGCCTGGAGCGCGCGCACGATGCCCCACGCGCCGAGGTACGCGTTGGCGGTGCGCACGAACGAGGGATCCTGCGGCAAGGGCTGGCCCGTTTCGAGGTTGGCGAACGCTTCGCCTTCGGCCATCAACGCCGCGAGGCGCCCGCGCAGATCGTCGCCGTGCACGGTGGCGATGCGCGGCGAGACGCCGATGCGTTGCGCGAGCGCGTGCACGGCGTTGGCGAGGCCCGTGGGGTGGAGCCCGCCCGCGTTGACCACGATTTTGACGCCCTTCGCGAGCACCGTCTTCAGCGCGGGCCCCAGGTGCGCAAGGAACGCCGCGGCATAGCCGGCCGATGGATCCTTCGCCTGCTGCTTGCCCAGGATGAGCATCGTGACCTCGGCCAGGTAATCGCCGGTGATGACGTCGACCGGGCCGCCCTCGACCATTTCGCGAAGAGCGCTGGCGCGATCGCCAAGAAAACCCGAGGCGTTCGCGATTCGAATCGGACGCTTGCCCTGCGTGGCCATGTACGTTGCTCCTTTTTATTTCGCATGCTAAACATTTTTTGAATTTGAATTCAAATTCAAAACGATGCCCCCGACCACGCCCCCAAAGCCGGATCCCCTCTCACGGCGCGCCGAGCGCACGCGAAGAAAGCTCGTGGCCGCGGCCCGGAGCGTCTTCGAGGCGCGCGGGGTCCTCGAGGCGCGCATCGTCGACATCGCCAACGAGGCGGGTGTCGCCGTGGGCTCGTTCTATACGTACTTCGACTCGAAGGAGGAGCTCCTGCGCGAGGTGGCCGGCGCGCTCTTCCACGAGCTCATCCCCCCGCTGCCGCCCGACGTGGGCGCCGATCCGCGGGCGCGCATCGAGGCCGGCAACCGCGCGTACGTGCATGCGTACCAGAAGAACGCGCGCATCCTGGCGCTCGTGCAACATCAGACCCTCTCCGACCCCACGTTGCGCGCCATGTACGAGGAGGCGCGCGCCACGTTCATCGCGCGGGTCGAGCGATCCATCCGCAGGCTGCAGCGCGCAGGGCTCACCCCCAACGACGTATCTGCCGCGCTCTCCGCGAACATCCTCGCCGGGATGGTGCACGAGTTCTGTTATTTCGCGTTCGGTCTCGACCAACCGAAGGTGCGCCGCCCGCGGCGGCAGGCTTTTCATGAAGAGGAGGCGATCGTGGCACTGACAACGCTCTGGATCCGAGCGCTCGAGCTCGGGGCAGCACCCAAAGCCCCGCGCCGTGTACCAAGCGCGCGGGGTGCGCGAAACCCGAAAACTACGCCGAGGAGCAGGTCATGACGGTCCTCTGCTCCACCGTGGACACCCGCGGCGCGGCCTTCGCCAAGAACCGCGAGGACATGCTGGGCCTCGTCGCCGAGCTTCGCGCCATCGAGGCCAAGGGCCGCGCGGAAGAGGAGAGCAAGCGCAAGAACTACGTCAAGCGCGGACAGCTCCTGCCGCGCGAGCGCATCATGCGCCTGCTCGATCGGCGCAGCCCTTGGCTCGAGCTCTCCACCCTCGCCGGCTACAAGATGCACGACGACCGCGACGGCGCGCTCGCCGGCGGCAACATGATCATCGGCATCGGCTATGTCTCGGGCGTACGCTGCATCGTGACCGCGAGCAACTCGGCCATCAAGGGCGGCACCATCGCGCCCATGGGCCTCCACAAAGCGCTGCGGGCGCAGGAGATCGCCCTCGAGCAGAAGCTCCCGGCCGTCTCCCTCGTGGAGTCGGGCGGCGCCAACTTGCTCTACCAGTCGGAGATCTTCATCCCCGGCGGGCGCACGTTCGCGAACCAGGCCAGGGCGTCGGCGGCCGGCATCCCGCAGATCACGGTGGTGCATGGATCGTCGACCGCGGGCGGCGCGTACATGCCGGGGCTCTCGGACTACGTCATCATGGTGCGCGGGCGCGCCAAGGTGTTCCTCGCCGGCCCGCCGCTCCTCCTGGCCGCCACCGGCGAGGTCGCGCTCGACGAAGATCTGGGCGGCGCCGAGATGCACACGCGGATCGCGGGCACCGGCGAGTTTCTGGCCGAGGACGACGCCGACGCCCTGCGCATCGCGCGCGACGTGATGCGCGGCATCGGCTGGAACGACGGGCTCCCCCCTCGCCCCCCGCGCGCCGTGAAGGCCCCGCTCTACGACCCCGACGAGCTGTGCGGGGTGGTCCCGGTGGACTACCGAAAGCCGGTCGACTGCCGCGAGATCATCGCGCGCGTGGTCGACGCGAGCGAGTTCGTCGAGTTCAAGGGAGAATACGATCGGCAGACCATCTGCGGGCACGCGACCATCGCCGGCGTGCGCGTGGGGGTGGTCGGCAACAACGGGCCCATCACGGTGCAGGGGTCCACCAAGACGGGCCAGTTCATCCAGCTCTGTTGCCAGAGCAACTTGCCCATCGTGTACTTGATGAACACCACCGGTTACATGGTGGGCTCGGCCTCCGAGCGCGGCGGCATCGTGAAGCACGGCTCCAAGATGATTCAGGCCGTGGCCAACGCGCACGTGCCGCAGATCACCATCGTGGTGGGCGGCAGCTTCGGCGCGGGGAACTATGGCATGTGCGGGCGCGGCTTCGGGCCGGCGTTCATCTTCTCGTGGCCCAACGCGCGCACGGCGGTCATGGGGGGCGAGCAGGCGGCCAAGGTGATGAGCATCGTCACCCGGGAGAAGTGGAAGCGCGCGGGGAAAGTGTTCGACGAGTCGGACGAGGGGATGCTCTCGGCCATCGAGAGCACCATCGTGTCGCAGTTCGAGACGGAGTCGCACGCGTTCGTCACCAGCGCGCGCCTGTTCGACGATGGCATCATCGATCCGCGCGACACGCGCAAAGTGCTCGCCTACGTGCTCTCGATCTGCGACGAGGCGCGGGCGCGAACGCTCCAACCCACGAGCTACGGCGTCGCGCGGCTCTGAAAGCGAGGAGAAGAACCATGACGAAGCGGTTTCGTAGGATCCTCGTCGCCAACCGCGGCGAAATTGCCGTGCGCGTGCTCCGCGGCGCGCGCGCCCTCGGCTACGAGACGGTCGCCGTCTACAGCGACGCCGACCGCCACTCGCTCCACGTGCGCGAGGCGCATCGCGCCGTGCGCATCGGCCCGCCGCCCGCCGCCGAGTCGTACTTGTCCATTCCGCGGCTGCTCGATGCGGCGAAGGGAGCCGAGGCCGACGCCGTGCACCCGGGGTACGGTTTTCTCTCCGAGCGCGCCGAGTTTGCGCGCGCCGTGGTGGACGCGGGCCTGACCTTCATCGGCCCCGACCCGAGCTCCATCGAGGCGATGGGAAACAAGAGCGCGGCCAAGGCGCGCATGATCGAGGCGGGCGTGCCGTGCATCCCCGGCTACCAAGGCGCGGACGCCTCCGACGCGTCGCTGCTCGATGCCGCGACGTCGATCGGATTTCCCATCATGGTCAAGGCGGCCGCCGGCGGCGGAGGTCGCGGCATGCGGCTCGTGCACGATGCGTCGTCGCTCGCCGAGAGCCTGCGGGCGGCGCGCTCGGAGGCGGAGAGCGCCTTCGGCAGCGGTGAGCTCTTGCTCGAGAAGGCCATCGTGGGCGCGCGGCACGTGGAGATTCAGGTCTTCGGCGATCGGCACGGCCATGTGGTGCACCTCGGGGAGCGCGACTGCTCCATCCAGCGGCGGAACCAAAAGGTGGTCGAGGAGGCCCCCAGCCCGGCCGTCGACGAGCCCCTGCGCGCGGCCATGGGCGCGGCGGCCGTTCGCGCGGCCAAGGCGGTGAATTACGTGGGCGCCGGCACGGTGGAGTTTCTGCTCGACCGCGACGGGCGCTTCTACTTCCTGGAGATGAACACGCGGCTGCAGGTGGAGCACCCGGTCACGGAGCTCGTCTACGGCGTCGACTTGGTGGCGTGGCAGCTCTTGATCGCGCGCGGCGAGCCGCTGCCCCTCGATCAAGACGCCATCCTGGCGCGCCGGCGCGGGCACGCCATCGAGGTGCGCCTCTGCACCGAGGATCCCGCCAAGGGCTACCTTCCGCAGACGGGCACCGTGCTCCGCTGGCGCGCCCCCGAGGGCGAAGGCGTCCGCGTGGACACGCACCTGGAGACGGGCGCGGTCATCGGGCCCTTCTACGACTCCATGCAGGCCAAAATCGTTGCCCACGCAACGGATCGCACGGGCGCGCGCGATCGCTTGCTCCGGGCCCTCGCCGACACGACCTTGTTCGGCGTCGCCACCAACCGCGATTTCCTGGCGCGCATCGTGGGCTCGGAGCCGTTCGCCGAAGGTCGCGCGGCCACCGATTTCCTCGGGCAGCACCCCGAGATGACGGCCGCCGCCGTGCCCGCGGTGCATGCGGCGCTCGCGGCGGTGGTGATCGTGGTGGACGATGGCCTTCGCCTCACCGAGGGCCGCGAGCTCGAGGCGGCGTCGCTGCTCGGCTGGCAGAGCACCTTGCCGATGGCCACGGCGCTCACCCTCGGGTGCCAAGGGCAGGACACGGCCCTCACCTTGACCCCGCTCGGACCCGAGAGCTACCGCGTGACCGTGCGCGACGCGGCGCCGGTGGAGGTGCACGCCGTGCGCGCCGATGGAAGCTCGCTGCGCTATGCCGTGGGCGCCGTGCAGAAGGTCGCCCGTTATGCGTGGCATGGAGATGCGCTCTGGCTCGACGCCGAAGGCGTGACCGAGACGTACGCCGACCGCACCTACCGCCCGGCGGAGGCCGCCGCCCCGGGCGCGGATGGGATCGTCCGCGCGCATATGGATGGCAAGATCGTGCGGGTCGGGATCGCGCCAGGGGACGAGGTCGAGAAGGGCCATGTGCTGGTGGTGGTGGAGGCGATGAAGCTCGAGCTGGAGTTCGCCGCGCCCATCGCGGGCACCGTGCACGAGGTGAACGTGCGCGCGGGCGATCAAGTCGCGACAGGCCAGGTGCTCGTCCGGCTCGGTTCGGCGACGGCGACGGCGACGGCGACGGCGACGGCGCAAAAAGAATCGTGACCGATCGCGTACGGAGCGTGAACGAAGTCGGACGAGCGGGCACCTCAAGGCATGTCGTTCGCTCGTGCTCTTCTCCTCGCGCTTCTTCTGATTTCGTTTTCGACTCCCGTCTTTGCAGCGCCGCCGAGCGGCAACGACGCACCGATCGCCCTGCAAGTCCAAGGTGACGAGGCGCCCGAGCGCGTTCGCGCCGCGCTGAGCGAAAAGGTTCGAACGACCTTGGTGGCGCCCGGCGCTGCAAGCGATCCGCATCGCCCGGAGCTGGTGGTGCGGATCAAGGACACCCTCGTCACCATCAATTACCGCGATGGAAAGGGGCGCGACGTGGAGCGCACGGTGCAAGCGGCCAACAAGGCCGCGGTGCTCGATACCGCGTCGCTCTTGGCCGAAAACTTGGTCACCAACCAGACCGACGCGCTGCTCACCTTGACCGCCCCGCCCCCCGCGGCGGCGCAAGATGCGCAAAACGCCGAGGGCGCGCAAAAAGAAGGCGCGAAGCCGGCGATGGATCGGCCTTTCCACCCCTTGGTGGTGTCGCTCGTGTACCCGATCGCCACCAACTTCGGCAGGCCCGACGTGCGCACCCCCTTCGCGATGGATGCACTTTACGGCCGCATCGGCGAGCTCGATGGCCTGCAGATGAGCGGCATCCTGGGGCAGGTCGATGGATCGGTGAACGGCCTCCAAATGGGCGGCATCGCGGCGTACGGCGGCGAAGAGCTCCGCGGCGTGCAGATGGGCGGCATCGGCGCGTACGCCGGCAAGGGCGGCGTGGGCGGCGCGCAGATGGGCGGCATCGGAACTTACAGCGGTGAGGACGTGAGCGGCGCGCAGCTCGCGGGCATTTTCGCGTACACGAAGCGCAAGCTGTACGGCGCGCAGCTCGCGGGCATCACGGCCATCGCACCGGACGGGGTGGAGGGCATGCAAATGGCGCCGGTGAACATCGCGGGCGACGTTCGCGGCACGCAGTTCGGCGTGGTGAACATCGGCGGCCAGGTCAAAGGCCTGCAGTTCGGCGTGGTGAACATCGCCGACGACGTGGACGGCGCGCAGGTCGGCATCTTCAACTATTCGCGCACCGGTCGCATCGGCGCCATCGCCTGGTCGAGCAACCACGGCCTGGCGAACGTGGGCATCAAGTACGCGACCAAGTACACGTACGCGGTGGTGCGCGGCACGTATGCGCACGAGCGGGGCACGGATTTCATGGGGCCCGGCGTCAACCTCGGCCTGCACCTGCCGGTGCTCCAGCCCGTCTACTTCGACATCGACCTCGGCTCGGCCAACATGTACCGCATCTCCGAAAAGAAGACGGAGAACTTCAACGACTACCAGGCCCGCCTGATCGCCGGGATCGAGCTCGCCAACCACCTGGGCCTGTTCGCCGGCGGCGGTCTGGACGTTCAGGTCGACAACAAAGGTGACAATGATGTACGTTTCCGCCCCGTGTTCAGCGGTGGCGCTCAGTTGATGTACTAAATCGACGGACCGCCATGAACGTCCTAGCCGTTGCGGGCACTAGCCCTCGAGGACATTCGAACGTTGGCATGATGCGCGTCGGCACCTATCAATCCGCCCAAGTCGATTTGTCGTTGGCCACCCACCAGGACCGACCTGAAGATCCCGATGCGGCCGATGTAGCCCGGCTCAAGCGAGGCGAGCCTTCGGCCCTCGCCGACGTCTACATGCGCTACCACGCGCGGCTGCGCGCCTTCGCCTACCGCTTCTTGGGCGATGATTCGGTGGCGGAAGATCTGGTTCACGATGTGTTCGTCGCCCTGCCCGCCTCCATCGCCCGCTTCCGCGGCGAAGGATCGCTCGAGGGGCTCCTCTTTTCGATCGCCGTCAATTGCTCCCGACACCATGTGCGCTCCGCCATCCGGCGCCGGAGCGCCATGTCGAAGCTCGCGGTCATCCCGCAGAAAGACTCGGACGATCCGGAGCGCGACACATCCCGTCGCGAGCTCGCCAGCATTCTCCAGCATGCGCTCGACCAACTCAGCCACGATCATCGGGCCACCTTCGTCCTCAGCGAAGTCGAAGGCCGCCCCGCCGCCGAAGTCGCGACCATCCTCGGCACCGCCGAGGCCACGGTGCGCACGCGCGTCTTCTACGCCAAACGAAAGCTTCGCGAGCTCTTGAGCGCAGGGGGCCACACATGATTCACGAAGAAGAAGAGGCAGACGATCTGCTCCTGCGAGCGACCCGCGCCATGCGCGAAGAGCTGCCCGCGCCGCCCGCGGATCCGATGGTGACCCTCCGGCGCATCCAGTGGAGCGTCGCCAAGGAGAAACGGAGGTCGTTTCGAACGCGCGCCTTTCTCCTCCCCATCGCCGCCACCCTCGCCACCTCCACGGCCTTCGCGGCCGCGTCGGGGAAACTGACGCCCATCTTCCACGCCGTCGTCGAAGTGCTGCACCCCGCGCCCGCCGCACCGGCGCCCGAGCACGCGCCGCATGGAAATCCGCGCCCGGCCAAGGTCGCAGCGCCTGCCGCGGAGCGAGCGCCCGCGCCGGAGGACGCGCCTGGGCTCCCCGTGGCGACCGAGGCGCCTGCGCCCGCCGATGCGCCGAAGCTTCAACCCCAAACGGCGCCGGCGGTCAATCCTCCGCCCGTGCCCGCGCACATGACCGACAAGGTCGATCCGGCTCCGCAGGCTCGCCTGGCAACGGCTCCATCGCGGCCCACCGCGGGGCACCGCGCGTCGGCGTCGACCGCCTCGTCCGGCGGCGCCATCGCCGCATCGCAGTCGGCCGCATCGCAGTCGGCGGCCGCCGCGGCGCTCCCGATGCCGCCCGCCGTCAGCACGCTCCCCGAGCCGGCAGCCCCACGAGCCAACCCCGCGGCGAAGGTGAACCCGATGGCGGAGCCCGCGTCCGCCCCGAACGCGAACGCCGCCGTTCCGGCGGGCAACGCAGCGCCCGATCTGCCCCCCGATCCCGCTGATGCGCTGTACCGACGCGCCCATGCGCTGCACTTCGGCCCCGCGAGCCCCGCATCGCTGGCCGCAACCTTGAGCTCGTGGGACGCGTACTTGAACGCCTCCCCCAATGGCCGCTTCGCCCCCGAGGCCCGCTTCAATCGCGCCATCGTTCTCATCAAGCTGGGCCGGCGCGCCGAGGCCGCGACCGCGCTCGCGCCGTTCGCCGACGGAACGTACGGTTCCTACCGACGCGACGAGGCGCGCGCGCTGCTCGAGGCCATCCACGCGCGCCGCTGAACCGAGGGAGGCGGCTCCACCCGGGTGAGACGGTAAACGATTTCCAACAGTCTCTCGGGCAGGACCGGCTTGGACAGCACGGCGTCGAAGCCCGCGGCGGCGATGCGCTCGCGATCGAGCGGGCTCGCCATGGCGGTCACCGCGCACATGGCAGGCGACCTTCCATTCGACCCATCGACGCTCTTCAGCCTTCGCACCAACTCGAAACCATCCGCTTGCGGCATGGCGATGTCACTCAAGATGGCATCGAGGCGATGGCGATGGGCTAGATCGATCGCCTCCGCCACCGACGACGCCAGCACCACATTCGCGCCGTGGTCGCTTAAGATCTGGGCGATCAGCTCCCGAATGTCCGGCTCGTCGTCGACCACCAGCACGTGCATATCGTCGAGCCGCTGGCCGAGCACCTGCGGCCCCTTGGACGCACGGGCCACCCGGCGCATCGACGAGACCGGGCCGATGGGAAGTCGCACGCAAAGCTTGGCCCCACGACCCATGCCATCGCTCTCGGCGCGCACGCTACCGCCGTGGAGCGCCACCAGCTGATCGACGATGGCGAGCCCCAGGCCCAGGCCGCGATGCACGCGGGTGGCCGAGGTATCCGCTTGCTGAAACCGCTCGAACAGGCGCGGTAGGAACTCGGGCTTGATGCCCTGCCCCGTGTCCGTGACCTCGATGGACAGCTCGGTGTCGCCGCTTCGAAAGGCACGAACGTGCACATGCCCGCCGGCCGGCGTGAATTTCAGTGCATTCTGCACCAAGTTCCAAATGACCTGTTGGAGCCGGTTGGCGTCCGCCAAAATGAAGGGCAGCTCCGGCTCGATCTCGACCCACAAGTCGACCTTCTTCTCGCGGTACGAGGGTCGCAAGGAGTCGGCGGCCGCGTGCACGACGTCGGCCACCGGCACCGAGCTCACGTCCAGTACGAGCTTGCCGGCGATGATGCGCGACACGTCGAGGATGTCGTCGATGAGCCGCGCCTGCAGCTGCGCGTTGCGCTCGATGGTCGCCAGCGCGCGCTCGCGCATCTCGGGCGAAACGGGGCCGGCTCGAAGCAGCTTGGCCCAGCCCAAGATCGCCGTGAGCGGCGTGCGCAGCTCGTGCGAGACCACCGCCAAGAATTGGTCCTTCGCCGCATTGGCCGACTCCGCCTCGCGGCGCGCGCATTGCTCGGCCGCGAGCAAACAATCGCGCTCCGCCTCGGCCCGCTTGCGTTCGCTGATATCGAGCACCCAGCAAACGCCACCTTCCTTGCTTCCCTCCCAAAAGGCCGAGCCAATTTGAATGGGCACGATGCGGCCGTCTTTGGCCCGGTAAGCCTTTTCATACGGTCTGCAATAACCGCGTTCGTTCATCTCGATGAATGCCTGAACATCGGTCCCCGCGAATTCGTGCGGCGTGAGCTTGCGCCAGTCGAGCCCGTCTCTTTCGAACTCCTCGCGTGTATATCCAAGCATGTCGAGATAAGCATCATTCGAATACGTGATGGCGCCGTCGCTTCTCCAATAGAGAACTCCAATGATTCCCGTTTCTTGAAAGCGGCGGGAGGCGTGCTGCATGGCCTCGGCCTCGGCGCGCGCGAGCGCAAGACGCTCCTCGGCGCGCCGCAGCCGATTTTCCAGCCCGTTGATTCGAGCGCACCGCTTGAGCCTCGCACGCGACGGCAGCACGCTTTCCTTTCGTGGTCGCCCACTCACACCCACCCTGGCACCACCTTCATTTCAGATAGCAGAGAAGATCCGCGTCGCAATGACGTCGCCTCGAAGGAAAGATGCACGATCGAAGCACCACGGGAGCCCGTGTCGCAATGAGTCCTCTACTTTGACGCAAAGGGTCCTCGACCGCACCCGCGCTTCTGCCTAACCCATTATCTTTAGCATGAACGAGCGACGGCGCCTGCGCTTCCCACCGCTCGCTGCATTCCTTGCGATTGCGGCAGCAACGAGTTGCCATTCGAGTGCGACCTCCCACGTCGATGAATTCGACGAGGAACGCACCACCGCCATGTCGGCGGAAGTCGGTGGTCTGCCGGTGTTGAACATGGAACCTACGGGCGGATCCGTCTCCGGGCTTTCGTCCGGCGCCTTCATGGCGGTTCAATTCCACGTGGCCTACTCGTCCATCCTCCGAGGCGCCGCGGCGTTCGCCGGAGGACCTTACGACTGCGCCGAGGGATCGCTCTCCACCGCGCTCGGCGCGTGCATGAGCGGCTCGCCCTCCCCGCCCGATCCGGCGCGCGCCATCGCCGCGACCGAGCGCTTCGCCCGCGCGGGCGCCATCGACGATCCCGCGCATTTGGCGGCGCAGCGCGTGTTTTTGTTCGGCGGCGCGAACGACACCACCGTCGTTCCATCGGTGATGGATGCTCTCGAAAGCTATTATCGTCATTGGATCACCAGCGGCGGCGTGCGCTACGAGAATCGCCGCCCGGGCACCGCGCATACGATGCCCACCACCGACTACGGCGGCAACTGTAGCACTACCGCCGATCCGTGGATTGGCAAATGCAATTACGACGGCGCCGGTACGGCCCTGACACAGATTTACGGCACGCTCGCGCCGCGCGCGGCCACCGTGAGCGGCCGGTTCGTCTCCATCGCGCAGGGTACTTTTTTGCCCAATCCAACTTCGCACAGTATCGCGAATACGGGCTACGCGTACATTCCAAAGTCGTGCGACGACGGCACACGGTGCCGCGTCCACGTCGCCTTTCACGGATGTAAGCAATACGCGACGGGGACGGTCGGAGACCAATTCTACAAGCATGCAGGATACAACGAATGGGCCGACACGAACCGAATCGTCGTGCTCTATCCGCAGACGATCCCGACCAGCGGCACCAACCCCAACGGGTGCTGGGACTGGTGGGGCTACGATAGCCCCGACTACGCCAAGCGCGCGGGCCCGCAAATGGCCATGGTCCGCCGCATGATCGACGCGCTCTCGGGCGGCGCGGGCGACGCGGGTGCCGGAGACGCCGCCGCGGGCGATTCGGGCCGCGACGCCGGCTCGCCCGATTCGGGCTCCGGGGCCTGCTCGGTCGCGAACAACTACGAGCACGTGATCGCCGGGCGCGCGTACGTCGCGTGGGGTTTTGCGTTCGCGAAGGGGTCGAATCAGAATATGGGGCTCTTCTCCGTCGGAGTGGTCACGTCGCTCCGGCAGGTGAGCCCCGGCTATTACGTCATTGGGACTTGTCCGTAAGCGAGGGGAAATCGCCCATGTCCAACTCCAGAGACTCGCGCGAGCCCGTGGCCGCCCGAGAGGCCATCTCGAAGGTGGCCATCGCCAGCTTCGTGGGGACCGCCATCGAGTGGTACGACTTCTTTCTCTACGGCACCGCCGCGGCGCTCGTGTTCAACAAGCTGTTCTTCCCCAAATACGATCCGTTGATGGGGACCCTCTTGGCCTTCGCCACCTTCGCCGTGGGCTTCGTGGCGCGGCCCGTGGGCGGCATCGTCTTCGGGCACTACGGCGATCGCATCGGGCGCAAGGCGATGCTCAGCATGACCCTCCTCATCATGGGGGTCGCCACCTTCGCCGTGGGCCTCTTGCCGACGTACGACCGCATCGGCGTCGCCGCGCCCATCATCCTGGTGGGCCTGCGGCTCCTGCAGGGCTTCGGGCTCGGCGGCGAGTGGGGCGGCGCGGTCCTCATGGCCGTGGAACACGCGCCCAAGAACAAGCGCGGGTTCTACGGCAGCTGGCCGCAGACGGGGGCGCCGGCGGGTTTGCTCTTGTCGACGGGCGCATTTTCCCTGGTCTCGAAGATGCCAGAGGCGGATTTCCTCGCCTGGGGATGGCGCGTTCCGTTCCTGTTCAGCATCCTTTTGGTCGGCGTGGGGGCGTTCATTCGCTTTCAGATCGTGGAGAGCCCGGCCTTCGCGCGCATCAAAGAGGAGAAGCTCGAGGCGAAGCTGCCCATCTTGGAGGTGCTCTCCAAGTACAAACGCAGCGTGCTGCTCGCCATGGGCGCGCGCCTCGCCGAAAATGCGTTCTTTTATATCTATACGACCTTCGTGCTGGCCTATGCCACCGAGCACGTGAAGCTCGATCGGCAGACGGTGCTCACGGGGGTGCTGCTCGCGTCGGCGCTGGATCTGGCGGCGATTCCGCTCTTTGGGATGCTCTCGGACCGGTTCGGTCGAAGGCCCGTTTACATGTTCGGCGCCGCGTTCTCGTTCCTCTTCGCCTGTCCGTTCTTCTTCTTGGTCGACACCGCGCGGCCCGAGCTCCTCTGGTGCGCCATCGTGCTCGGCGTCTCCGTGGGGCACGCCGCCATGTACGGGCCGCAGGCGAGCTTCTTCTCCGAGCTGTTCGGCGCGCGGGTGCGCTACAGCGGAGCGTCGCTCGGCTACCAGCTGGCGTCGGTGCTGGCCGGCGGGCTCTCGCCGATGATCGCGGCGAGCTTGCTGCGCGCGGCGGGCGGCGCATGGTGGGGTGTCGCCGTGTACATGATGATCCTGGCCGCCATCACCGTGGTCGCCGTCTATCTGGCGTCGGAGACGGCCACCCTCGATCCGCCCCCGGATGCGCCTTCGGACGCGCCTCGCATCGTTCCCCAAGCCTCCGTGGAGCAGCCGTGATGCCCGCCGCCCAGCGCCTATCTTCGTTGCATCGCCGGCGCGTCCTCGTCACGGGGGCGGCGTCGGGCATCGGTCTCGCCGTGGCCCGCGAGCTCGCGGCCCGCGGGGCCGTGCTGCTCCTCTGCGATCTGCCGGGCGAGGCGCTGACCCGCGCCGCGGCCGAGATCCCGAACGCCTGCGCGCTCCCGGCCGACTTGAGCCGCCGCGAGCAGGTCTTCGAGCTGGCGCGGGAGGCGGGCGAGGTCGACGTGCTGGTGAACAGCGCCGGCATCCAGCGCGTCGCCCCCGTCGAGCGGTTCGATCCGGCCGCGTGGGATTTGATCCAGGCGGTGATGCTGACCGCGCCCTTCCTCCTGATCCGCGCGCTGGTATCGGGCATGTACGAGCGCTCCTGGGGGCGCATCATCAACGTGAGCTCCGTGCACGGCCTCATCGCATCGCCGTACAAATCGGCGTACGTGGCGGCGAAGCACGGGCTCATGGGGCTCACCAAGACGGTGGCGCTCGAAGCGGGAGGGCGGGCCACCAATGTGACCGTCAACGCCGTGTGTCCGTCGTACGTTCGAACGCCGCTGGTCGATCGGCAGATCGCCGATCAGGCGCGGCTGGCGAACATCACGGAGGAGGCGGTGCTCGAGCAGGTGCTGCTCGTGCGCAACGCCGTCAAGCGCCTCATCGAGCCGGAGGACGTGGCGGCTGCCGTCGCGTTCCTTTGCAGCGAGGAGGCGTGGTCGATCACCGGCGCGGCCTTCACCATGGACGGCGGCTGGCTCGCCCACTGACGTCTCGGTCGCTCAGCGCGCGCAGCCGAGCGCCCTTTGGCGGCGCTTGGCTTCCTCGGCGGTGGACGAGCGCGGCTTGGCATCGCCCCATCGCTTCACCACATCGGCATAAGCCGCACACGCGCCGGCCCTGTCCCCCAGGCCTTCGCGCGCGCGGCCGAGCCAGAGATGGCCGCGGGTGCTGGCGAACGGCTCCTCGAGATCGTCGCAGCTCTTGGTCGCCGGCTCCAGGAGCTGGATGGCCTGCGCATACTCCCCCGCCATGAGCGCGGCGTGCCCCTCCAAGATGTCCGAGAGGCTGCGCAGCGACATGGGCTGCTCGAGCGAGCCGGCGGCGGGGCCTGGCGGCGGGCGCGTCTTCCACGCGTCGACGGCCACCGCACGGGACCACTCCACGGAACCCCAGCGCAGGCCCCACGTTCGGCTCAAGAAGGGGGCCGCGCGCTTTTCCCAGGCCGAGGTGAGCTCGCTCCAGCGCTCGCGCGAAATGGTGCCGCCCTCCACCAAGGTCGCGAGCACGATGGGCTCCAGGGCGGTCGAGCTCCAGAAGCCTTCGGTCCACGCGTCGCGCCGGCGGAAGAACTGCTCGGCGATGGGGACCGCGCGGGCGCGCCTCCCCGTCTCGTTCAGAATGTCGATCAAGGCCATCGACGCGCGCACGTGATCGTACGCGCTGACCGAGTCCTGCCAGAGCGCGCCCAGTTGGTCGTTGAACTTCTCGGCCTCCACGAAGTTGCCGTTCAAGGCCTCCAAGCGCGAACGGTGGTAGAGATAATTGGCCTCGCGCGTCTCGGAGGGCGAGTGGTTTCGGAACTGCTCCAGCGCGACCTGCACGGTCTCGGAGGGCGCCCCCTCGGAGGCGAGCGCGTTGGCCAAGTGCCGGTACGCGCTGTAGCTGCTCGGCACGTTGACCAGCCATCGGCGCGCGGCCGCGCTGGCCTCCGCACACTGGCCGCGCAAGCGCAAGATGCGGATGCGATCCTCCAAGCAATCGCCGGAGCCGGGCGCCACCTCGAGGCACTTGTCGAGGGCGGCCATGCCCTCGTCGAGCCGCCCGAGCCGCGCCAGCGCGACGGCCATCTGCTGCCATCCATCGGCGTCCCTGGGATCGATCTCCGTCGCGCGCCGGCCGAGCTCGTAGCACTGCTCGACGGCGTGCGCGTCGTGCGCCGCGAAGGAGGCGAACACGGAGGCGACCGTGAGCATCTGCGCGTCGAGCGGGTAGCGCGCGGTGGCGGCCACCAAGCGGCGCGCGGCCTCCTCGCGATCGGCCGGCTCGGCGGCGACCAGCGGCGCGAAGGCGTCGAGCAGGACGCGATCGCGTTCGCCGAGGGCGTCGCGCATCGAGTTCACCCTTCGGAACTGCTCGCGCTCCTTGGTGATGCTGTAGCGGAAATAACCCGCGATGAGCCGCTGCAGCTGCGGCTCGGGGCACGCGGGATCGGCCGACGCCGCCCGCTCGAACGCCGGCAGCGCGAGCTCCCACGTCGCCTCGCGCATGGCGGTGAGGCCCTCGCGAAACGGCGCGTCGGCGGCGCGGCTGCACGTGGGCGAGAGGCGCAGCGCCACCACCGGCGTGATGGGCGACTCCGGGGGCGTGGGGTGGGGCGGAGGCTGCGCGCTCGTACTCTCCGCCCCTGAGCCGTGGTTCGAGGTGGAGCGAACGACGAAGAACCCCGTTACGGCCGCCGCCACCACCACAAGCCCGAGGGCGATGGCGCGCGACGCGCGAGAGAAGCCACGCGGTTTGCTCTTGGGCCCCGTCGGCACCTCCCGCTGAACGAGGAGGGGGTCGACGACCTGAGCCTCGCCCGTGGCCGCCGCCAACAGGTTGCTCACGTCGCCGGCGAAGGGCGGCCCGATGCCCTGCGGCGTGCGCGCGCCGCACGCGGCCACCAGCTCGTGCATCGACGGGAACCGATCCTGCGCCTTCTTTTCGAGCGCGCGCTGGATGACGCGCCAGACATAGACCGGCACGTTGGCCAGCGGCACGGGCTCGTCGGAGAGCACCGACGTCATGACGTAAAAGGGACCGCGGTCCGAGGGCCACGGCAGCTGCCCGCCGAACAGCTCGTAGGCCATCACGCCCCACGCAAATTGATCCGCGCGGCCGTCGCACGCGTCGCCCCGAATTTGCTCGGGCGCCATGTACCCGGGGGTGCCGAGCACGCGCGGCACATCGCTCGTCCCGCGCTCGCCCGACTCGTTCAAGAGCGACTGCGTGCGCAGCTCCTGGGCGCTATCGGGGGTCGGGTGGTAATAGCGCGCGATGCCGAAGTCGAGCACCTTGACCATGCCGTCGTCGCGGATCATCACGTTGTCCGGCTTGACGTCGCGGTGCACCAGCCCGCGATCGTGCGCCGCCGCCAGCGCGCGGGCCACGTCGATCACCCACTCCAGCCGCGTCTCGTAGGAAGGGACCGGCGCGCCCACGAAGGCGCGCAGCGATTTGCCTTTGACGTACTCCATCGCGATGAACGGCACGCCATCGCGCTCGCCGACGTCGTGAATGGCCACCACGTTGGAGTGGTTGAGCGCCGCCGCCGCACGCGCCTCGCGCAAGATGCGAGCAGAGGGCTCGGAGAGCGTCGTTCCACCCTGTCCGGTCCCCGCGCTGCCATCGCGACGGAGCACCTTGAGCGCCACGCGCCGCTGCAGGCGCGTATCGAAGGCGCGAAAGAGCTCACCCATGCCGCCCGAGCCGACCCGCTCCTCCAGGTGATACCGATCGGCGAACGTCTCACCCGGGCGCAAGGTCGGCGCGGTCGGCTCCCCGGATTCGCCTTCCGTCTCACCTGAGACGGTCGTCTGCCGCCGATCGTTGGGCGCGTCGTTCTGCATCCGGGGACCCTGAATGATACACCATCGTTTGAGCTATCCCGCTTTTGGCAGGCAATACCCTCGACCTAGAGGGGTGTCGGCCTCACGTTTGCCTCGTACCTTTTCGCACAGCAAGAAGACCGTGTACCGCGAGTATCTGCCCACCCCTACACTTGAGCCTTATGTAGACCGATTCTGGACGAAAATCGCGCGCGCAGCTGAAATACCCGCGCAGCGTGTCCTACCGGACGGGTGCGTTGATATTCTCTTTTATCTCCACGACGCGCCTTTGGCGCTAATTGTCGGAACGATGACCCGCGCCATCGTGGTCGCGAGCGCCGAGCCCCAACACATCGTGGCCGTTCGCTTCCGTCCGGGCGGAGCATTCGCATTTCTCGGTACACCGCTCGACGAGCTCACCGATCGCCACGTCGAGCTCGACGAGGTGTTGCCCGGCATGCGCGGCGTCGAGGAGCGCCTCGCCTCGCTCAAAACGCAGCGCCCCGAGGCCGCCGTGGCGGAGCTCGAGCGCGCGCTCCTTCGGCGCATGGCGCACGTCGTACCACGCCACCCGCTGGTGCTCGGTGGCGTCGATCGCATCCTGCGGACCGACACGCCATTGCGCGTTGGCGAGCTCGCCGATGCGTTGGGCGTGACCCGTCAGCACCTGACGCGGCAATTCAAAGTGCACGTTGGCATCGGGCCGAAGGAGCTCGATCGCGTGATTCGGATGACGCGGCTGACCCGATGGCTCGATGGAGTCGATGGCAAAGGCGGCGACGGTGATGCCGTTTCGAGGTCGGGCCGCGTGCCGCGGGGCGCGCAAAAAGCACCGAGCGCGGCGCAGGTGGCGTACGAGCTGGGCTACTACGATCAGTCGCACATGATTCACGAGTTCAAGTCGCTCACGGGGATCACCCCACGCGAATATGCGTCGCGTGAGCGGGGCGCGTAGCGGAGAGGTCGCTCACCTCACGAATCCAGGGTCGCGACCACATTGCGCAAGGCCGAGACGGACGGAGAGCGCAAGTACACGACGGGTGCGTTGTCGGCCACGAGCGACTTGGCCTGATCGCGGAGGGCGTGCGAGACCATGCTCACCATGACGATGACGGCGGCCACGCGTCCGATGGTGCGGCGCGTTCCGTTGGGGACGCGGTTCTCGAAGTGCCGCAGCTCGAGCCCGCGCTCTTCGACGACCTCACGGTAACGATCCGAGAGGCCGCCGCTCCCGCCGACGACGATGACCGCGCCTCCCTTCCCCGCCGCCGTGGTCGTTTTGGTTCCTTGGCCTCGCCCGGGTCCTTCGTTGGTGTTGCGTGCCATGATCCGGTAATCAGCAAAAGCAAGGCCAATCGCCCGCACCGTGCATTTTGCCGTAGATCCTCGCCGAACCCCTGTATTCCCGCAAAGTTGGCAATGCGGAAGCGCGCATAAAGTGCGGTCCTGACAAAGTGTCGCCCCGTTCTTCGTGCGCCGCCGTTCCATGAAACGCAACAATTGCCGGCTTCGAAATGGGCGGCTCTGCGGGCCGATGAAACTGGCCCCACGTCGAACGGTCGGTGCCGTCGCGACGATTTCGACGCAAAAACGGCCGACCCGATCCGTCTCCAGACGAACGCGCGAAACGCGAACGCGAAGAACGCGCAAAACGCGAACGCGAAGAACACGGAGGAGGACGGATGATGAATGGGATGATTTGGGGAACGGTTGCCGGCGCGGCCCTTCTCGTCGCAGTGGCCGCAGGGTGCGATTCGAGCGGCGCGCTGCCGACGACCCATGAGCCCCCACCGGTGAACGATGCGACCGAGCAGGCCAAAAAGGGCTACTGGGAGGCCTTGCGAGCGGGCAACGTACCCGCGGTGCTCGACGCCCACCGCCGGATGATCGCGGTGTTCGAGGCGCGGCCTACGGATCACGAGCTCGCGCGGCTCATCGGATTCAACAACATCTTCTTGGTCGCCTACGACGCCGTCGAACCCCGCGAGGAGCCCGCGCTTCGGACGGACGCGCTCGAGTACACCGAGCTTGCCGTGCGCCTTCCAAACGATCCTTACATGCAACTCTACAACAGCGCCTTTTGGGGCGGCACGTTGTACACCACCGGCGCTCGCCGCAACGACCCGGCGGCGGCGCAGCAGGGACGCGATCTCCTGGAGGCGGTCGTGCAGAAGATCCCGGCATTTGGGCTGCTGACACGCTCGGTGGTCATGCGGCAAGCGGCGCGCGGCAGCCAAGATTGGGCCATCTCCTTGGAGTCGATCTTTCGCTTTTACGAACGGTGCACGGGGCAGCGGATCGACCGGGCGCACCCCGATCTGACCCCGGTGCTCGCGCGCCCCTTTGCCGATCCCGATTCCACGTGTGGCAATTGGGAGCACGCGCCGCACAACATCCAAGGTTCGCTGCTTCACCTCGGCGATTCTTTGGTGAAGAACGATCAGCCGGACGCCGCCCGCCCCGTTTATGAGCTCATCGAGCGAACCGAAGGCTACCAGGGTTGGGCGTTCGCGAGCCTGGTCGAGGAGCGCCTCGCCTCGGACCTCGCCAAGCGCGCAAGGCTGTACGATCAGGGCGAACCATTCGAGCAGCCGGAGGTCGGCGCGGACTGCTTGTCCTGCCATCAACGGTGACGGTCGGTGACCTTCGAAGGTGGATCACGAGCTTCGCCGCTGGAGCGCCGATTCGACCGAGCGCGCCAGGAGCGTTCCGCCATAGGGATACGGTGCGCCCGCGCCACCCATGGCAAGAAGACGTGCGCGGACCTGGCTCGCGAGGGGCGGGCGCTCCTCGGGTGCCTGGGCGAGGAGCTCCATCACGAGCGCATCGAGCGCCGGAGGAATATCGCTGCGCACGGTCGATGGGGAGGGCACCGCGTCACCCCGTTTGGGGTGCCGGCGCGTGAGCGCTTCGTAAAGTGTCAAGCCCAACGCAAAGAGATCCGCGCGACCGTCCATCGGGCGACCTTGGATTTGCTCGGGCGCGGCGTAGGCCACTTTTCCCGCAAAGCGAACCTCGTCGTCCGCACCTGCCCCGCCCGCGCGGGCCACGCCGGCGCGGGCCACGCCGGCGCGAGCCACGCCGAAATCGGCCAGCTTCACCTCACCGATGCGCGACAACAACACATTGGGCGGATTGAGATCGCAATGCACGAGCCCCAGCGGCTCGCCGTCGCTCGATCGTTTGCCGTGCAAGTACTCGAGGGCGGCCGCGAGCTCCGCGCCGAGGTACGTCACCGCCGAAAGAGGCAATGGCTCCAAATGCCGCTCGAGCACGGCCGCGAGCGATGCGCCATCGACGAACTCCATGGCGACCATGAACCCACCGCGGAACCGACCGCAGTCGAGCATCTGCACGATGTTCGGGTGAACCAACGTGGAGCCGAGCTGCGCTTCCTTGCGAAAGGACTCCATGAACTTCGGGCTCTGCGACAGCTCGGGCCGCAGGCTCTTCACCGCCACCGTGCGAACGAACCCACCCTCCGGGCAATACGTGGCGCGAAAGACCTCCCCCATTCCACCTCGCCCCAATCGTTCGTGGACGAGGTATTTGCCAAACAGATCCTGCTCGCGGATCTCGCGGAGGGCCGCCTCGGCGCGGGCGATCATATCCCTCGCCAGCGACATCCCGGCAAAGCCGCCCACCAGGCAAAACACCGCCCGAATGACGTGGACTCCGAGCATGGGCCCTGGCGCCGATGGAATTCGTGGCCCGAGCAGGCCGATGATGAACACCTCGATGGCCGCGGCTCCCCCCACGACCAAGCACAGGTTCGGATCCGCGCGTTGCGCAGAAAAGGCGATCAGCACACCGAGCAGAATCGCACCAGGAAATGCCAAATAAGAGAAGCCGCCCAAGGTCGACGCAATGACGACTTGGACGGCGAGAAAAATGGACACCTCCACGAGGCTGCTGACGAGCGGCAAGCGCGGGTGGAACCAACCGCGACGTAGCCCGTGGATGCACAGGAGCTCGTACCCGAGCAAAGCCGCCATGACCCCGACCACCCCCAACGAGAACCGAAGCCGGTGGCCCAAAAGCGCTCGGAGGAGCACGAACGAGATGAGCACCACCATCGACCACGCCACGAAGCGGGCGGCCCTGAGCTCGCGCGCCGGGGCCTCCCTCTTCGAATATTCGCGTAAGAGCTCCGCCGGCAAAAGCCGCCGCTCCGGCGCAACACCTCGCGGGGTGTCCGCGCTCTCGGACACCGAGCCGGCGCGGGCAAGCTCGGCCAACACCGCACGGCACTCGCCGCAGGCATCGACGTGACGCATGATGCGCGCGCGTCGCGATGCGGGGAGGAGGCCGTCGGCGAGCTCCATCAGTTCGTTCTCGTCGCTGCAAGCATCGGCCATCGGGCGAGGCAAATGCTATCATGCGCCCGTGCGATACGATGACTTCTTGCCCCATGTCTCCAAGGACGGAGCGGGCGTGAGCCCTCGTGATCGAAGGGCGCTCGAAGCCGAGCTCGCGCAGCGTCTACTGCGTGCGCGCGAAGCGCACCGCGGGGTGGCGCTCGAGACCGAGACCTTCGTGGCCTTCATCGCGCGCAAAGTCCCCGCCGGCAAGCCGGCGCTCGAAGGATTGCGCGACCTCCATATCGAATCCCTTTATCTCGCGTACGGCTGCTCGATTGGAAACGCCGCCGCCATGAGCATCATCGAACGCGAATACCTCCCCAAGCTCGATCCCGCGTTGGCGAGGGTGGGGGCCGACACCGATCGCATCTCCGAGATAAAACAGCGGTTGCGCGAGCGCCTCTTCACGGGGACCGAAGCTCGATCGCCGCGCATCACGGAGTACAGCGGCCGCGGCGATCTGGTGCGCTGGCTCCGCGCCGTCGCCGTCCGAATCGCCATCGATCTCGCGCGCGGAACCTCCGGCCCCAGCGACCGCGACGTCGACGAGCTGGTGCTCCAAGCCGACGATCCCGAGCTCGCCCACCTCAAACGGCTCTATCGCGCCGAAGTCGCCGAAGCCACGCGCGCAGCCCTCACGAACCTCGACACCGACCATCGCAACGATCTCCGCCTCTACTACCTCGACGGCCTCCGACTCAAGGAGCTCGCCACCCTCCGCGGCATCGGCATCTCCACCATGAGCCGGCGGCTCCAAACCGCGCGCCGCGCCCTCCTCGACGACACCCGCCGCCGCCTTCGCGCAAAGCTCGACATCGGCGATGGCGATCTCGATAGCATCCTTCGATTGCTCGGCAGCCGGCTGGATTTCAGCCGGCGATGGCTGGATACGAAGGGTTGATCGAAGAGGGAGTCGGGCGGGGCGCCCGCGGGAGCGTCATATCGAAAGGCCTCGTCACCTCGTCGCCGCGACGAGGAATGACGCGGCGTGACCCTCGCGCCGTTCGATGTGGGGGTCGAGCTCGCGCAGCTCGCGATCGTGGGCTCGCTGCGGGCGGTCGCGCACCTTGCGCGCGCCCGGGTGAGCGACGCGCGCAAGGCGCTGGCCACCCGATCGATGTCCTACGTTCTGGGCGCCTTGGTGCGTATTGGTTGGTCGACCGAGCTTACTTGGTCTTGAATCGGTAAACGGGGCTCGTCACGGTGTGCGCGCAGTCGGTGACCGTCGCGTACCACTCGTAGGTCTGCCCCGGGGCCAGGCCCTCGAGCGCCGCCTCGACATGGGACGCGTCCGCGGGGTCGGCGGTGGCCAAGGTCTTGAACGCGGCGTTGCCTGCGCCCGAGAGATCGACCTTCAACGTGAATTGGCTATTGGCGTCGGTCTCGAACTTGTTTTCGGTCGGCGAGTAGCTGCGCACCGTGAGCTCGTTGTTGCGCGGCGAGAACTCCCAGATGCGGAGGTAACCCCCGCCCCCGTTGGCGCGCGATTGGTAGTCGGCGAGCATCGAGTGGATGGTTCGACCGTTGAAAACGTCGCTGCGCTTGTTCTCGGCGCTGATATGGCCGCAGGTGAGAAGCTGCACGTTGGGGACGGTCTTCACGGCGTCGTAGATGGATTTGCCGGCCGCGCTGAAGGCCGCGTCGGCGTTGAGGATGTGGTGCGAGTTCACGATGCCGAAGGCGTCCGGGTGCTGGTTGAAAATGCCCTTGGTCCAGTTGAGCACCGCGGCCGGGCGCGCCGTCGCGCTGTATTGCAGGTCGACCAGCACGATGTCGAGCCCGCCGGCCGAGAAGGTGACCCAATTTTCATCGGCCTCGTTGGCGGCGTACGTTCCACCGAAATAGGGGCGCCCGCGGAACCGGGCCGGACCGAAGTATTGATTGTACTTGGCCGTACCGCCCGGGGTGCCGAAGGGATCCTGATCGTGGTTGCCGGCGCCGGTGCCGTAGGGCATCCCGTGGGGAAAGCTCGTGGAGCTCGCCTCCAGGGTCTTCATCGCCTGGTCGGCCACCTTCCACTGCGCCTCGACATGGACCTGGTCGACGATGTCGCCATTGTGGATCACGCCTACGATGTTGTAGGCCTTGGCGTTGTTCATGATCCACTTCGTTTGGTCGTAATAGTATTTCGACCACTCGGGATACCGCGAATAATACTGCGTATCGGGGAGCACCACGATCGTGAAGTCCTCGCCGCCGGAGACCTGGCGCACGTGAAACGATGCCGTGAACTCGGCGCTATCCGGATCGTCCACATTCACGTGGAGCGTGGTGTTCCTGCCCGCCACCGTGCGCAGCGCGCTCGAGGATTCGCCGCGGAGCGCGGGCGGGCGGCCCACGTCCAAGATGGCGCCCCCGCCGGCGAGCGCCGCGCCGCCGGCCATCGTACCGTGGCTCGAACCGACGCTGTCGGGCGCCCCGCGGTCCTTCTTGTCGAAGGCCCAGCGCCCGGCCAAACCGGCGCCTCGCCCGACGCGGCGGTACATCGCGTCGGCGACCTCCCCCTCGCCGAGCGCGCGATTCCAAATGCGCACCTCGTCCACGCGCCCTTTCAAGAAGCCCGCCGGAACGCCGCGCGCGTCGAGCGAGCTGCCGACGGCGAAGGGTTGAACGCCGTCGGTGCGGGGCGTGGCGTTTTGGGTGGATGCGGCGTCGAGCTGGCCGTCGACGAACAGGCGCCAGGCGGCGCCGTCGTACGAGGCGGCCAGGTGGTGCCATTGGCCGAGCGGGATCTCCGTCTTGCCCGCGATGGGGTGGTGCGCGCCGGTCGCATCTTCGAAGTCGGCCGCGAGCACGTCGCCCGCGAAGCCAAGGGCGTAGTTGCCGCCGCCGCTGCTGCCGTCTGCGGCGTCGCGCCCTTTGCTCGCGATGGGGACGAGCGAGGGAGCGCCCTCGCCGTTGGCGAACGGCACGCCGAAGCCGTCGCGCCGTACCCATGCTTCCAGGGTGAAGCGCTCGAGCGCGAGCCCCGCCGCTTCGCCCATGGTCACATATCCATCTTCGCCATCGAGGGCGAGAGAGGTTGCGTCCACCTTGACCTTGCCGGCGGGACAGGCGACGGACTCCCGAGCCCGTGCGGACTCCTCGGCCACGTCGTTCGTATTGGAAATGTCGGTCGCAGCTCCTTCGCTCCCCGACGGAGGTGCGCCGTTCACGTCGCGTTCACCCGTGTCCGCGCTGCACGCGAGGAGCGAGAGCGAACACGCGGGGACGCTGAGTCGTGCGAGAACCAAACGGCCAAATCGATCGTGCGGCATGGCTGCGACGGTACGTCAGAGGCCCGGGTCGTACGGGCTCGTTCGCGTGACAAATGCCCGTCTGAGCCGGACACGAAATCGCGCGCGCAGCGACGCGGGGCTCGAGGTTCCATTTTTCCAATACAGGTGGCCCGCGCAGACGCAGAATCCCCGGCGTATGAAAGGACCGCGCACCATGAACATCGTCGCCAACCTGATCGTGAAGGAAATCGAACCCTGTTTGGAGTTCTGGATCACACGATTGGGCTTCGAGCAGACGCTCGAAGTCCCCGAGGGGAAAAAGCTCGGCTTCGTCATTCTGAAGAAGGGCAAGGCCGAGTTGATGCTGCAAAGCGTGGCCAGCGTCGCCAAAGACGTGCCGCCGATGGCAAAGGACGCGTACCGCTCGACCCTCTACATCACCGTGAACGATCTCGCGCCGGTTCGAAAAGCGCTCGACGGGATCCCGTACGTGGTCCCGGAGCGCCGCACCTTCTACGGGGCCGACGAGATCATCGTGCGCGATCCCGCAGGCAACCTCGTTTTCTTCTCGTGCCACGCGTAAATCGCAAACGCTGAACGGCGCGCAGAAATCACGCGCGACGAAGTTGCAAAAACGTCACACGAGGCAAAATGACCACGCGGAGCCCGGCATGCTGAATCACTTTTAAGAGAGGTGCGGGCTCGCGAAATAGCAAAAGAAAATCCGGACGAGACCGGTGCGCGGATCATCGAATGAGCGCGCGCGCCGTGCAAAGCGAAAAGGCACCCCTATGCTGTCGACGCGCCGAGGATGAATTTCTCGCCTTGGTGCGTTCACGGGGGACTCCATTCTTCGTTCCTTCGTCCGAGGCCCATTTTGAATCGGATCGTTCAGCCGGCGCTCGCCATCGTCTTCGTCATGTGTCTCTTCCTCGTTCACGCGGGCTTTCACCGCCACGACGCGAAGACCTCCGCCATCGCGGAGCAAGCCGCGTCCGACGGGTTGGACGTCGACAAACCGCTCTTCGCGCGCGACCGTCCGAACTTCGCCGCCTATTCCGTGCGCGCGCAGGGAGAAGGGCACACCGACGTGTTCGTTCATGCGCGCGGGGATATCCCCAATGTCGTGTACGTCGACCCCGAGCCCGGTGAGCTGCTCAGCATCAGCAACGATGGCGCACGTGGACTATTTCGCCGCTACATCGGCCCCGGGCAGTTCGAAGACGTTTCCATCGATCTCCGCAATCGCTCGTCGAAGGCGCCGAAGCTGAATCTTTCAATCTTCGGCTCGACTAGCGCATCGGGCCTGCGCGCTCCCGGTTGCGCCCTGGGCGGTGCGCCGTCCGTGTGGTTGGACCGAAGACTCGGCCGCGAACATGTCGGCCGCGCCATGGAGTGTGCTCTTCCGAGCGCGGTGGACCACCCGACGATGCGCCGATTTTATCGGACGATGCGCCCAGTCGGAGACGCATCGTGCGCCCTACGATGGGCGTATGAAATCGTATGATGTCGTCATCGTAGGAGGAGGACCCGGTGGGCTCAGCGCCGCGCTCGCCTTTGGTCGCGGGCGGGCCGAGGCGCTGCTGGTGGACGGAGGAACGCCGCGCAATGCGCGCGCGCACCAAGTTCACACCTTCCTCACGCGGGATGGGACGCCGCCGTCGGAGTTTCGCCGCATCGCCCGCGAAGAGCTCGCGATGTACGCGTCGGTCGAGGTTCGCGACGCGCTCGTCACGAGCATCGAGAAGCTGACGGCGCCCGACCTGGACGGTTGCGCCTTCGCGATCGCGTTGGGCGACGCGAAAGACGCCGCGGTGCGCGCGCGGCGCGTTTTGCTCGCCGTGGGAATGCGGGACGAGCTCCCTCCGATCGCGGGCCTCGCGGAGTTTTGGGGCACGTCGGTTTTTCAATGCCCTTATTGTCACGGCTGGGAGCTGCGCGATCGGCCTTGGGGCGCGGTCGTCACGTCGGACGCAATGGCCGGCTTCGCGCCGTTTCTCTCCAACTGGGCGAGCCATCTCACCCTCTTCACGAATGGCTCGGAGCTCTCGGAGGCTACGCTCCACACCCTGCGCCAAAGCGGCCTGACCTTGGAGACCGAGCCGATCGCACGCCTCGTCGGAGCGCGCGATCTCGAGTCGGTGGAGCTCCTCTCGGGGCGCACGGTACCGTGTTCCGCGTTGGTCATGCGACCGCCGCAGCGGCAGGTGGACCTCGTGATGGCCCTGGGGCTCTCGCTCGACGAGCAAGGTTTCGTTCGTGTGGACCCGCAGACGAAAGAGAGCTCGACCCCGGGAATTCACGTGATCGGCGACGCGACGACCATGCAGCAAGCCGCGATCATGGCGGCGGCCGCGGGCATGGGCGCCGCGGCGGCGATGAACCATGCGCTCGTCATGGAGCGTATGGCGCGGGCGGCGGCTTCGTCGTCGCGCTAGTATGGGCGCGTGCTCCAGGCGGAAATCATCGCACCTGCCACCCGACGCATGCTCTGTCCCACCCCGGCGGGGAGGGCGGCTGGACGGCATCCGTTCACCGTCCTTTCGTACCAGATCGCCGGCGAGCTGCACGTCGAGCAGAACGGGCCCCTGGAGCTCCGGGCCGGCGATTTTTACGTGATCCCCGCCGGCCACGCCCACCGGGTCACGCGCACCGTCGACGCCGAGCTCTGGAGCGTGCAGCTCCCGACCGCGCACCTCGACCCCGAGCGATTCGCTCCCGTGCTCGCACCGATCGAGAGCATGGCTCGAGGTGCGCTTCCGCGCGTCTCCGTCCCCGCGAACCGGCGGGACTTGGTCGCATCGCTCTTTTCCGAGCTCGCGAACGCACGCACCGGCGCTCCCCTTCGGATCGAGAGCCTCATGGCGCTCCTGCTCGGCGAGCTCGCGGAGCACGCCGCGTCGACCTCCGCGCTCGCGCCACGCCACACCGGCGATCTCGCGGCGCGCGCCGTATCGCTGATCGCGAGCCAGGCGCTCGGCCCTCTTTCGCTCGATGCGCTCGCAAAGAAGCTCGGGCGCAACCGATCGCACGTCGCCGAAGTCGTGCGACGGGCAACGGGGCAGACCGTGGGGGAGCTCGTCGCGGAGATCCGCCTCGGCGAAGCACGGCGCCGGCTCGAGCAGACCGACGAGCTCGTCGAGATCATCGGCGAGCGCGTGGGCTACCCCGATCCCACGCACTTTGCGCGTATGTTCAAGCGCCGCTATGGCCAATCGCCGCGCGCATGGCGCCGCGCCCATCCATGAGCCCCGCCGGCGGCGGGAGCGCGCGTGCACGCGGACGCCGTTGCAGCGCGATCACGCCGGACCTCGAGGTCTTCGTCGAGACGAGCGTGAGGTGAAGGACCTTCGAACCGGCTCCGTTTCGTCCGACGGGAGCGGCGGTTTAGCGCGATCGAAGACTGTCGACGAGCTTGTCGAAGTCGGAGCGCGCCGCTTTGACGGTCTTGTCGGGTCCGACCATTTTGAAGAAGGTGCTGTCCTGACCATCGGCGCTGGCGATGGCCGCCAGCATGGTGAAGTGCTCCTTGGGCCCCGAGGGGGCCGCCATACCGGGCCCGCTCATGCCGCCGCCGTACGTGCCTTTGATCTCGACCACCGTGACCTTGATGCCCGAGACCGTGCGCTCCTTCTTGTCCACGGCGGCGCCGGGTGAAAATTGTCCAATCCAGCGATCGACGTTGGCGGTGCTGGAGCCACCGGCCACCGTGACGGAGAGATCCGTATCGTCGGTGTCGCCGGCCGCCTTGGGGATGCGGTAGGTCGCCTTGCGCATGGCGTTCGTGTTCGCGCTCTTCGTCCACGACGCCGGCGCCTCCCAGGTGATCTCGTGCCCTGCGGCGCCCGCGCCGGGTGCGGGGGTGCCGGACGCCGCCGGGTCCTGCGCTTTTGCAGCTGGCTCCTGCAGCTTTGCAGCCGGTTCCTGTGCCTTTGCAGCAGGTTCTTCCGGCTTGGAAGCGGGCGGATTTTTCTCGGGCTCGGCGGGGCGCGAGCAACCGGAGGCGAGGAGCGTAAGGGCAGACGCGACGAGGGCCGACGTGAAGGCGTTCATGGCGCCCACGTGAGTACCACGAATCGTCAACCCGCCGGCAGACGCAGGCGCGCCACGCAGCCCGTTCGCTCGGTGCGCGCCTCCAGGGTCAGCGAGCCGCCGTGGCCTTCGGCGATTTGGCGGGCGAGCACCAGGCCGATGCCGGAGCCGCTCGGCTTCGTGGTGAAGAACGGGACGAAGAGGTTCTCCGTGCTGGCGATGCCGGGGCCCTCGTCGATCACGTGGACCTCGACGGCGCCCGCCAGGCGGGTCCACGTGAGCTCGACCTTGCCTTGCGTTTCGATCGCGGCCTCGGCGGCGTTGCGCACCAGGTTGATGAGCAGCTGATCGAGTTGATCCGGGTCGGCCGCGATGCGGGTGCTCGGCCCCGGAACGAGGCGCAGCGGCACGCGCGTTTCGAGGGCACAGACCCGTTCGAGCCAGGGCCCGACGTCGACCTCGGTGAGCTTCGGCGGCGGCAGGCGCGCGAGCTGCGCGTAGGCGCGGAGGAAGCGGCCCAACGATTCGGCGCGGCGGGCGATGACGGACAGGCCGCTGCGCATATCGTCTTCCCAGTCGGCGGGTCGCTCGCGTTCGACCACCAGCTCGTGCAGGTGCCCCGCGATCGATTGAATCGGCGCGAGCGAGTTGTTGATCTCGTGGCCGATGACCCGCACCAACCGCTGCCACGCGGCGCGCTCCTCTTCGCGAAGGGCGCGGTGCAAATCGGAGAGCACCACCAGCTCGTGCACCAGGCCGCGCTGGCGAAAGGTGGCGCGTTTGAGCTCCCAAGGGCCCTTGCCGCCGGCGAACGACATGGCGAATGTGCGCGGCGCCTCGCCTTCGAGGAGCGGTCCGAGCCCCAGCTCCTCGGCGGTCGCCCCCAGAAAGCCGCCGGGGCGCGGGCCGAGCAGGCGCTCGCCGGCGCGGTTCACCAGCCGCAGATGGCGGCCGGGGTCGAAGGCAAAGAGGGCCACGTCCACCGCCTCGATGACCTTTTCGAGCAGCGCCGAGGCCTCCATCGACTCCAGCCGCTGGTCGCGAAGCACACCGCTCAGCGCGTTGAGCTCGCCCAGCGCTTCGCCCAAGGCATCGTCGGCGCGCACCGAGCGGCCGCGCAGCGTATAGTCGCCCTCGCGCACCGCGGCCACCAGGTTGGCGACATTGCGGAGCGAGCGAACGACGTCGGCGCGCACGTAAGCTGCGAGCCCGAGCCAGAAGCCCACGGCGAGCAAGCCCAAGGTCCACACCGTCTTGTGCGCATGTTGGCCAAAGACGAGCAGCGACAGCGCGATGACGACGGCCGGCGCGCCACCGAGCAGCGCGTAGAGATAAAGCCGTGTTTCGTATCCGACTTTAGCCGACCTTGATCCCATGAGCCTGCAGCCGACGATAGAGAGCGCTGCGACTCAGTCCAAGCGCAACGGCAGCATCGTTGACGTTTCCCCCCGCGCGCGCGAGCGCCCTCTGAATCGCGTGGTACTCGATCTCCTCCAAGGTCATGTTCTCGCCGCCCGGCGCGCCGGCGTTGCCCGCATTTCCGGCGTTGCCCGCATTTCCGGCGTTGCCCGCGTGGGAAGCGGACACGCGCTCCGCACCGGCCGCGGCCCCCGTGCTTGCCGCACCCGCGACCGCCGCAGGCTTGCGAAAGCCGAGGTCCTCGGGGGCAATCGCATCACCGCGGGCCATGAGCACGGCGCGCTCCATCACGTGCTCGAGCTCGCGCACATTGCCGGGCCAGAGGTGCTCGAGCAGCGCGCGCATCGCGGCCGGGGAGAGGCTCCGCAAAGGCTTGCCGTAGCGCGCCGCTTGGCGCTCGAGGAAGTGCGCGGCCAAGCCGGCGATGTCCTCGCGCCGCTCGCGCAGAGGTGGCAGGTGCACCTCGACGGTGTTCAGACGGTACAGGAGATCCTCGCGAAAGCGACCCTCGGCCACCTCGCGCCCGATGTCGATGTTCGTGGCCGCGAGCACGCGAACATTGGCGCGGCGGGTGCGCGAGGAGCCCACGGGGTGAAACTCCCCGGTCTGGATCACGCGAAGGAGCTTGGCCTGCTGCGCGATGGGCAAGTTTCCGATCTCGTCGAGGAACAAGGTGCCGCCGTCGGCCAGCTCGAAGCACCCGACCCGATCGGCCTTGGCGTCCGTGAAGGCGCCGCGCACGTGGCCGAACAGCTCGCTCTCGAAGACGCCGGGCGACATGCCGCCCGCGTCAACGGCCACGAAGGCGCGCGACGCGCGGAGCGATGCGTCGTGCATCCGGCGCGCGATCACCTCTTTGCCCGTGCCGTGCTCGCCCAGAATGAGCACGTTGGCGTCCGACGGCGCCACGCGCTCGAGCAGATCGAGCACCGGCCGCATCGACGGGGCCTCGGCGATCATCTTCGGCAGCTGCTGCGCCCTCTGCCGCGACGACTCTTGCTCGAGCCTGCGCGAGCGCCGCAGCGCGCTCCCGAGCTCGATCTGCGTGCGCAAGGTGGCGAGGAGCCGGGCGGAGTCCCACGGCTTTTGCACGTAATCGCGCGCGCCGCGGCGGACGGCTTCGACCGCGCCCTCGATGCTCCCCCACGCGGTCATGACCACCACCGGCAAGGTGGTGTCGAGCTCGCGCAGCTTGTCGAGGAGCTCGAAGCCCTCTTTGCCGGAGGTGGTGTCGCGCGCGTAGTTCAAATCCATGAGCACGAGGTCGAGCTCCTCGCGGCCGGCGATTTCCAGCACCGCGGCGGGCGACGCCGCCGTGTGCACGACGAACTCGCGCTTGAGCAAAAGGCGTAGGGCTTCGACGATATCGGATTGGTCGTCGGCGACGAGAATGCGCGGGGATGCTGCGGGCACGTTCTTCCTCTCTCAGAAATTCGATACCACGCGTTCGCCAAGGTCGGAACCGGCTGCGGCCGCCTCCGCGGTTTGCCCGGGCCGGTGCTCGCGGACGATGCGGCCATCGAACAAATGAACCGTGCGCGTCGCCTGCTGCGCATATTCGGGGTTGTGCGTCACCATGCAAATGGTGGTTCCGGCCGCGTGCAGCTCACGAAGCAATCCCATCACCAAATCGCCATTGTGCGAGTCGAGGTTCCCGGTGGGCTCGTCGGCCAGCAGGATCAGCGGATCGCCCGCCACCGCCCGCGCCACCGCCACCCGCTGCTGCTGGCCGCCCGAGAGCTGCCCGGGCATATGCTTGGCGCGATGGGCCATGCCCACCCGCTCCAGCGCGGCCGAGACCCGCCGTTTGCGCTCGGCCGGGGCGATGTCGCGGTAGGTGAGCGGCAGCTCCACGTTCTCGTAGACCGAGAGATCGCCGATCAGGTTGAAGCTCTGGAAGACGAACCCAATCTGGCGATTGCGCACCCGCGCGGCCTCGAGCGGGGACAATCCATCGACCCGTTCGCCGCCGAGCAGGTAGGTGCCGGCGGTGGGCGCGTCGAGCAGCCCGAGCACCGAGAGCAAGGTGGTCTTCCCCGATCCGGACGGCCCCTCGATGGATACGAACTCGCCGCGCGCGATTTCCAGGTGCACCCCGGAGAGGGCGTGCGTCTCCACTTCGTCCGTCGTGAACACCCGGGTGATGCCTTCCATGCGAATCATCGTTTCCAACGTTACCTCCATGGTCCTGTCCAAGTGCGCGGCCAATCGCTTCTCGGAGCTCGCCGCTAGCGCAGCTCGAGGCGATCCACCGCGGCGTACGCCGTCATGTCCGAAAGAATCACCGCGTCGCCCGCGCGCAGGCCGCTCACGACCTCGACCGTCTTCACCGACGAGCGCCCGAGCTGGACGGGGACGCGCACCGCCTCGTTCCCCACCACCTTGAAGGCCGTGATGCTGCCTTGCGGCGTGGCCATCGGCGGGCGGTCGATGTAGAGGACGTCGGTCAGCCGCTCGATGACGATGCGCCCGTCGACGCTCAAGTCCGGGCGCGCGCCCGGCGGGAGCGCCCCATCGAAGGTGACGTCGACCTTGACGGTGCCGTTCTGAACGGCGCCATCCATGCGCGTGACCTTGCCGTCGACGATCCCGTTGTGCGTATCGACGGAGACCGTTTGCCCCATCTGCACGTCCTTGGCCTGCGTTTCGGCCACGCGCAGCTCCGCTTTCAGCTTCTCCGGCTGCGCGACCTTGCCGAGCACCACGCCTTGGGTCACCCACTGCCCGACCTGCACCGGTACGTCGGCCAGCACGCCGGCGACGCCCGCGCGCACCGAGAGCTCCTCGAGCTGGCGCCTGCGGAACGCGGCGATCGAGCCGAGTCGTTCGACCTGCGCCTTTTGCACCGTGAGCTGCGCGCTGGCTTCTTTTTCGATGGCACCCAGGCGCTTGACCTCGAGCTCGACCCGTCCATCGAGCGACTCGGCGCGGCCTTGCGATTGCGCCATTTCGAGCTTCGAGAGAAAGCCCCGCCGCGCGAGCTCACCGTCGGCCTCGGCCCGGCGCGTGCTCTCGACGGCGTCGGCGCGAAGGCCCACCATTTGGGCCTCCTGGGCGAGGTGCTGGTTGCGCAAGCGCGCCTCCAGGTTCACGAGCTCCGCCTCGGCCGCCGTCTTCTGCCGGTCGGCCTCCAGGGACTGCAAGACCAGATCCGGATTGTCGAGCACGACCACCACCGTCTCGGGCCCCACGGTGGCCCCGGAGCGGGCGCGCACCTCGAGCACGCGCGCAGGCGTGGTGGCGGTGAGCCAGCGGACTTGCTCGGGGACCAGGCTGCCGACGCCTTGCACCTCGCGCACCATGGCGCCCTGTTTCACCGTATCGATCCACACGGTGGCGCGGTCGACGGTGGGGAGCGCGCGGTGCATCCGGGAGAGGCCGAAGGTGGTGGCGAGGACCGCGGCGATCGCACCCGCGGCGAGGTAGAAGCGCTTTCGCGAGCGCGGCTTTTTCCGGGGCACGTCGGTTCCGGTGGCGGGCGGGCCGCCCGGCGGAAGGTGCGACGTGTGGGGCGCGCCCGCGGGTGATGCCGGCGTTCCAGGTGAAGGCGGCGTTCGTAGGGGTGTGACGGAGGGGTTCATGGAGTGCTCCGAGACGCGGTGCGCAGGGCGATGCCATGGCGGGGCAAGATGTCGGCGGTGAGCGCGTCGACGGTCGCCATGGCCTTGGCGTTGTCGATCGCGGCGCGCAGGAGGCGAAGGCGCACGTCGGTGACCGCTTGCTGCCGCCTCAGCACGTCGAAGTTGGTTGAGCGGTTCGCTTGAAAGCGCGCTTTTTCGCCCGCCAAGTCGAGATCGGCCGCCGAGGCGGCGCGCGCCAGCACCTCGGTCCGGCGGTGGGTCGCGTCGAGCGCCGCGAGCGCGTTGGTGACGTCGTTCGCGACCCGCGTGCGCGCTTCCTCGGCCAACAGGTGCGCCTTGTGGGCGCGCTCCATGGCCGCGTCGCGCGCGCCGCGCTGCCCGCGGCGCTCCACGGGCTCTTGAAAGACGATGCCCGCTTGCACCGTGTAGCCGCCGAAATTCCCGAGGTTCGACAGCGCCTTGGACGGGTCGTTGCCGACCCCGAGCGCACCGCCCGACGCGTAGACGTCGAGCATCGGCAAGAGCGCGCTCTCGGCCACGTCGATGTCGATGGTCGCCGCCCGCGCCTGCGCCTCGAGGGCGAGGACTTCGGCGTTCTGCGCGAGGGCGCGCGCGAGCACGTCGCCTCGCAGCGAGGCGAGCACGGTGGGTTCGTCGGAGGGGTAAACGAGCGGGCGCTCCGTGGGGTATCCAAGGAGCCTCGCGAGCTCGGCGCTGCGCTGGGCCAGCACACGCTCGGCGTCGATCGCCTCCTCTTCGCGGAGGGCCACGCTCACCTCGACCTCGGCCGAGCCCGAGGGCGACTGCTTGCCCACGTCGATCTGCGCCATCACCGCGCGAAGCTGCTCGCGGGTGGCGTCGCGCGCCTCCCGCCGCAAGGCCAAGGCGCCCGTCGCGTAGCGGAGCTCCCAGTACGCATGCGCCACATCGCGAAGGAGCGCCGACGCGCCCGCGACGAGCTTTCGCGTCGTGATCCCGCGATCCGCGTTCGCCTGCCGCGCCTTGGCGCGCGCCACGTCGTAGCCGCGCCCGCGCAAGAGCGGCTGCGTGAGCCCGAGCTGCACGCTGGGCGTGTACACGTCCGCCGGCACGATGCGCATGGGATCCGCGTCCGACGAGACACCCCGGCGCACGTACGGCGCATCGAGCTTCAACGCGACGCTCCCCCCCGTCGAGAACGGCCGCGTGAGCGACGCCGCCACCCCCACGCGATCATAAGGCGAGAGCACCGACGCCCCCGTCACGTTATCCGTACGCGAACGGCTCCACGTCGCCGAGGCATCGACCACGAAATCGTCGAGCCCGCGCGCCTCGAGCACCCGCGCGTCCGCCACCGATACATCCACGAAGCTCGCCGCCAACGCCGGGTTCTGCGCCACCGCAACCCGCATCGCCCCCACCAACGTCAACCCATCCCCCGTCACGGGCCGGCCCCCTTCGGCTCCCTGCGCACGCGCCCGTGCCGTCACCGACAGCCCCAGAACCCCCGCCAGCACCACAACGCCCCACTTATTCATGTCGCATCGCCGCCATCGGATGAACGCGCGTCGCACGCCGCGCGGGGATGTAGCTCGCCAGGGCGGCGACGCCGCCCGTAACCACGATGACGAGCGCGTACGTCGCCGGATCGAGCCCGCTCACCTCGAAGAGCAGACGATTGAACCAATGTCCGAGCGCCACCGTCACACCTCCCGCCGCCACCAGCCCGACCGCGATGCCCATCACCGCCAGCCGCATCCCCTCCAGCACGAGCATCCGTTGAAGCCGCCCGGCATCCGCCCCCAAGGCCATCCGAATCGAGAGCTCTTTGGTCCGCTGCTCGACCGAATACGACATCACGCCGTAGATGCCGATGGCCGCCATCAAGAGCGCCACCCCAGCAAAAAACGAAAGGAGCGTCGTCAGAAAGCGCGGCTTGGCGATCGCGTCGTAAACCACACGATCCATCGTCTCCAAGTGCGCGATCGGCAGCCCTCCGTCGCGCGAGGCGACGTACGCCCGCACCGACGCGAGCAGCGAACGCGGATCCCCCTCCGCCCGGAGCACCAGGTAGAGCGCGCGCGGCACGAAGGTCTCGCCGGCCACCTGACGATGCCACCCTGGCGTCTGGCGGATGGGCAGATACAGCTCGGTACCGGCCTTGTTGTCCAAGCCGGCCTGCTTCACGTCGGCCACGATGCCGATGATGGTCTGCTCGGCGGGAGACTCCCCCATCGGGGCCTGCCTCGTCGCGCGGATACGCTTTCCAATCGGATCTTCGTCGGGCCAATACTCGCGCGCCATCGCCTCGTTGATGATCGCGACCTTGGGCGACGTCTCCGTGTCGGTGGCGTCGAAGAGGCGCCCGCGAACGAGGGCGACGCGCATGGTGGAGAAATACTCGTCGCCCGTGAGCTGCCAGTAGTCGACGTTCCACTCCTTTTGGGTCGGCGGTGGAGGCACGCGTCCCACGATGTCGAAGCTGTTCGAGTTGATGGGGCGCATGGGGGGCAGCCCCTCCACGAGGGTCGCGCCCTGCACGCCCGGCAAGGCCCGCGCGCCCTCGAGCAGCCGATTCCAGAACGCCATGACGTCGGCGTCGGTGGGGTAAGCCTTCTTCGGCAGCGCCAGGTTCAAGGTCACCAGACCCCGCGGATCGAACCCGAGCTCGGTCTTTTGAATGTGCACGAAGCTCCGAATCATCAACCCCGCCCCCGTGACGAGGACGATGGCCAGCGCCACCTGGACGAGGATCAGCGCGCGCCGAAACAGCTGCTTTCCCCGGCTGCTGGTGGTGCGCTGCCCGGCCGCACGGAGCGTCCCCCCGAGGTCGCCGCTCGCATGAAAGATGGGGGTCAGACCGAGCACCAGGCTCGTCCCCATGGCCACGGCCACCGCGTACGCCAGCACCGTCGTGTCGAGCTGAATCTCGCTCGCCCGAGGGATGCCCTCGGGGAGAAGGGCCATCACCGCGTCGAGCCCCCACATCGCGCAGAGGATCCCGCTCCCCGCGCCGAGCACCCCCAGCACGAGGCTCTCCGTCAAAAATTGGCGAGCCATACGCCCGCGGCTCGCCCCCAGCGCCACCCGCACGGCGATCTCGGAGCTCCGAACCTCTGCGCGCGCCAGGAGCAAGTTCGAGATGTTCGCGCACGCGATCAGCAGCACGAACACCACCGCCACCTGCAACGTGAGCAACGCCAAGCGCACCGAGCCGACCACCTCTTCGTGGAGCGGGCGATACGCGACCGGGTGCAGATCGGGTGTGATCGTGTGCATCCCTTGGTACGCGGCCGCCCAAGCCGGCATCAATGACGCCATCTCTGCCTGCGCAGCCTCGATCCCCACCCCTCCCGAAGGCGCCCAATCGCTCGAAACCAATGGTTCCCGCGCCCCATCTTGGAGCTATCGATCCCCGCCGGCACCCAGATTTGCGCCCGCTCGGGGAAATCGAAATCGCGCGGCATCACCCCGACCACGGTGGCCGGCATGGCGTTGACCTTCACCGTGCGCCCCACGATGTTCGGATCCCCCCCGAAGACCGTCTTGAAGACGTCGTACCCCAGCACCACCACGCGCGTACCGCCATAGCCGTACATGGCGGCGCTCGGATCGCCGGGCACGTCCTCGCTCGCGTCGAAGAATCGCCCCAGCATCGGCGCGACGCCGACCGTCGGCAGCAAGCTCGCGGTCGCGAACGTCGTTCGCACGGCCACCGGCTTGTCGCCACCCGTCAAGTTCGCGTCCTCCGTGAACCACGCGCCCGCCGATTCCAGGGCGTGGGCGTCCTTCGCGATATCGATGTACTCGTGCCAGGAGAAGCCCCAATAACCGGGGAATTGCCCCGGGTACTGCGAGGCGACCTGAACCAATCTCCCCGGCTCGGCGAACGGCAGCGGTCGAAGGAGGATCGCATGGACGATGCTGAACACCACGGTGTTCGCGGCCACGGCGAGCCCCAGGGTCACGATGGCCACGGCCGTGAAGCCGGGGTTCTTCAGCAAGAGGCGAATGGCAAAACGAATGTCTCGAAGCATCGATGTCGTCATCCTCACTCGTTGCGCATGGCAATCATCGGGTGAACACGGGTCGCGCGGCGCGCTGGGAGCCAGCACGCGAGCGCCGCCACGAGCGCGGTGCTCACCACCACCAGCGCGTAGGTCGCCGGGTCGAGCACGCCCACGTCGAAGAGCAGCGCGGAGAGCCAATTTCGGAGCCCGAGGCTCACGACGAAGGCGCACGCGAGGCCCAGCACCACGCCGGCCGCCGCCAGCCGGAGGCCCTCGAGCACCAGCATCTTCTGAAGGCGCCCCGCGTCGGCGCCGAGGGCCATCCGGATCGACAGCTCCCGGGTGCGCTGCTCGATCGAATACGACATGACGCCGAAGATACCGATGGCCGCCATCACCAGCGCGATGCCCGCGAACACCGTGAAGAGGAGCGCGACGAAGCGCGGCTTGGCCACGGCGTCGTAGAGCACGTCGTCCATCGTGTTGAGCCGGGCGACCGCCAGGCCCTCGTCCAGCGAGGCCACGTGCGCACGCAGCGCGCCGAACAGCGCGCGCGGATCGTTCTGCGCGCGGATGACGAGGTACATACTCTCGGGCATCAGGCTCCAATCGCGCGAGCCATCGCCGTATCGCTCCAGCTGCCGAAGGGGGAAGTAGAGCTCGGGGGTCGCGGGCGCGTCGAGGCCCTGCTGCTTCACGTCGCCCACCACGCCGATGATCGTCTGCTCGACCGCCGGCTCCCCCGGGCGCGCGACCCGGTAGCCGATGATGCGCTGCCCGACCGGATCTTCACCGGGCCAAAACTTGGTGGCCATGGCCTGGTTGATGAGCACGACGGCCGGCGCGTTCGGACCGTCGGACGGGGTGAAGACGCGCCCGCGCACGACGGGGATCCCCATGGTCGAAAAGAAATCGTCCCCCGCGTACTGCCAGTTGTCGACGTTGCTCACCATCCCCGGCGTCTCCGGCCGCCCCACGATGCGAAAGCCGTTGTAGGCCGCGCGGTGGCGCGGCATCAGCTCGCGCATGAGCGTCGCCGATTGGACGCCGGGCAGGTTCGCGGCGCCGTCGCGCAGGCGGAGCCAGAAGTCGAGCATCTTCGCCTCGGTGTCGTACGTCTTGTCCGGCAGTTGAAGCTGCAAGGAGACGACGTTGCGCGGATCGAACCCGAGCTCCACCTGCTGCAGCCGCACGAAGCTCCGAACCATGAGCCCCGCGCCCAGCACGAGGACGCACGCCAAAGACACCTCCAAGACGATGAGCGCGCGGCGGAAGAGCTGCTTGTTTCGCCCGCCCGTGGTCCGCTGCCCGGCCGCGCGCAAGGTCCCCGCGAGCTCCCCGTGCGCATGGATGATGGGGGCGAGCCCGAACACCAGGCTCGTCCCCATCGAGACGAGCACGGCGAAGGCGAGCACGGTGGGGTCCAAGTGGATCTCGCTCGTGCGCGGCACACCGTCGGGGAGGAAGGCCATGGCCGCGTCGATGCCCCACATCGCGAGCAAAATGCCGGTCCCCGCGCCGAGGCAGCCCAGGACGAGGCTCTCCGTCAAGAACTGCCGCACCATGCGCGGCCGGCTCGCGCCGAGGGCGGTCCGCACGGCGATCTCACCGCTGCGTGCCTCCGCGCGCGCCAAGAGCAGGTTCGAAATGTTGGCGCAGGCGATGAGGAGCACGAACATCACCGCCGCTTGCAAGGTCCACAGCGCGACGCGCACGCTCGCCACCTTGTCCGGGTGCAGCGCGCGCAGCACCAGCGGGTGATCGCGCGGATCGATGACGTCTTCCGTGGCGGGCGAGCGCCCTTCCGACCAAGCCGGCATGAGCAGCGCGAGCTCCGCCTCGGCCTGCGCGATGCTCACCTCGGCCTTCAAGCGCGCCACCACGTGCAAGCGATGGCTGCCATACCGCCGATCGCGCGCGAGCTCCTCCGGGTCGATGCGCAAGGGGAGCCACACGTCGACCCACTCGGGGAAATCCACGGCCTTGGGCATCACGCCGACCACGGTGACCGGCACCGCGTTGACATAGACCGTCTTGCCGACCACGCTGGGATCGGCGCCAAAGAGGCTCTCGTACAGCCGATACGCGAGGACCACCACCCGCGGATCGCCGGGCGTGTCCTCGCTGGGGTCGAAGAACCGACCGAGGAGCGGCGCGACGCCCATGGTGGGCAAGAAGCTCGCGGTGACGAGCGCGGCGTTCACCGCCACCGGGTGATCCCCACCGGACAAGTTGGTGGCGTGGAGGTCCATGTTCCACGCGCCCACCGACTCGTACGACTTCGAATCCCTCGCCAGATCGACGTACTCCGGCGCCGAGACCGGGAACTGATACCGCTCGCGCATGGGGGCCTGCGTGTAGACACGCACGAGCCGCTCGGGGTGCGGGTACGGCAACGGGCGAATGAGGATGGCGTCGACGATGCTGAAGACCACCGTGTTCGCGGCCACCGCCAAGCCGAGCGTGGTGATGGCGACGATCGTGAAGCCGAGGTTCTTCACGAGGAGTCGGAGCGCGAAGCGGACGTCCTGAAGCATGGGGTAGCCCCACGCCTAAGCAAAGGATGGGCCGGGCCGATTTGCGGCACCAAATATGCGAATTATTTCACCATTTATCTGCCGTCCCGGATTCGGCATGTTCGATTTTGGGACGGCGAATCCCGGAAGGGAGACGCCTTCTCCGAGACCTCCGCGCGGACGGTCCCCCCAACCCTCCTGGAGGGCAGGCGTCTCGCTATCGTTCGGTTTCGAGATCGCGCTCGTAGAATTCGCCCGCGCGGGGCTGGTCGACGGTGAAGGCGGGGAGCTCTTGGATGGATACGTCGACGTCGTCGATGACGTAGGAGCGAACGTGTCCGCCGGCCTTGCGGTCGTCGCTCAGGTAGTGGAAGTGGTAGCCGACCCGGTCGAAGCGCTTCATGTAGGCGGGGCAACGAAACCCCACCAAGGTCCCCTCGGTGCCGGCGTGGTCGCGGTAGCGGTACTCGCGCAGCACGTCTTCCAGCGGGCGATACGGCTTTTCCTGCTTGTCGCCGTTGCCGGCCTCCACGTGCGCGAAGCGGCCGCGGATCCGCACCGCGTAGATGCGGTGCCCGGGGTCGAGCTGCGCGTCGAGCGTCTTTTCGAACTGCTCGCTCGTGAGCGGCCCCTCGAAGGTGATCGTCCTTTGCGGGCGGAAGAACGTCATCATCGCGTAGGGGGTCGTCTCGGTCGGGCCGAGCTCGATCATGGTGCCATCGGCCCGCGAGCGCCAGAAGGTGCCCTTCAGTGCGACAAGCTCCCCGTCGTTGCCATCGGTGGCGCCCAAGCCGAAATCACCGTGCTCGGCGAGCCGCTCCATGGGGATGACGCCGTCGTAAACGCCGGCGAGGTACGCCCCTCGAAAGGAGGCGTGGTAGAGGACGGCATTCGAGCGCGCGCCGCGCGTGCATCCCTCGCCGGCCACGATGGCGGAGCCGGCAGCGAGCAGCGAAACAACGGCGCCCATCCAGAGGATCCCTTTCGTCATGGGCCGTACCTAGGTGCCGCCCACAGTTTCGAAAATTGAAAGATTTGCGACAAACCAATTCGATCTCATAATGAATCGATGGTTCCGACCTACGACAGCGAATTGCTTCGCACCTTCGTCGCGGTGGCCGATGCGGGCGCCTTCGGCAAGGCCGGGGCGCGCCTGCACCTCACGCAGTCGACCATCAGCCAGCAAATGAAGCGGCTCGAAGAACAAGTCCAGCAGCCCCTCTTCGCCCCGAAAGGCCGGTGCCGCGTGCTCACCGAGTCGGGCGAGCTCTTGCTCGGCTACGCTCGGAGGATCCTCGAGCTCCACGAGTCGGCCGCCATCGCCATGAAGCGCGGCGCCGTGAGCGAGGTGGTGCGGGTGGGCGTGGTGCAGGATTTCGCCGGCACCCGGTTTCCGCAAGCGCTCCGCACGTTCGCGCGCCGCCACCCCATGGTGCGGGTCGAGGCGCGGGTGGCGGGAAGCCGCGAGCTCTCGGAGCTGGTCGACGAGGGGGTGCTCGACATCGCCATCCTCTTCGACGAGCCACGAACCCGTCGCGGCACCGCCATTCGCCGCACCAACCTCGCCTGGCTCGCGTCCCGCGACTTCGTCCCCCCCAAGCCCGGCGAGCCTTGGCCCCTCTTGCTCGACGAGGGCCCCTGCTCGTTTCGCGACCGGGCCATCGGCGCCTTGGACGAGCGGCGGATCCCGTGGCGCGTGGTCTATACGAGCCCCAGCCTCGCCGGCATCCAAGCCGCGGCGCAAGCGGGCATCGGTGTCTCCGTGCGCATCGCCGAAGACACCATCAACGGCCTGCGCATCCTCGGCCGCCGCGAGGGGCTCCCGCCGCTGGGCGGCGCCGTTTTGAAGCTGATCGCCCGCGCGGAAACGTTGTCACGACCGGCCGAAGAACTCGCCGCGTCGCTGCGAACCTCGTCCGCGCTGCGCGCCGTCGGCTGACTTGACCTACACCGCCGTTCGTTATAAGAGACAGCATCTCTATTTTAACGAACACGGAGCGGTGCATGGAGGTGAACGTCACCAAGGCCGATATCGTCGTGGTCGGAGGAGGCAGCGCCGGCTGCACGGCCGCCATCCATGCGCAGCAAAGCCTCCCGCGCGGTCGCGTGGTTCTGCTCGAAAAGGCGCACATCAAGCGGAGCGGCGCCATCGCCATCGGCATGGATGGCTTGAACAACGCCATCATCCCCGGCTTTGCGACCCCCGAGCAGTACGTCAAAGAAATTACGATGGCCAACGATGGAATCGTCAATCAAAAGGCGATCCTCGAGTACGCCGTCAACAGCTACCCCATGCTCGAGCAGCTCGATCGCTGGGGGGTCAAATTCCAGAAGACCGAGTCGGGCGCCTTCGACGTGAAGAAGGTGCACCACCAGGGCTCGTACGTGCTGCCCATGCCGGAGGGCTACGATCTGAAGAAGATCCTCACGCGCTTGGTCCTGCGCGCCGGGGTCAAGGTCGTCAACCGGGTGATGGCCACCCGTCTCTTGACGGACGGCGGCCGCATCGCCGGCGTGATGGGCTTCGACGTGCGCGAGGGCCGCTTCGAGGTGATCTCCGCCAAAGCGGTCATCCTCTGCTGCGGGGCATCGGGCCGATTGGGGCTGCCAGCCTCCGGATATTTGTATGGCACCTACGAAAACCCCGCCAACGCAGGCGACGGATATTCCTTGGCATATCATGCAGGTGCGGAGCTGACCGGCATCGAGTGCTTTCAGATCAATCCGCTCATCAAAGATTACAATGGCCCCGCGTGCGCTTATGTCACGGGCCCATTGGGCGGCCACACCGTCAACGCCCGCGGCCATCGCTTCATCCAGAGCGATTACTGGAGCGGCCAAATGATGATGGAGTTCTACAAAGAGCTCCACTCCCCCAGCGGCCCCGTCTACCTCAAATTGACCCACCTGGCCCCCGAGACGTTGACGGAGATCGAGCGCGTTCTGCATCGCACCGAGCGCCCGAGCCGCGGTCGCTTCCACGAAGGGCGCGGCCACGCTTACGGCGGCGATCTGGTGGAGATGCACATCTCGGAGATCGGGCTATGCAGCGGCCATAGCGCCTCCGGCGTCTGGGTCGACGAGCGCGGCGAGACCACCGTCGAGGGGCTCTTCGCCGCCGGCGATATGGCGTGCGTACCGCACAATTACCTCTTGGGCGCCATGACGTACGGGCGCATCTGCGCCGATCATGCGCTCGCGCGGGTGCAGAACACGGACGAGCCGCGCATCGACGAGGACGCGGTGGCCGCCGAAAAGGCGCGCGTCTTCGCGCCGCTGGCGCGGCCCAACGGCATTCCGCACCACCAATACGAATACAAAGTACGCCGGCTGGTGAACGACTACCTGCAGCCGCCGAAGACGGGGACGCGCATGGAGCTCGGGCTCTCCTATTTTCGGAGGGCCGAAGAGGAGCTCGCCGAGGTGGGCGCGAGCACCCCGCACGATCTCATGCGCGTGGCCGAGTGCGGGTTCATCCGCGATTGCGCCGAAATGGCGGCCGTCGCGTCCCTGCACCGCACCGAGAGCCGCTGGGGGCTCTACCACCACCGGCTCGATTACCCGGAGCTCGACAATGCGCGCTGGTTCTTGCACGTCAATGTTCGCAAAGACGAGGACGGCCGCATGCGCGTCCTCGAGCGACCGGTGGCGCCGTACGTGGTCCCCATGAGCGACGAGGAGCTGCGGGGCTACCATGGCCTTCGCGTCACCGAACCGTCAGAGCCGTCAGCCCCGGCAGCTTCCTCGGGACCTTCCGAACCCCTGGAACCCCAGCCGCGCGCGCGAGAGGCCATCCCGGTATGAAAACGATTGAAAACCGTGAGCACGTCAAGGCGGAGCAGGCGCGGGTCGTCGGGAATGCGCACACGACGTTGCGCTTCGACGTGCCGGTGGTGGTCGACTTGGGCAAGTGCATCAAAGGGTGCCGCATTTGCATCGACTCGTGTCCCGTCGATTGCCTGGCGGTCGATCCGAACACGGGAAAGGCGCACATGAAGAACGACGAGTGCTGGTACTGCCTCGCGTGCGAGCTCGACTGCCCCAAGGACGCCATCACCGTCAAAATCCCATTTCTCTTGCGCTGATCGCGCACCCACGGCCCACCATGGATATCCCGGTCGAAAACTTCCTCGCACGATTGACCGATCCGGAGCCGAGCGTCCGCCAGCTCGCGCTCATCGAGATCGAGGAGATCGCCGCCGCCACCGCCAGCGACGAGGTGCTCGAGGCGCTGGTCGCGCGGGTGCGCGACGACGATCCCACGGTGCGCTCGCTCGCCATCGCGCGGCTCGAGGACCTCGGCGATCCGCGCGCCGTGCCGGCCATCGTGGCGGCGCTCGAGGACGGCGACGAAAAGGTGCGCGAGGCCGCCCTCACGTCCTTGCGCGAATTTCGCACGGAGGCCAGCGCCACGGCGCTCTTGCCGGGCATCGAGCACCCGAACCCCGAGGTGCGCGAGGCCGTGATCCTCGCCCTGCGCGATCACCGCGATCCGCGCGCCACCAAGCCCCTGGTGCGCGCCACCCGCGACGAGACGGCGCGCGTGCGGCGCGAGGCGGTGATCACCTTGGCGTATTTGCGGAGCCCCGAGTCGGTGTCCGCCTTGCGCGAGCGCCTCCGCGACGCGGACCCCGGCGTGCGACGGGTGGCGGTGGGCGCCCTCGACTTCTTCAATGCGCCGGTGCTCGTGCCGGATTTCATCGACACGCTCGGCGACGACGATTGGCAAGTGCGCCGCGAGGCCGCCATCGTCCTCGGGCGCTCCAAGGTCACCCAGGCCATCCCCCCGCTGCTCTCCGCCCTCGAGGATCCGTACTGGCAGGTCCGAAAAGAAGCGGTGTCGAGCCTCGGAAAGCTCGGCGCCGTCGCCGCGACCGAGGCGCTCGTTCACCTGCTGGACGACCTCACGTCCGACATCCGCAAAGCCGCCGCCCAAGCCCTCGGCGAGCTGGGCGCAGCCTCCGCACACCCGGCGCTCGAGCGCCTCGCCAAAGGCGATCCCGACGCCGAAGTCCGCAAAGCGGCCCGACATGCGCGCGACGCCATCGCCTCCGCGCGCGCCGTTCACTAGCTCGTCCCCTCGGAGTTCCCCATGCCCCCGCCCATCCCGACGAAGCTCCCATCGCGCGTTCTCCCGAGCACCGCCGCAGTTGGCACGTTCGGCACCTTTGGTCCGTCGGGCGCGCTCCGCGTGCTCTGCGCGATCCTCGTCCTCGTGACCTTCGGTGCGTGCAAACGCAGCGGCGGCAGCGCCGAAGGCGGCGGCTCGAACGAGGCGCCCCAGCAGTCCATCCGCATCTCCTTCGGGGTGCAGGACAGCACCATCAGTTGTGCGACCGGCGGGATCCTGGTCCGCGAGCTCGGCCTGCTCGACAAATACCTCCCAAAAACGGGCCGCTACGCCAATACCCGCTACCAAATCGAGTGGAAGAGCTTCACCTCGGGCCCGCCCATCACCACCGACATGGTCGCGGGCAAAATCGATATCGGCTTGATGGGCGACTTTCCCTCGGTCGCCAACGCCGATGCCTTCAAGGCAGCGGGCAAGCGCAGCGTGTACACGGCCGTCATCGCGGGGAGCGTGGACGGCGGCGGCAACGCCATCCTCGTCCCCGCCGATTCGCCGGTGGAGAGCTTGAGCGACTTGAAAGGGAAGCAAATCTCGGTTCCCTTTGGATCGTCCGCGCACGGCACCCTTTTGCGCGCCGTCCGCGAGCTGGGCTGGGATCCGGAGAAGGACATCACCTTGGTCTCGCAGTCCCCCGAGGTGGGCGGCACCTCGCTCCGAACCCATAAAATCGACGCCCACGCGGATTTCGTCCCCTACACGGAGCTCTTTCCCTTCCGAAAATACGCGCGAAAGATCTACGACGGCTCCAGCGCCCACGTGCCGACGTCGGTCGGCGTGGTCATCACCTCCGACTTTGCGGAGCGCCACCCCGAGATCGTGGTCGCCTATTTGAGGGCCACCTTCGAGGCCGACCGCCTCTTCACGGACGATCCCGAAAAATACAGTGAGCTCGTGCAAAAAGTGTCCGGGGTCGAGGCCGAAGTCGTTTACATGTTTCAGGGCCCCGCCGGGATTCAGCGCCGCGATTATTCGCTCAAACCCGAGTTCCGCAAAGGGCTGGAGACGGCCGTCGCCACCTTTGCGCAGCTGAAAAAGACAGTCAGCGTCGACGTCAACACCTTCGTGGACGACCGCTACGTCCGGCAAGCCGCCAAAGAGTCGGGCCTCGACTACGACGCGCACCTGGCCGATTACGCGCCCCTCCCCATCACGGCCCCTGACGCGGCCACCGGCCGCCCCATTACGGATCCCAAGCTCGCCGCGCAAATTTGGGTCAAGGACGAGCCCAAGGTCCGCGCCTACGCCACCATCGGCGCCGCCTTCACCGCCCTCTCCGAGCTCGCCAGCAGCGGAAAGACCGCGCGCGCCACCTATGTCCACGACCGCAACACGGGATTGAAGCTGCTCGCCGACTTTGCCTACTACGTGCGCGGCGAGGGCTCGGAGATCGCCGCGTTCCTCCTCAAAAAAGACGCTGAAACCTGGTCGCGCGCCCACAAAGGCGCGGCCCCCGCGCGCTTCGACGACGTGCGCGGCAAATCCGTGGCGGTCGCCAAATGATCGCGGCAACGAAACCCGTGCGGCCCATCGTGCGGGTCGGCTCGGTCCTGGTCGCGATCCTCCTCTGGCAGCTCGCCTCGATGAACCGCGTGGACACGTGGCTCATCAACTTCGGGAATTTGCCGGCCCCCACCGACGTGGCGCGCGCCGCTGCCTCCTTTTTGCAGTCGCCCAAGGTGGTACACCACGTTCGAAACAGCATCTTCCGCGTCTTCACCGGCTTTGGCGTGGCCACGGTGGTGGGCATCACCCTGGGCGTGGCCATCGGCCGCTCCAAGCGCATCGAGGACGTGATCCTCCCCTCCATCGAGACGTTGCGGCCCATCCCCGCGGTGGCATGGATCCCGCTGGCCATCCTGATGTTCCCGACCACCGAGGGGAGCATCCTCTTCATCACCTTCATCGGCGCGCTGTTTCCCATCGTGCTGAACACGATTCACGGCATCGAAGCCCTCGATTCGCGCTTGATCCTCGCCTCCCGCAGCCTGGGCGCCCGCCGGTGGAGCGTGCTGCGCGAGGTGGTGCTCCCGGGGGCGCTGCCCAGCATCGTCACGGGCCTGCGCCTCGGCATGGGCGCGGCGTGGCTTTGTTTGGTCACCGCGGAGATGATCGCGGGCCAATACGGCATTGGGTACTACACCTGGGAGTCGTACAACTTGCAGCGCTATCCCGATATCGTGGTCGGCATGGTGTTCATCGGCGTCTTCGGGATGCTGAGCAGCGCGCTCATCAACCGGCTCGGTCAGTGGCTCATGCCCTGGTACCGACCCGCAAAGGCCGAAACATGAGCGCCGCCACCGCAGGGAGCGTGGAGTTCAAGGGCGCCACCTTGTCGTTCGTCGACGGCGGGCGCCGGGTCGAGGCCGTGCGCAACCTCACGCTCCGCATCGACGCGGGCGAGTTCTTTTGCGTGGTGGGCCCCTCGGGCTGCGGAAAGTCCACCTTGCTCAAATCGATCGCCGGCTACCACCGGCCCGAGAAGGGCGAGATCCTCGTCGATGGGCAGGTCCGCACGGAGCCCGGCCCCGATCGCGGCATGGTGGCACAGCAGCACACCCTCTTTCCCTGGCGCACCGCCTTGGACAACGTGTGCTTCGGCCCCAAGATGCGCGGCGTCGGCGCCGCCGAGCGCCGGGAGGCGGGGCGGCGGATGCTGGCGGAAATGGGGCTGGCCGGCTTCGAAGATTGCTATCCCGCGCAGCTCTCCGGCGGCATGCAGCAGCGGGTGGAGATCGCCCGCGCCCTCATCAACGAGCCCAAGGTGCTGCTCCTCGACGAGCCATTCAGCGCCCTCGACGCCGAGACCCGGCGGGTGATGCAGGAGCTCGTGCTCTCCATCTGGCAGGCGCGCCGGGTGACCGTGGTCTTCGTCACCCACGACATCGACGAGGCGCTTTTTCTGGCCGATCGCGTGCTGGTCCTCAGCCGCCGCCCCAGCGAAGTGCGCGCCGAGCTCCCCGTGGCCTACGAGCGGCCGCGCACCCTGGACATCCTCGCGTCCGCGGACTTCGTGGCCATCAAGCGAAGGTGCCTCGAGCTGGTTCGCGAGGGCTCGGCGCTGGGCGGCTCGGAATTGCAATCATCGCGTATTGGCGAAAAATTCGCCCTTGGATAAACGAACTTCGAAATGCAATTCCGGAATCGAGCCCTCGATCCGGAGTGCGTTCTGGACGAAGTCATTTTCACAACATCACCATCAACAATCCGACCCGTTGGTCGTTATTTTCAAATCAGCTTCCCTTCCGTTCGGACCATGGCTCCGTTACCAAAAATACAGTTTGGGTAATTTCGTTACCATTTGCACATCGACTCCCTTTGGCCCCCGATGCGCTGCGCCAAAGGGAGTTTTTGCATTTTCCGCCGTAAAACGAAGAAAAGCGGGGATAGCGTTCTGGTCGGCCCACAATGGAATTCATCGTTCCGTCAATTCATATCTTGACGCACCAAAGACCCGAGTGCTACGCCGGTACTTTCTTATTGTTAGAGTATTGACGGGTCTTAGCGTTCGGTGAGGTGGGTCGCGCAGATGTCATGACATGGGGAGAAGGAGCCCCATGCCATCGCCGACGAAGGGTCATAGGAAGACGGAACGACCGGCTCCTACCGACCCGAGTCGGCAGCTTTCGCACGCCCACTATTCGCCAATCGAGGATGTCTGCAAACGCATGCGCGACCACGCGCATATGCGGAAGGGGTGCTCCATTGATTCGAAAGATTCATCCATTCATTCGCGGCCTTGGTCTCCTGGGAATCGTCGCGATCGCGACTGCTTGCCAAACTTCGGAAGGTTACTCCGACGCGGAAGGCGAGGGAAAAGCCCTCCCTCGCTCCGGTCAGGATATTCAATCGGCGCTCACGGCCTTGCCGAGCGCCCAGGTCGTCGACGTGGATTCGAGCGGCGTTCCCACCTTCGTAACGGGGAATCTCGGTCGGACGCAGTCGGCGTCGCTGTCCGCGGGTGATGTACGGAACGTACTGGCCGAAATCGCGCCGGTCTTCCGCGCCGACCCGGCGCAACTCGTGCTTCGCAACGCCCACGTCGACGATATCGGCGATACGCACTACATCTTCACCCAGCAAAAGAACGGGCGCGCCGTGTTTGGCGGCGATTTCGCCCTGCACTCGCGCAACGGCGTGGCCTATGCCGCCAACGGCACGGTGCGCGACGATGTCGAAGCACCAACCGAGACGAAGATCTCCCTCGATGCGGCCATCGCGACGGCCAAGAGCGGCTACCCGACCCTGACCGAGCTGGCGGCCAGCTCGAAGGGCGACACCATTTACCTTCGTTCGGACTCGAAACTGGACCTCGTTTATGCCATCGAGGTCACGGGCGTGAAAGACGATCAGACCCCGGTGCGCGACACCGTCCTCGTCAACGCCATCGACGGTCGGGTGCTCCTGACGGCCCCGCACATCCACACGGCAAAAAATCGTGAGCTGCACGACGGGCAGACGCTCGTGACCCTCCCCGGCCCGCTCGTTCGCATCGAGGGCGCGTCCCCGGTGGCCGACGAGATCGTGAACAACAATTACGATCGCCTCGGCACCACCTATGACGGATACTTCGAGCTATTCGGCCGCGACTCCTTCGACAACGCGGGGGCGAAGCTCATTAGCACCGTCCACCACAAGGTCAACTACGTGAACGCGTTCTGGAACGGAACGCAGATGGTCTACGGCGACGGCGACGGCGTCAACGCCTCCAACCTCGCCAACGGCCTCGATGTCACGGCGCACGAGCTCACGCACGCCGTCACCGAGAAGACCTCGAACTTGACATACTCGGGTGAGTCGGGCGGCTTGAACGAGTCGATGTCCGACATCTTCGGAAATGTCATCGAGTGGTACCGCGACGGCAAGGTGGTGAGCGACAACACGTGGAAGGTCGGCGAAGACATCTGGACGCCCAACACCCCAGGCGACGCCCTTCGCTACATGAACGATCCGAAGAAGGACAACGTCTCGATCGACTGGTACCCGGATTACAGCGGTCAGGACGTTCACTACAGCTCCGGCATTTCCAACTTGGCCTTCTACTTGCTGGCACAAGGTGGCAAGCACCCGCGCGGCAAGTCGACCAACTTGGTCACCGGCATCGGCATCGAGAAGGCCGCGCGCATCTTCTTCCGCGCCAACACCACGGGCATCTTCCAAGCGTCGACCAAGTTCGCGCAGGCGAAGACGGGCACCGAGCTCGCGGCGCAGCAGCTTGGCTACACGACGGCGGAGATCAACTCGGTCTCCGAAGCATGGAAGGCCGTCGGCGTGGGTATCCCGCGTCCGATCCCGCCCTCCAGCCCCCTCACCAACGGGGTGCCGGTCGAGAACTTGAGCGGCGCGACGGGGTCCAAGATCTATTACACGCTCGAGGTCCCCGCAGGTCAAAATCTCCGATTCGAGATCAGCGGCGGAACGGGCGACGCGGATCTCTACGTCAAGTACGGAGAGCCGGCCGACACGAACTTCTACGATTGCCGGCCGTTCCTCACCGGGAACAATGAGTTCTGCAACATCCCCAACGCACAACCCGGCAAGTACTGGGTGCTGATCAATGGCTATGCAGCTTACACCGGTGTAAAGCTTCTAGCCACCTACGCGCCCCCCCCTCCGCCCGGCCGTCTCGTGATCAACGAGGTCGAATACGACGAGGTCGGTGACGACACGCAAGAATTCGTCGAGATCTACAACGCGGGTGGTCTGCCCGTGAACCTCAGCGGTTATTCGCTCTATTTGGTCAATGGTATCGACGATACCTCGTACTCGATCGTCGACTTGTCCGGCGCCGCTTCGCTCAATCCGGGGCAATACCTCGTCGTGGGTAGCCGCGGCGTTACGGTCCCGACCGGGGTCAAGAAGATCAACTTCCAGGGCCTGCGCGATCAAATCCAGAACGGCGCGCCGGACGGCCTCGCCCTCGTGAACGGAACCACGGTGGTCGATGCGCTCTCCTACGAGGGTGTCATCACGACTGCCCAGCTGCCGGGCATCGAAGGCACGGTCAACCTCGTCGAGGGCGCGCGCACCACGGCCTCCGACAGCAACACGGTGGTCCGCTCGCTCAGCCGTCTGCCGAACGGTGTCGACACCAACAACGCCGCAAGCGACTGGAAGGCCACGCCGAACGTGACGCCGGGCGCCGCGAACAATTAAACGAAACTAAACGAAGCACCCCGCGAAACATTTTTTCCGCGGGATGTTCGTGAAACCGTTTAGAAACACACTCGAACTCCCTTTCGTGACGCCTCGCGGCGCATGAAGGGGAGTTTGGCTTTTGTGGCGCGCGATTCAACTGGTGATTCACGATCCGGGCCGGGTCCAGAATCTTCTAGCCAGATGAGATCCATGCGTGGCCACGCAATGATTTTAATGATTCATAACTTCTTCACTTGACTCATTTGAACGGCACCTGTTACGCCGTCACTCCACTTAACGCGAAACGCGATTTGCTTAATCGCAGTCAACTTGCGTATCGGCGCTGGTGAAGGACAATGACGGTACATGTCATGGTAGTTTTCAGCCCTACCGATTCGTCAATAGCCCACTGACGAACCGACCTACCGCTCTGGCCTTTCACCCCGAGACACACATTGGACAGCGTACACACCACCAGTACGCAAAAACCGGAACGGAAACGGAAGGGGTGTTCCCATGCGTAGTCTCAAGCTTCATCGGATGTTTCGCCTTCTCGGGATCGTTGGCGTTGCAACACTTGCAGCTGCATGCTCCTCGGCGGGAGGCGATAGCGGGTCGGTAGGGAGTGGGCAAATTGGTGAGAAAGACGGGCAAGTAACCGAAGAGGTCCAATCGGCCCTCAATGCGCTCCCGGCCGCAACGGTCGTCAATGTGAGTGCATCGCGAGTTCCGGAGTTCATCACCGGAAATCTCGGTTCAGCTCAAGCGAAGAGCCTCTCGGAGGCGGACGTGCAGAGCGTCCTCGCCGCCATCGCGCCCGTGTTCCGCACGACCGCGAACAAGCTCCAATTCCGCGGAGCCCAGACGGACGATCTCGGCGACACGCACTACCGCTTCACGCAATTGAAGAATGGGCGTGAGGTCATCGGCGGCGATCTCATCGTGCACGTGCGCAATGGCGTCGTGTACGCGGCCAACGGCAACGTGCGCGACGACATCGCGGCGGCGCCGGACGCCAAGATCACGGCCACCCAGGCGCTCGCGCAGGCCCGAGGCGTGTCGATCGCCGCGGTCAATGACCTGGGCGTCAACGCCGCGCCGGAGCTCTTCTACTTCCGCCATGACGACGACCGGCTCGATCTCGTCTACAGCACCGAGGTCACGGGCACGCAGGCCGATGGAACCCCCGTCCGCGACACGGTCCTCGTCAACGCGGTCGATGGCTCGGTCTCCGCGCGCATTCCGCACATCCACACGGCTCGGAACCGCGAGGTGCACAACCTCAATCACGGCACCAGCCTCCCGGGCCCGGTCGCGCGCATCGAGGGCGGAGCGCAAAACTCGGATACGATCGTCAATCAGAACTACGATCACCTGGGCACGGTCTACGACGTCTACAAGAACGACTTCGGTCGCGACTCGTTCGACGGCGTCGGCGGCAAGCTGATTAGCTCCGTGCACTACAGCAACAACTACGTCAACGCCTTCTGGAACGGCACCCAGATGGTGTACGGCGACGGCGACGGCGTCCAAGCCTCGAACCTCGCCGCCTCGCTCGACGTCACGGGCCACGAGCTGACCCACGCCGTCACCGAGCGCACCTCGAACCTGACCTACTCGGGTCAGTCGGGCGGCTTGAACGAGGCCACCTCGGACATCTTCGGCGCCTACATCGAGTGGGTGCGCGACGGCCGCGGAACCCCGAAGAACGAGACGACGTGGACGGTCGGCGACGATGTCTGGACCCCCAGCACCCCCGGCGACGGCCTCCGCTACTTGTACGATCCGAAGAAGGACGGCCGCTCCATCGACTGGGGTCCGGACTTCGCGAACCAGGACGTGCACTACACGTCGGGCGTGCCCAACTTGGCGTTCTTCCTCTTGTCGGTCGGCGGCAAACACCCGCGCGGCAGGTCGACGGTCGAGGTGCCCGGCATTGGCATCGAGAAGGCCGCCAAGATCTTCTTCCGCGCCAACACGACGATCTGGACTGCGAGCACGACCTACGCGGCCGCGAGGACCGGCACCGAGCAGGCCGCGACGCAGCTCGGCTACACGCAGGCGGAAATCGATGCAGTCGGCAAGGCGTGGGAGGCCGTGGGCGTTGGTGGAACCACCCTGCCGCCCGCCATCGCGCTCGTGAACAACACGCCGGTCACGGGCCTGAGCGGCGCGACGGGCACTCAGAAGCTCTACAAGCTCGACGTGACGGCCGGCGCAACCAGCCTGAAGTTCACCACGAGCGGCGGAACCGGCGACGCCGATCTTTACGTGAAATTCGGCTCGCCTCCCACCACGACCAGCCGCGACTACGCGTCGGAGGGCTCGACGAACACCGAGAACATCAGCGTGCCCACCGCCAGGACGGGCACCTACTACGTGTTGGTCCACAGCTACCGGACCTACTCGGGCCTTACGCTCAAGGGCTCCTACACGCCGTGAAGCACAACAGTTCCTTCTAGGGGCGAGAGCTTCGCGAAGGACTGAGACGCCTTAATCCTCGGTCGGTGTCGAAGAGACGCCGACCGAGGATTCGGTTTTTCCGACATGCGACAGGATTGGCAAAGTGCACTAAAAATCGCACGCAGCATGATGAACGCGTGCGTTGGGGTATCGGTGCTCGGGGCGACTGCGCTGCTGGTCTTCGCCGTCGTCACGTCATCCTGTGGATCGGACGATGCGCCTGCGGGCCCGCGTGATGGTGGTCCGGATGGCATCGTCGTTCAACCTCCCGATACGGTCCCGCCGGAAATTCGCTTTCGGATGCCTGCCGACGCCGAGGAGCAAGTTTGGGTTCGCAACCCCATTCGTGCCGTGTTCTCGGAGCCGGTCAAGCTTGGCAAGGATCCGATAACGCTGTTGGCAAATGGCATTCCCATTCCGGCGAGCGCATCGCTTTCCGACGATGCAAACGTATTGACGATCGTTCCCAAATCGGAGCTCCCGGTTCCGGCCACGGTCTCCGTGAGCTTTGGGGATATCGAGGACCTGCATGGCAACGCGCTGGTCAAACGCCCCTGGAGCTGGAAAGCACCGCTCTGGGTTCGAGTGGGGGACCCGCTCAAGAACGACGGCTTCAAATCCCCACCGCTGGCCGCGGGGCCAGGAGAGCGGATCAGCGTGCTCATGGGTGTTCCGGGCAGAGAAGGAGACCTCGATCCGCCGCTGTCCCTATGGTCCAGCGAACGAACGACCAGCCCGTGGAGGCAGTCTCCCGCGGACGGAATCGGGGCGAGCTCCGAGCCACCGACGCTTCTCATCGATAAAGACGGCGTCCGCCTCATGTCTCACGTCACCTCCGACGGGGCCGTTATCGTCAAACGGTACACGGAGGGTCGAGGGTGGAGCGACATTGGAGGTGATTTTCGCTCGGTCCAAAGCGGCTCCACGGCGCTCGCGGTGGACGCGGACGGCATCTTGTTCTTGGCCTACGACGAGAGCCTCGCGGACGACGAAACGAACGTCGTGGTCCGGACTCTCCCGCGGGGGGCCACGTCTTGGTCATCGCTCGGCAAGTCGGTCAACGATTCCTCCACGGAGAAGGGCGCTCGTCTTCGGTCCCTCACGATCGACAAAAACGGCAAGGTCTATGTGGCATTTCGAAGCAAGACCTTGGACGGGCACGTTCGGTCCTGGTCCGGAACAGCATGGATCCCCGTCGGTATGCCGTTGAATGGCGGAGGGGAGAGCGCGCTGGAGACGAGCATCGCGACGAACGATGACGCCACGCTGTTTGCTCTCGTGAGCTTTAGCGATCGCAACCTGGCAAGGTGGTGGACTCGAATCCTGCGATTCGACGGTAACAATTGGACCAACCACGGCCCCGACATCACCAGGGGCGCGCAGGTCGGCTCACTTTTTTTCGCTCCGATGCGAGGCAATCGTCTGTTCGCGTATATGAGCGTCAACCCGGAGCTTGCACCGATCGAGGTGAACAGCAGCGGATGGGTATCGATACGGCCCCCAGCGGCTGCCACGTCGCCCGATGGGCGTTTGGCCGCCGGCGGCGCTACCATCGATCCCGAAGGTGTTCCCGTCATCGGATGGGCAGACAACGGCATTCTGAGCGTGGCGCGGCTGAATCGGTAGACATGGTGGACCCCGCGGCCCTGCAACGCATCGCCTCCCGCGGATGGCCCGCCGTCGAAACCGAACCCCTCGGTCCTTGGCTCCTGCGCGCCGCGGGCGGCTTCACCCGGCGCGCCAATTCGGCGCTCGCGACCGAGCCGCCCGATCGCCCCCTCGACGAAGCGCTCGCGCACGTGACGCAATGGTACCTCGCCCGCGGCTTGCCCGCCTACGTGCAGCTCGTGCAAGGCACGGCGCTCGACGCGGAGCTCGAACGGCGCGGATGGCTCCCGGAGGCGCCGGTGCACGTTCAAATCGCCAAGCTCGATGCGCTTCGGCGCGCGCTCGGCGAAGGTCACGATCACGACGAGACGCCGGGCGCGCTCGGCGAAGATCCCCATCGCGACGAGAGCCCGCGCAGCGAGAGCCCGCGCGACGAGAGCCCGCGCGATGACGTCGCGATCTCCGACCTACCCGATGCACCATGGATCGCCCGCTACCACAAAGCGTGCAATCTACACGCAAATGCGCTCCACGTCCTACGCGGAGGCCCGCACGTAGCCTTCGCGACCCTCCGCGGCGGCGATCCCGCGCGCGCGCGAGCCATCGGCCGATGCGTGATCGTCGACGGATGGGCGGGATTCTCCGCCATCGAGGTCGACCCCGCACACCGCCGGCGAGGACTCGCCACCACGGTGATGCGCGCCCTCACACGCTGGGCAGCGCGCGCCGGCGCCACCGATGCGTATTTGCAAGTCGAGACGGACAACGCGCCCGCCATCGCGCTCTACGCACGACTGGGCTTCGTCACCCACCACGATTACCATTACCGCCGCGCGCCCGCGCGCCATGAACGACGGCGCCCGATCACGAGCTCTTGAGCCGCGCGTGGGCGCCTAGGAAGCGCAAGCTGGTGACGGCGTAGCGGATGGCTTCGCGCACTTCGTCGGCGGAGATGGGCTTTTTGAGGACGGGGACGTCGAGGCGGGTGAGGCCGTGGTGCGCGATGCCGGTGACGAAGATGAAGCGGAAACGCCAGCTGGGGTCGAAGGCGCGCAGGCTGCGGTAAAGCTCGAGACCGCGCTCGCCGCGCAAAAGCTCGGAGACGATGACGTCGGGCGGAGCTTCGCTCTGGGCGATGCGGAGCGCCTGTTGGAGCGATACGACGTATTCGGCCTCCATGTCGTCGACCACGACCGATTTGCGATAGAACGAGTGCGAGGCGGGATCGTCGTCGACGAAGAGCACGCGACAGCGCAAGCTCGGTGCTTTGCGTCCCATGAGCGAGGCGGAAGGATCGAAGGTGCCGCTGGTGCGCACGGTTCCACTCGCGCGCGTGCGCTGCCCATTGAGCCAGGCCGTGACCTCGCGAACGAGGTGGGTCAAATCTTGGCTCTTCTGGATGTAGCCGTCGGCGCCGCACGCGAGGACCTTGAGGCGGAGCGTCTGCGGAGGGAGGTTCGAGTGAAGGAGAACGATCGTCTCCGGCCGCGTGTCGGCCCGTGAGAGGATCTTGGCGAGAGCATCGGCCGTGAGACCTCCGCTGCCGGCCCCGCTGCCCGCGTGCCCCGAAGCTCCATCGGCGGCTGCGCCGTTGCCGTTGGCCGCGCTGCCATTGCCCGGCCAACCGGAGCCGGAAGCTTGTACTTGCATATTGACGTCCAGCAAGACCAAGTCGGGCTTCACTCGAAGGACGGCGGATACCGATCCTTGACGCCCGTGCCGGGTGAGGACCCGACAGCCCACGGTGCTCAATGCTCCACGGATTTGCTCGAGATCCGAATCGCTGTCGCCGATGACCAAGACGGTTTGCCCTGCGCCATTCAACGTGCCACCTCCGCCCTCTCCTTCCGCTGCGCCTCACATGAAAGGGCAAGCGCGACACGCAATGAAAGAGAGAGAGCCCCCTCTTCGCTTTACTTGAAAGAAATCGACCCCAATGACGACTCGTGGAGCGTGCCCGTTCCAACGCGAGGCACTCCGAAGGAATACAGTGCGCACGCGATGGCGCATCGCAACCTCTGCGGCGACATTCTTTCACACGAAGATGCCGAAAAGCTGCAGCGCATGCCCTTCGTAGAAGGTGCCCCCCGCCTCGCGCAATGTTTCGCTACGCCGTCCACTGACCCGCCCCAGTATCTTGGACGTGCCAGTCCGGACTCACCTTGGGATGATTTCTCGATGCGCGCGCACGCCCGCCCTCGTCGATGAGATGCGGTCGTAAAGGTGAAGAAGTGACGAAACAAAAGGCATGAGATGCCTACGGCTCACTCACCCTTCGTAGACTCCGATGCAGCATGCTGCGCGCCGGGTCGCCCCGTGCAGCGCGCTGCACTCCGTCCAACTACGGCTCAGTCGAACCGGGCATCTTCTTCACTTCTTCGCGCGCCACCTTCCACGCGCGCTGCACCACCCATGAGAGGGAGCGCTGGAGCCGCGTCGCCTCCTGTTGGATTTCGACGAGCATCGACTCTGGGAAGTACAAGCTTTGCTTTCGCTTCTCGGATTTCGATTCGGTGGACATGACTCGGTCTACTTTAGTACGGCGCGGCCGAAGATCCTACCCTTCATCATGCTCCGCTCGGCAAGGTGAAGAAAAAGATCGTGCCGGACGGGCCCGTCTCGGCCCAGAAGCGCCCACCATGTGCCGCAACGATTGCCTTGGCGATCGCGACGCTTAAACCGATCGCGTGACCATCGCGATCACGCTGGCGCGTATTGCCCGCGAGGAGCCGATCGAGGTGCTCGCGCGGGATGGATTGCCCTTCGTCGCCGACGCCAATCTTGACCTCACCTTGCGCGGCCTCGAGATGCAATGTCAGGCGCCCGCCCCGCGGTGTGACGCGCACGGCGTAGGCAATGAGCCGCGAGAGTACGTGCACGATGCGCCGGCGATCGCAGAGCACCGAGAGGCGCGGGGCCGCGCCGCGCATGAGGGTGAGCGCCTTTTCGCTGATGGCCGAGCGATTCATCTCGATCGCCTCCAGGACGATGGCCGAGGGATCGTGCTGTTTGGTGTCGAAGGCCACGGTGCCGGCTTCGAGCTGCGCCAAGTCGATGAAGCTCTGGAGGAAGGCGAGCATCCGTTCGGATGTGCGCCACACGTTCTCGAGGCGCTGGCGATCGACGTGGGACTCGGGGTGAATGGTCTTCAGAAGAATGCCCACATCGTTGATGACCGACGCGAGAGGGTTCTTCAGATCGTGCGAGAGGACGTCGAGCAGATCCTCCTTCATGCGCACCGATCGCTCGGAGTCGCGATAGAGCCACGCGTTCTCGATGGCCAAGCTCGCCCGGCGCGCCAGCTCCTCGGCAAACTCGCGATCGTGGAAGCCGTAGCGCCGGTTCGAGGTGGTGGACCCCATCGAGATCGCCCCCACCACCGAGCCGCGCGCAAAAAGCGGGGCATGGATGAGCGAGCGAAGCTCCAGGCGGCGGTACATGGCGAATAGCTCGTCGTCGGATTCACTCCAATCACGGGAGGCCACCCGCGACGCAAAAACTTCCGACAGCTCGGTCGTGAGCTCGCTCTCGCCGGTGGCCATGACCCGACCCGGGCCGATGGGATCATCGGAACGCGGCGGACGTCCGTTGGACAACTGCCACGCTATGGCGGCCTTGGCGGGGTCTACGTGCGCAAGCTCGACCCGATGGATGTCGGCCAGCGACTCACCCACGAGATCGACGGCGAAGAAGTCGGCGACCTCGGGCACGGCAATCTTTGCGAGGCTCGCCAAGGTGGCCTCGTAGTCGAGCGATGTGGCCAGGACGCTGCTCGCCTCGGAGAGAAACCGGATCTGCACCTCGACCCGCTTGCTCTCGGTGACGTCGACGACCGCCGCCGCCATGCGGATGGGTGTGCCGCGCGCATCCCACTCGGCCTGGCCCCGCGCGCTGCACGTGCGGTAATCGCCCTGCGGACCGCGCACGCGAAAGCTCACGAAAAACGGGGAGCGGCGGTCGAGGTGTGCTTGCAGGGCGGCCGATACGCGCGGGCGGTCTTCGGGGTGAAGGCGCGCCATGAATGCATCGAGGCTCCCGCGAAACGAATCCCGCGATACGCCGAGGATGGCGAGCATGCGGTCGCTGTACTCGACCGTGCCGGCGCGGATGTCCCAAAACCATAGACCGTCTTCGGCCGCCTCGGCGAGCAGGCGATGGCCCGCCATGCTCTCGTGAAGCGCGCCCTGCGCCACTTTCGCCTCGTCGGTCAGGCGCTGGACCTTGGCCCGAAGCTCGTCGACCTCTCGCTCCAGATCCTGTACGCGCTCGGAGGAGGGCGGTGACACACTCGCCCGCTCCTGGCTCTCATCCGCGGCGGTCACCTCACCGGCACCCTCCTCGTGCTTCCCGTGCTCCTCGGATGCCGATGTTGCATCGTTCTTTGCGCTCGAATTGAACATGGGGTGTGAGGGCTCCGCGCACGCGCGCGTCGATTGTCATCTCGGGAGATGACCGCAAGGCCGCGCCCGTCGCGAAAGTGGGCGGAACTTCGGCGTTCGTGGTGTGTCCAAACGAGGGATTCATCATGGCACGGTCACCTGCGCCGCGCCTCTTGGAGTTTGCTTGGAACGGGACGACTCATGCACGATGGGCGCTAGACCAACGTGGCGCTAGCGGACGATACGGAGTTCAAGCTGATCGAGCGGCTCGTCCGGCGCGACGAGCATGCGTTCAGTGAGCTGGTGCAGCTCTACGAAGGGCGGGTCTTCTCGCTGGTGCTGCGGTTCCTGGGGAACCGGGCCGAGGCCGAAGAGCTCTCGCAGGAGGTCTTCGTTCAAGTCTTCAAAGCCATTGGAAGCTTTCGCGGAGACAGCAAACTTTCGACTTGGATATACCGAATTGCGATCAACTTATGTAAGAACCGGTCCAAGTACCTGAAGCTCCGGCGAGCTCACGAGGCCGCCGTGGTCGGGCCGACGGAGCTCCGGGCTTCGCGCGGCTGGGAGGACGGCGATGGGGCGTCCCCGGCCGCGGGCGCCCACGCGGGCCAGTCGCCGCGCCCGGACGAGATGCTGGCCGGCAAGCAGCTCGAGCAAATCGTGCAGCGGTCGATCCTGCGGCTGGAACCGAGCTTTCGCGAGTGCCTCATCTTGCGGGACGTCGAGGAGCTCAGCTACGAGGAGGTCGAGCAGATCACCAATCTGCCGGCCGGCACCGTGAAGAGCCGCATCTTCCGCGCGCGTGCCATGCTTAAAGAGATGGTCGAGCGCGAGCTCGGGGAGAAAATTCGATGACCGACGACCCGACGCCCAAGCCGGATGCCGCGTCCGCGCCGGAGTCCCACGACTCCGTGTCCGACGCCGCTCTCGACGAGCAAGAGCGCAGCATGCGTTCGCTCTTCGCGAGCATGTCATCCATGTCTGCACCCGACGCACCCCGCCCGCCCCTTCTCCTCCCCGGGGTGCAGCGAAAGCTCCGCGAGCGCTCCCGCGGAAAATTCTTCGGCGACGGCTGGAGCACGTCGCCCTCCCGCGCCAGCTATGGCGTGGTCGCGCTCATCATGCTGCTCATCATCGCCATCGCCTACTTCGCCCTAGGCCCCACCGGCCTCTCCGGCTAACCACCGTCCCGGCCAACCACCGTTTGCCACGCAGGGACGCTCGACCGCACCCCGCCGGCTACGGCCTCCCGCAGGAGAACCTCTCGTTAGCGACCGATCAAGCCACCCAGCGGGCAAGAATGACCGTAATGTTGTCCGGCCCGCCATTCTCGTTGGCCCGGGCAATCAACCGGGCCGCCGCCGACTCCAGATCCGGGGCGTTGACGACCAGATCGAGCATCTCCGGATCGCTCAAGGGCCCGGACAGACCGTCGGAGCACAGAAGGTACGTATCGTTGGCGCGCGGCGTCTCGAAGCGGGTGTCGACCTTGACGGTGTCCTTCATCCCAAGGGCGCGTACGATGACGTTTTTGTGCGGAAAGTTGGCGATTTCCTCGGGCGTGAGGCGCTTCATCTTGATGTAGTCGTTGAGCAGCGAGTGGTCCTCGGTGAGCTGCTCGATCTTGCCGTCGCGAATGCGGTAGCCGCGCGAGTCGCCGACGTGGGCGATGTACACGCCGTCTTCCACCGCGAACATGGTGACGATGGTGGTCCCCATCCCGCGCTTGCCCGCGTCGCGTTGCGCCGTCTCGTAGATGCGGAGGTTCGCCAGCTTGATGCCCGTTATCAGCCGGTTCTCCTCGTAGCCTTTGGACCGGTCCATCTTGTAGGGCCACGTCCTCTCGGGATCTTGCGCGGTCGCCAGGAAGAACTCCTTCATGGCGTCGACCGCCATCTGGCTGGCCACCTCGCCCGAGGCATGTCCGCCCATGCCATCGGCTACGATGTACAGACCACTTTCCTCGATGATGGAGAAGTTGTCCTCATTGTGGTTTCGCTTCTTGCCAACATCCGTCTTACCGGCAAGTTCGATCCGGAGCGGTCTGGGCACCACCTCACCCACCCCTACGTTGCGCGTTACCACCCGGGAAGAGTGGCAAGGCGCGGGCAGAGGTGTCAAGGACCTCGCGCACTTGCAGCGCACAATGGCTGGCCGCCCGGGGGTCGGGCACTGAAAAGAAGAACACCCCGAACCGGCCCCCCCATCCGGTCCGAGGTGTGATAGAGGGCCGCCCCACGAGCGGGCGGGTCAATTGCACACGGAGCCCGCGTCGTTCGCCGGCAACCCGCCGCAAGACCGGAAAATGTGCCCCTTGCAGGTCTGTACGACGCAATGTCCCGCGTCCACCCCGCCGTCCTCGAGGACGCAGTCCGAGTCGGTCTTGCACGCGATGCGTCCCGGCACGAGCGCCTGAAGGCAGCCTCGCACGGTCGAGCACGAGCTGTTCACACGGCCGCCTCCGCCCCCTCCGCCGTTCACCGGCTGGTTGCAGCAGATCATCGCCCCCGCGTCCTGGGCGCAGTCATTGGTCTCGTCGCACGCCACGCGGCGCGGCGCCTGACAGGCGGGCGGGTTCTCGCAGGCGGCGCCTGCGTCCGGGTTGTTCCCGGGCAGGCAGCAGACCTGGGCAGGGACGTTGCAGCGCGTGGTGCCGCACGACACCTGTCCCGGATCGTAAGGCGACGATGTATCGGGACCGGCATCGCGACCGCCGCTGCCGCTGTCTCTCGGGCCGGGCCCCGAGTCCCGCCCGGTCGTCCCATCGGTCGAGGCATCGTCACCGGGCGGTAAGGTCGCATCGTCGCCGCTGCACGCGATGAACGAGGCGCCGGTGGCGAGGAGTGCGACGCCCAATGCAACCGCAAGGCGCGTGGTGTTCATGGAAGCCTCCCTGGCGAAGAAAGATCGTGCGCTCGCGAAGAACGGGTCTCCGCAAGGTCGCGGGCCGGGCGCCACCTCGTATCGATATCGAGGCAGCGCCGACCGAACGAACGATTCGTTTCAACGCCAGTGTAGCTCGATTCCGTGGCTCGAGCGAGGTTTCCCGCGCATATCGGGTGGGCTAACGCCTCATCCTTGGGAGCTCGAGCTCGGAGGCTATCTCATTTCAAATTTCGACCGATGCGCTAATTGCAACCCGGGATACCCCCGCAGGATGAAACGGAGAGACCGTTGCAGTTTTGCGTCGTGCACTTGACGCCCGTATCGCACTCCTTATCCGTCTTGCACAACTGGTACTTGTTATCGGTACGCTTGCAATTTGCGCTCGGCTTGCAAGCGACGAGCGGGGTGCTCACGGTGATGTCCACGCAGCAAACCTCACCGGTGTTGCAATCGGGCTGCTCGTCGCAATGAATTTCGATGGCCCCGTTGCACGCGGGCCCCGCGGGGGGGTTCGCGTTGCACGCTTGCTGCCCATTCGATTGAACACAGCAGTTGTGATCTGCGGAGCTGCAGACCGCGCCGTTGCACTTGATGCTCTTCGGATCGGACGGTCCCGCCTCGAGCGGGCCCGCGTCGGGTGGAGGGTTGGTACCCGTGTCCGTGTTGGTGCTGCTGTCCGTCGACCCGTCTTTGCCGGCCGGCGGTGGATTGTTGGATGAATCGCTGCTGCTGCACGCGACGAATCCAGCGCTCGATACGAGAATGCCAATTCCCAAAGCTGCCGCTAGGCGCACCATATTCATGATGTCTCCTTCCCTCCCCCATCGTGAAGCAAGCCTTCGCAGCGACTCTACGGAGGCGCGCGAAGGACGACCGAGACTTCTTTGAATTTTTCCGACTCCAGCACGAGGAGCTTTACCGTTTCGCCCACCGAGTGCTTACTAATGCGATCGGCGAGTTTCTCCGGCGTGTCAACTGGATTACCGTCCACGGCGACGATGAGATGCGCGAGCGCCTGATCGGTATTCGTTTTGAGACCCGCTTTTGCCGCGGGGCTGGCCGGAGCAATGGCCATGACCCTCACGCCACGGGTGTTGCCCATGGCATCGGGCGCGCCCACGATGCCGAGCCACGGTGAAGGTGACACGGCGTTCATGGGGGTCTTCATGAGGAAATCGCGAATCGCTGCAACCGGTGCACCATAGATGCTCGAAATGCAGATGGGCGCCTCGACCGGTTTGCATGCGCGGACGAGAATTCCGACGACCCCACCCGAGGCGTCGACCACCGGGGCGCCGGCGACGAGCGAGGCGCGGGCCTCGAGCTCCAGCGCCTCGGACAAGGTGCCACCATCTTTGGCCCGCGCATCGACACGCCCCTTCATGCGCCCCGATACCGGCGACGTGCGCCCGCCAGAGAGGAAGATTCGGAGCTCGCTGGTCGACGGATCCGCTTCGCTCGCGGTGAGGCCGTCGGTCCATTTTCCCGACAGCGGGATCAGGAGCGCGAGATCCCAAAGCGCGTCCTTGTGGCCCAAACGGGTGCGCACCGAGTGGCCGTCGGCGTAGCGCACGTCGACCTGCTCGGCGGCGCGAAGACAGCTCAGTGACGTGAGGATGCGACCGTCACCCCCGAGTACGGTGCCGATGCCCAAGGTGCGACCACCTTGCTCCACGGTGACAATCCCGCGACGGGCGTCGGCCCCCTCGCCCGCACCCGCCTTGGCCGGCGCAGGCTTCGCCGCGGGTGCACCCTGCGCGCCAACAGAACCTCCAGGAGCTGCCGGTGCAGCGGGCGCCGTTTGCCCCGCGGGCGGCGGCGATGGAGGTGGGGTTTGATCGCCGCCGGGCGGCAAGGTGGGGAGCGCGCGCGCGGTTCCTGCGAGCGCCGCAAGCAAAACGAAAGCAGTAAGCACCGGACGAGCGCCGGCGATATATGAAGAGGCGCGATTCATCGCAGCAAACATGATAGCGCGCGCGAACGAGCGCGCCCATCGTCCGTGCGAAAAGAGCGCGTGAGCCGGCCATGCGGCGACGCGCAATGCCGTTGAGTCGGTCGCAACCAGGGGAGATCACGCGACGTTGCGACAGACCGTCGCGAGCCGGGTCACACGCGGTCAACCATAGGGGCCGGGCGGGCGGTATCCAGGTCCGGGTCCGGGTCCGTAGCCTGCTCCGGGCCCGGGTCCGGGGCCATAGCCGGGTCCAGGTCCATAGCCGGGTCCAGGCCCATAGCCGGGGTAGCTCGGCTGCGAATAGACGCTCATGGCCACGCCGCGACCGGAGATCCGAACGTAAACGATGGCGTTGGCGACCATGACGACGGGGATGGCCACGAAGTAGCCGATGCAGCAGGCGATGACCCCAACCAGGCAGATGCCGGCGGACGCGAGGCCCAGAAGGAACAGGCCTCCCTTATGACCTTTGGTGGCCTCCCAGCTCGCCTTCATGGCGGCGATCGGCCCCAGCCCGACATCGATGACGTAGTACGACGCAAGGCTCAGACCGAGGTAGAGGATGACGCCGGGCACCAAAAGCAGCAGAAATCCGAGCCCGACGACCAGCCCCGTGAGGAGCCGCTGCCCGAGCAGGGGCAGGTACCGGTTGCCGCCCGAGAACAGCATGGCGAAATCGGCCTCTTGACCGCGCGCCACGGCCAAGGAGATGCGGGTCAGCCCCAGCACGAAGAACGTGCCGATGACGGTGCCGACCAGCTGCGATACGCCGTAGACGATCCAGTACTGCAGCGAGTTGGACTCGACGGCCTTCGTGGCGACCAACACGGCGGGCAGCCCCGCGGGCACAGCGGAGACGAAGCCGGTGATGAGGAGGGCCCCGATGAGAACGAGCCAGGAGCGCTTGAAGCCCTCCCACGCGAGCTCGAGGGTTTCGCCCACCGCCCAAGGTTGCGGGCTGTTGGTGACGACGGGACCACCGGGACCGCCACCCGGCATGGCAGCTTGCGGAGCTTGATACGGATTGTAATTCACACGCCTTCTCCTGAGTGGTACCGAAACACACCTTGGTTCGTTCGTCGATCCCAATCCCCTCGGGAAGCGCACGACCGGCGTCCGAACGAATCGTGACACGATTCGCCCCCTCGCCCACGGGGGACTTGCACCTCGGCGGGGCCTATGTGGCGCTGGCCTCGTGGTGGATGGCGCGGCGCCAGGGCGGCGCGTTGGTGCTGCGGGTGGAGGACATCGACGCGCCGCGGGTGGTGCCCGGATCGGCGGAGCGAATTCTCGAGGACCTGCGCTGGCTTGGACTGGATTGGGACCAAGGTCCCCTGGTGCAGTCGGAGCGGTTGCCGCGCTATGCGCGCGCGCTGGAGACGCTCCAGTCCCAGGGGCTCGTGTACCCGTGCGACTGCTCGCGGGCCGATATCGCGCGGGTGGCGAGCGCGCCGCACCTCGGCGAGGAGACGGTGTATCCGGGCATCTGCCGCGAGCTCGACCCCGCGCGCCCCATGAAGCGACCGCCCGCGATGCGGCTTCGGGTGCCCGATGCTCGGGTGTCCATCCACGATGCGCTGGCGGGCGAGCTCTCGCAAAACCTGGCGCGCGATATCGGCGATTTCGTGCTTCACCGCGGCGATGGTATCTACGCGTACCAGCTGGTCGTCGTCGTGGACGATCTGGAAATGGGGATCACGGACGTGGTGCGCGGCATCGATCTGCTGGCGTCGACGCCGCGGCAGATCCATCTGGCGCAGCTGCTCGGCGCCGCGCCCCCTCGGTACCATCACGTGCCGCTGGTGCTGGACACCGACGGGCAGCGGCTGGCCAAGCGCACCGCAGGCGCCCACCTTCGCGGGCTGCGCGAGGCCGGGGTTTCACCGGAGGAGGTGCTGGGCGAGCTCGCGTTCGGGCTGGGCCTCACGGCGTCGCCGGAGGCGTGCTCGCGGGACGAGGTGCTCCGCTCGAGCGCCGAGCAGCTCGCGCCCCACACCTTGCGCATTCCAGCGCGGTGGTCGGCGCGTCGCTCGGGGTGAGCGCATCCGCCGCGCGCTCACGGCGTGCGCTGCGAGAGCCAGACGCCAAAGGCGATGCTCAGCACGATGGCGAGCGCCCAGACGAGGGCCCATCGGGTTCGTTCGACGCGGGGTGAAGGCGGCTCGGTGCGCGGGGCGCTTGGAACGGACGAGGTGCGCGGCGATGGCGACGCGCCCGTAGACGACGAGGCGCTGCGAGAGGGCGGAGCGCTGGGCGAAGACGGTGTGCTGCGAACGTGGGGCAGCGGGACGGTGGCCTCGCGTGGAAGGCCGGGGGCGACGCCGTCGACATCGGACGGCGCGTGACGGGCGTGCTCGAGGGCGCGCGCCAAGTCCGAGGCGCTCGCGTAGCGTTCGTCGGCGGATTTGGCGAGGGCGGAGTAGACGATGGAGGCGAGCGCCGGCGGGATGCCCGACGCTTCGCGATCGAGCGGCGGCGGGTCCATGGTCATGTGGGCGGTGAGCACGTTGAGCGGGCTGGAGCCGCGGAACGGCACTTTTCCCGTGAGGAGCTCGTAGAGGATGACGCCCAGCGCGTAGATGTCGCAGCGCTCGTCCAGCTCGTCGCCGCGCGCTTGCTCCGGCGCCATGTACTCGGGGGTGCCAAAGACCATGTTGTGCGAGGTGAGCGCCGTGGTGCCGGTCCCGCCGGGGCCGGTGATGATCTTCGCCATGCCGAAATCGACCACGAAGGCGTGCTCCCCATCGCGCAGGAGCACATTGGCGGGCTTCAAATCGCGATGGATCACGCCCTGCCGGTGGGCATCGCTCAACGCCGAGCAAATTTGAAGTGCGATATCGATGACGCGCGCGCCGGACGCGGGCCCCTCGGTCGCCATCCATTGCTCGAGCGAAGGTCCCTGCACCTTGGGGATGGCCATATACAAAAGGCTCGCCGACGTCACCGGATCGGCGATCTCGCCAAAGTCGAGGATCGGACAAAGATGCTCGCCGCGCAGCCGGCGGAGAATGGCCGCCTCGCGCGTGAAGCGACCGCGAATCTGCTTGTCGCCCAAGAGGTGCGGGTGAATGACCTTGAGCGCGATGCGCTCGCCCGCGGGCTCCGCCTCCGGACGCGCGTCGTACACGATCCCGGTCGCGCCCTCGCCCAGCACGCCGCAGATCACGAATCGTTCGCCCAGGACGTGCCCCGCCTCGAGCGGACGACGGGTGCGCGAGGTGGACGCATCCATGGCGCGCAGCGCAGCCTAGTGGTCCCGCGACCCGTCGCGCGGTGCGCGCGGCGCTGCGGGGGCGGAGGATCCCGAGGCCCCCGACGATGCCGCCGACGCGGCCGGCGCCGATGACGCGGGCGAAGGCGCCGGCGCGGGGCACGCGCTCCGAACCTTGGGCGAGACGAACGCCGGATCCCACTTGGCCGCCGGATCGTTCTGACGAAAGGCGGCGCACGCTCCTGCCGCGGCGCCCGGCGCATCGAGCGCCACGTACGCGTCGAGCAGCCCGCGGTGCACGGACGCGAGCTGCACCTTCGTGAGCTCGCCGTTGCCGAGCAGGCGATTGCCGCGGATCACCACCTCGACATAGCGGCCCGCGCGAAGATCGGCGAGCAGCACCGGCAGCTCGGCGTCGGCGCGGCGCTGGGCGTCGAGGGCCCGGCCTTCGGCGCCGTGACCTTGCTCCAAACCGGAGTGCGACTCGCGCTTGCCCTCCTCCGTCAAGGCCAAGTCGAGCAGCGGGATGAGCACCACATCGCCGCGCTTGAGCGGCAACGCGCCGGTGGCCGAGGCCTTTCGGCCGTTGTACGCCTCGAGCTCCCACGCGCGGTTCGCGTCGTTCATGTAGCGATGCGCGAGCTGGTCCATGCGATCGCCGTCGGCGGCGATCACCGTGAGCACGTATGGGATTTGAATCTCCTGCCCCTCGACCGGCGGGATCCACGCCACGCCATGATTGAGCCGCGCGAGCACGTCGGCGCGCTTGCCATCGCCCAGCCACTCGAGCGCCAAGGTGATCCACGTCTCGGCCGCGTTCACGCGATGGTAGCCGGGCGCCGGGATCTCCAGGCGCATCCCCGGCACCGGCGCGCTCCCGCCCTGCACATCGAGAAAATTCGCGCCCGCCAGCACCGATTCCAACTTCGGATTTCCATAGACGCGCGTGGCGATGGCCGCCAAGGTCTCGCCCGGCCTCACCACGTGCGGAAAGGCACCGGCCGGTGCGCTCGTCCCCATCACGGCCGCAAAGGCCGCGGCGCCCGCCGCCAATAGGTGCACATTACACATGTTCGTCACGGGGACGCATCCTTGCTGGCTGCGCCCGCAGCGCCCCCGGCCGCCGCGCCCAAGGCGGCACCCGCGGCGCCGGGGAGCCCGGGCTTTGCCGAAGGTGAGTCCGCGAGCGCGCTCAGATCCATGGTGACGTCGAGGAGCGCCGTTTCGCCGGGCGCGATGGTGACGGGTCGCTTCTGCATCGGTGCGTTCGGATGCACCAAGGTGACATAATGCGTCCCGGGCGAAAGTGGAATCGGACGCGCGAAGGGGGTCGTGTCGATGCGCTGCCCATCCACGAACACCTCCGCCCACGGTGTGACGACGACCCGCAGCTGGCCCATATTTTCGGGGAGGAGCTCCAATGCGCGATCGCCCGACCCATTGTCGTGCGTGCCCAGACGCGAGAGCTGCAGAGCGCCACCGGCCGCCACGATGAGAAAGCCAATCACGCCGAAGCCGATGAGCGCACGGCGCAGAGGCGGGCGTCGCTCCTCGAGGACGTGCGCCAAGGTCACGTCGTCGGCCTCGGACTCCTTCAAGAGCCGCACCTTCACCAGCGCGCTGGTCAAGAGCTTGCTCCGCGGACCGCGCACCCGGTCGCGCACGAAGTCGTCGAGCAGATCGACCACCGCGTGCGCGGTGGCATAGCGATCGGCCGGGAGCTTCTCGAGCGACCGCATCACCACCGTCTCGAGCGCGCGCGGAACGTCGGGCGCGCGCACGCGCAAAGGCACCGCCGGATCGCGGCGAAGGCGCTGCGCGGCGCCGCGACGGCCTTCGTCGCCCCGCTCGAACGGGCGGGTGCCGGTGAGCATCTCGTAGAGCACCACGCCCAGCGAAAAGACGTCGCTTCGCGCGTCGACGAACTCGCCGAGCACCTGCTCCGGCGACATGTACGCGGGCGTTCCGAACGCCTCGTTCTCCTCCGAGCGCGAGGGCGGCAACGCCGTGCGCGCCAGCGGCTCGTCGGCCGTGGGGAGGTGCTCGCGCTGCGCGATCCCGAAGTCGACGATCTTCACCTCGCCGCGCTTGGAGAGGAGCACGTTCGACGGCTTGATGTCGCGGTGCACGATGCCGCGCTCGTGCGCGTGCGCCAGACCGCGCGCGATCTCCGCCCCCACGTGCGCCACCGTCTCCAGCGCCACGCGCCCCTTGCCGGCGCGCGAAATGAGCTCCGCCAGGCTGAAGCCCTCGATGTACTCGAGCACCAGGTACATCTTCTCCGACGTCTTCACGAAGTCGTGGCACAAGACGATGTTCGGGTGGCCGAGCTCCCCGAGCAGCCGCGCCTCGCGCTCCAGGTGCGCCGCGAAGGGCGAGGCCGGCGAGATGGTCGGCTTGAGCGCCTTGATGGCGACGGTTCGTTCGAGCGAAGGCTGGGCGGCCTTGTACACGGTCGAGACCGCGCCGACGCCCAGCTCCTCCAGGACGCGATAGCTGCCGAACAGGGGGAAGTCTTGACCGCGCTCGCTCACCCCGCCGCCCCGGGCGGCCCGTCTCCGTTGCCGCGCAAGGACACGCCCGTCATGGCCGAAGGCTGCGCGATGCCCAGGAGCTCGAGCATCGTGGGCGCCACGTCGCAAATGCGGCCGCCCTCGCGCAGGCGCGCGCCGCGATCGCGATCGTTCACATAGAGCAGCGGCACCGGGTTCAGCGTGTGGGCCGTGTGGGGCTCGCCCGTCGCGGGATCCTTCATCAGCTCACAGTTTCCATGGTCGGCGGTGATGAGCACCGCGCCGCCGCGCGCCCTGGCCGCATCGACGATGCGCCCCACGCCCGCGTCCACCGTCTCGACGGCGCGGATGGCCGCGTCCAAAAATCCGGTGTGCCCGACCATGTCCGGGTTGGCGAAGTTCACCAGGATGAAGTCGTACTTATCGCTCTGAATGGCCTTCTCCACCGTCTCGGCCACCCCCGCCGCGCTCATCTCGGGCTTGTGATCGTAGGTGGGCACGTCCTTAGGCGAAGGGATCATCGCCCGCTCCTCGCCTTGGAAGGGCTCTTCGCGTCCGCCATTGAAGAAATAGGTGACGTGCGCATACTTCTCCGTCTCGGCGCATCGGAACTGCGTGAGCCCCGCCCGCGCGAGGACCTCGGGGAAAATGTCCGGGTACGTCTCCTTGGGGAACGCGATCGGCAGCCCCAGCTTCGAGTCGTAGGTGGTCATGCAGGCGTAGTGCGTGAACGGCTGCGCGCCGCGCTCGAACTCGCGGAAGTCGGCGGTGGCCAAGGCGCGGGTCAGCTCGCGGGCGCGATCGGGTCGAAAATTGAAGTGGAGGCCCACATCGCCAGGACGCACACCCACGTAGTCGCCGATCACGATCGGCTCGACGAACTCGTCGGTTTTCTTGGCCGCGTACGACGCCTGCACACCCTCGTGGGCCGAGGCAAAGCGCGGGGCGTCGCCCGAAACGATGGCCCGGTACGCGCGCTCCACGCGGTCCCAGCGGTTGTCGCGATCCATCGCCCAGTAGCGTCCCGACACGGTACCGATGATGCCGCGCCGCGCGCCGCCCGCGCCGGCGAGCTTTTCCTCGATCTGGGCGAGATAGGTCGGCGCGGTTCCCGGTTGCACATCACGCCCGTCGAGAAACGCGTGGACGACGACGGAAACATCGGAAGCTTCCGCGAGATCGATGAGCGCCTTGAGATGTTCGAGCGAACTGTGTACTCCGCCATCGGAGACCAATCCGAACAGATGCAGCCGACCTCCCTGCTCCCGCGCGCCACGAACCTGCTCGAGAAGCGATCGAATGACGGCGTTGTCGCCCAGCGATTTCTCGTAGACCGAGCGATCGATGCGGGAGATGTCCATCATGGCGATGCGGCCGGCGCCGAAGTTCAGGTGCCCCACTTCGCTGTTGCCCATCTGTCCGGGTGGAAGCCCAACGTCGGGCCCGCTCGTTCCGATGAGCCCGTGCGGATAGTCGCGGTAGAGCGCGTCGAGCACAGGCGTTTTGGCCAGACGAACGGCGTTGTCGTCGCGCTCTTGGCGCTCACCAAAGCCGTCGAGAATGACCAGCACGAGCGGACGCGGGCGCGCCTGCGACGAGGTCGGGTCGGAAGGAGACGAGGACGAGGATGATTCCGACGCAGAACCAGCGAAACCAGATGCTACGCTTTTCGAGGGGGTGGTCATGGTAATGGCGAAAAAAAGGATGGCACACTAGACCATGCCCTGGGTAGAGGTTGCCTTTCGCGGGCAGAAGGTCCTGGCGCGCACCAAAGATGACGGTGCGTTGGATGTTCAACAAGGGCGCGTCGAAATTCGGTATCGTCCGACCGATGCGCGCGCCTACCGCGCGTCGCTCGGAAACATCACGCGCATCGAGGGAGCCGCGCTCCAGCCCGACGACACGTGCGTTTCGGGCGCCTTCGTTCCGCTGCGCACCCCCAGCGCGCCGTCGATCAAAGCGGCAGCGGCCGTGGTCCCGACGGCCACCGGCGACGGCCGCACCTGGATCGCCTACACCGACGGCGCCTGTTCCGGAAACCCGGGTCCCGCGGGCGCCGGCATCGTGCTCATCACGCCCGATGGAAAGACCACCGAGAGCTCCGAGTGGCTGGGGGAAGCCACGAACAACATCGCCGAGCTCACCGCCATTTTGCGCGCGCTGGAGGCGATCCCCAAGAACGCCACCGACGCGGTCATCCACACGGACAGCCAATACGCGATTGGCGTGCTCACCAAGGGCTGGCGCCCCAAGGCCAATCAGCAACTCATCGCCGACATCAAGCGCGAGCTCGCCGAGCACAAAGGCGTGCGCTTCGTTTACGTGCCCGGCCACGCCGGCGTGCCCATGAACGAACGCGCCGACTCCCTCGCCCGCGAAGCGATCCGCACGGGCAGCACCCGCCGCCTCGCGCCTCATTAGGCGGTTTTAGCCGGTCGCATCATCCCAGCGCCGGTGTACTCTGGACCTCATGGGAAACATCTTTCGAGCCAGCCTTTTCGATGGCCACACGGCCATCGTGACCGGGGGCGGCAGCGGGATCGGCCTTGCCATCGCGACCCAGCTCGGCGAGCTCGGCGCGAGAGTCGCCATCCTGGGCCGCAAAGCCGAGCGGCTCGAGACCGCCAAAGCGACCTTGGTGCAGCGCGGAATCCAGGTGCACACCGCCGTGTGCGACATCCGCGAGCCCGAGCAAGTCGCCACCTTCGTCGATGGCGTCGCGCACGCGCTGGGCCCGGCAACGATCCTGGTCAACAACGCCGGCGGTCAGTTTCCCACCACGGCCGAGCAGGTCACCGCGCGCGGATGGGAGGCCGTGGTGCGCAATAACCTCAACGGCACCTTCTTCATGACCCAAGCGGTCGCGACGAAGCACATGATCCCCGCGCGGCGCGGCCGGATCCTGAACATCATCGCCAACGTGCGGCGCGGCTTCCCCGGCATGGTCCACACGGGCGCCGCGCGCGCGGGCGTCGAAAATCTCACCAAGACGCTCGCCGTGGAGTGGGCGCAGTACAACGTCCAAGTCAACGCCATCGCGCCCGGCGTGATCAAATCGAGCGGCACCGATCAGTATCCGCCCGAGCTTCTCGAGGTGAGCCGCAAGCAGACCCCCGCGAAGCGCCTCGGCACCCCCGAAGAAGTCGCGCACCTCGCGACGTACCTGACGAGCGATGCCGCCTCGTTCGTCACCGGCGAGACGTGGTACATCGATGGCGGGGCCAATCTCTGGGGTGACAATTGGCCCATCCCGGATCCCGATCCGGCGATGTAATTCCAACCAGCAGAACAGCGGAATCGAGCAGGTATTAGGGCAGCGACAATGGAGGAACTGCGAACGGATCCTCGGCGAGACATGGAAGGTCACTCCGACGTTCCCGTCCCTCCGAACATCCCTCACCCGCCGCTCCCGACCATCGACATCGAGGAAGCTCCGCCCAGCACCTTTCTCGGCACCTGGCGCGGCTGGCTGCGCGACTATTTCCTCAACGAGGAGCCCACGGTCGGCGCAGCCATGGTGCCGTTCTGTTTTCTCTCCATCGTTCTTTTCACGCGCCACCCGCTCAAGACGAATTTCATCTTCGACGAGCAAGAAGCCATACTGGCCAATCCATACGTCCGGAGCGTCGCCGAACCCGCCTCCAAGCTTCATTGGCTCGACGCCTTCCACCGCGATTTCTGGGGCCTCCCGCACGATCGCAGCATCGGCTCCTACCGCCCCATCCCCGACTTGATCTGGCGCGCCCTCTGGGGCCTCGGCGCGCGCGATCAAACTCCATTTTTGCATCACTGGGTCAACGTCGTCCTGCACGCGCTGAACGCGGCGCTCCTCACGGTCATCGTGTCCAAGGTCACCAAGGACCGCGCGATGGGCTGGGTCGCCGGCCTCCTGTTCGTGACATGCGCCGTCCTCACCGAGGCCGTGAGCGGCGTGGTGGGCATCGCCGACGTGCTGGGCGCATTGGGCGTGCTCTTAGCCGCAGGCGCCCTCACCCTGTCGGCGTATTGGATGGTCCCGGCGGTCTTCCTCGCGACCCTCTTCGGGTTGTTCTCGAAGGAGAGCGCCCTTTGCGCGGTGCCCTTGGTGCCCTTTGCCGCGCTGATGCTCTCGCGCTACCTGCACCCGACCCGCCCGCGCGCGGTGGGCCGCGCGGTGCTGGCGGGCCTGGCGACGATCGGAGCGTTCGTATTTTACGTGGAGGCGCGCCGCCGTCTCTTTCCGGCTCCGCTGGCGCCCGAGATCAGCGCCGCGGCCAACGCGCACAAGCCATTTCTAGCGCGAACCTTCGCCGCCTTGTTACGGTGGTACGCGCAGCCGATCCTCCCGCGCGATCCGCTGAACAATCCGCTCATCGACGCGCAGCCCCTTTACCGCATCGCCGCCGGATTGCGCATTTACGCGCGCGGGCTCTTTCAAATCATTTATCCATCGACCTTGTCGGGCGACTACTCGGCGCCGCAAGAGCCGATCCCAACGAAGTTGATATTTCCGGAGAGCATCGCGGGCGCGGCGGGCATGGTCGCGCCGTTGGTGCTGGGCCCCGTGCTCGGGATCGTGGCGTGGCGCCGCGCGCGAAGGTGGCGCAGCGGCGAAGGCTATTTCGCCTCGCCGCACATCGCGTTGGTGCTCGGGCAAAAGTCGGGGCTGCTCGCGCTTTTGGGCGTATCCATCGTCTGGGTCGTCGTCTCGTATTTCCCCGTATCGAACATTCCCATTCTGCTGCCCACCGTCCGAGCCGAGCGCTTCTGGTATTTCCCGGCCCTGGGGACGAGCATCGTCTTGGCGGCCATCTTCGTCGCGCTGGGGCGCCGGCTGCGCGCGATGCACCTCGGCGGGCTGGTCACCGTGCTTCTCATCGTCTTCGTGGGCTTTCAAGCCTACGCAGCGCGCACCCACGCCAACGACTACACCGACGATCTCGTCTTCTGGGACGCCACCCGCCACGCGGTGCCGCGAAGTGCCAAGGCTCATCTCAACTACTCCGTGATGCAAGGCGCCCGCGGCCACCTCGAAGAGCGTCGCGTGGCCAACGCGGTCGCGCTGGACCTTGCCCCCACGTGGCCCATGGCCAACGTCTATTTGGGAGACACCCTCTGCCGCATGCATCGGGCCGAGGAGGGGTGGCCGTACTACAAACGAGGATTCCAGCTCGCGCCGAACGACCAAAACTTGATCGCGCTGGCGGTCCAATGTTTGTGGGATGAAAAGAAGCTCCAAACCGAATCGCTCGTGCGCACCGAGCTGGAGGAACTTGCGCAGGCGTTCCCCGGAACGTGGCTCGCGTATCTGGCGCGCGACACCATCGACAATGGCGATTCGCACGATGGCGTCGATCCGCAGTATCGGCCTCGGGGGTACAATCAGGGGCCGAAGGAGGAGTGACGCCGGCACGACGAGGCGTTGCGCGCAGATGCGCGACGCGAGGTCCGCGCGGGGGCGCTACGCGTTGCGCGCAAATGCGTGACGCGAGGTCCGGGCGCGGGGGCGGCGTCAATTCGGCTTTGCGTAGCGATGGCGGTCGTAAATCGTATCGCGCCATTTTACGAGATCGTCGTATTCACGCACGAGCGAGCGCTCCGTCCACACCTCGCGCAGCGCCGACGCGAGGCGAAGGAACCGATCCTCCACCGGGAGCACACCTTGAACCAAGGTGGCCATGGCGATATCGGCATACGTAAAGCGCCCGAGGATATACGGAGCGTCGGGCCTTCGCGTCACGAGCACGTCACGCAGCCGATCGAGCGCGCCGCGCAGTTGCATCACATGGGTCGCCCCTTCATCGGACCGCGCCTGGTACTTGCGTTGAAGCTGCCGGATCGTCAAACGCGCGACCGGCCGCAACGCGGGCCGGAGCCACTTGGGAACGAAGCTCGGCGCCGACGCGTCGAGCGCACCGCCGCTCTCGAGCATCTTCGCAAACACACGGGCGCGCACCCCGCCCATCCCCGCGTCGGCGACTTGGTTCCACTGGCGAATCTCCGCCTCGAGCCCGGCGGGCATCAACTTGTCACGCGTCCCCTCGCGATCCGCATAAAGTGCGATGTCCCACGACTCACAGTGCGCGTTTCCGTCCACCACGAGCACGGGCACCGTCACCCGCTCCTTCTGTCGCCCCGAGAGCTTCCGCAACCGGCGCTCCCCGACGATCGGCATATGGTCGACGGCGTCGTACTCGAGCCCATGGTGATCGAGCGCCCACCGCGCCCGCTCGGACCATGGTGACGGATGAAGGACGATGAGCTGCCGCGACCGTTTCATGGGCGGATGGTCGTCTTCTGGGGTGCGGGTTGGCAACGGAATTTTCGCGGGCGGCGCGGATTGGCCGGCAGCACCCGGCGACACTTTGCAACGCGCGTGGGGTGCGGTAAGGAGAGCGGTGGTTGCACCTTACTCGAGGTCGCTCGCTTGCTTAGCAGGTTGAAAAACATGAGACTTCGCCGGTCGGCGATTGCCGTGTGCAGCGTTCACGTCTGCAATCCTTCGGCGACGCGGGCTGCTCCGACGCAAACCCCGAATCCAAAGGCACGGCTGACGCTGGAAAAGGCGCACCTGACGTACGAAGGGCCCATGGTCCGAGGCTCCAACCTGGCTCCGTCCGGACGGGTGCGCCTTTACCTCCTGAGCAATCGGCCGATGCAGGCACGAAAATTTCTATTTATATGTTGCGACGCGGGCGCAATGAGCCGGAAATTGCATCAGCATGCGAAACGTTGCTTCCGGCTGCGCTCCCAGGCGATGTGGCATCGTCGCATACCGCACCGGCCGGGAAGAGTCGAATCGCAACTTTACTCCGGGTCGGTCGACTGCTTTATGGAGTGCCCATAATGAGGCTTCGCCACACCGTCGTCACCGCCAGTAGTCTTCTCGCCTTCGTAGCCCTCGTTGGGGACGCCGGATGCTCCGACTCCAACTCCGGCTCCGAAGGCACGCGTGACGCCGGAGAGGACGCTCCGCCCGTCATCATCCCCCTACCTGACGGCGCGCCTCTGCCCCCGCCGGACGGCTCGACATATCCTTGTGACCTCGGTAAGCCATTCGGCGCCCCGGCGCTCGTCCCAAAGGTGAACACTCCGGGCACGGAATTCGGAACGCTCTCGCACGATGAGCTGACCATCTATACTTCGGTCAAAGGTGTAGACTGGTTCCACATTTACTCGGCGACACGCCTGACTCCAAAGGACGACTTTGGCGTATTTCGGCGCGTCCCCAATGTCAACAACGGCACGACCAACGGCGACTACGAACCGCACGTCAGCGCAGATGGCTTGGAGCTTTACCTCTCGTCGGATCGAGGAGGCTCCGGGTCGACCGGACAATCCGATCTGTTCGTTGCAACACGAACCACTACCCTGACCGATTTTGGCTCCGCCGTCCCCGTGGCCAACGTGAACACGGAAAAGCTCGAGCGCGCCCCTGCGCTCGTCTCGGACAAGAGCGCGTTGTATTTCGCATCGGACGGATATGGGGGGCCGAGTGGAGGCCTGATCGTCAAGGCGATTCGCTCGGGTGGCGCGTACACGTCGCCTCAAACCGTTCCGTTGGGCACGACCACCGGAGATGGATCACCCGTGCCATCGGGAGATGATCGCATTCTATTCTTCGGCTCGGGCCGGAACGGCGCACGAGGGGGCAGTGATATATGGTTCGCAACACGCGCAAAAGCTTCCGACGTTTTCGACGATCCAACGAACGCACGTGACGTGGCAGCTCTGAACGGCGCATGGAACGATCGCCCAACTTGGCTCAGTCCGGACGGATGCCGGCTCTACCTCGAGAGCGATCGCCCCGTGCCGGCAGACGCCGGCTTGAGCGAATGGAACCTCTACGTGGCTACCCGGCCACGGTAATTGCGAGCAGAGGCACGCGTTTTCCGCAACCCGCGCGCACACGATCGGGCGTTGCACGTGCTCGCGGCCCCCTCACCCGCCCGCGGAGCGTGCTCCCTTGGCTCGAGGTTGTTGGGCGAATTTATCGCGATGGCAACCGTCGGAACCTGAGGCTTGATTGCCGTGTCGGAACTTGACAGCATGCCGGCCAAATGAGCTCCCCCAAGTCGAACTCTATCGATCGCGTAACGACGGCGTGGAAAGAGCACTGGGAAAAGTCCGACGTCCGTCCGGACGCCTCATGGAAGGGCTCGCTTCTCCGCCGCTACGTGGCCAGGTTCGGGGGATTTTCCAGCAATCGATACATCCTTCACAATGTACTTCTCAAGCACTTGAACGACGTGCGCGGAAAGAGCGTGTTGGACGCGGGGGCGGGGACCGGGCTCAACTCGCTCCCCCTCTCGTTGAGGGGGGCGGATGTCACTCTCCTCGACATTGCGCCGCGCGCTCTCGAGATTGCAAGCACCTATTACGCAGAGCTCGGACTGACGGCGCGCTGCGTCCCCGGTTCGATTTTCGAGATGCCCTTTCCGGATCGTTCGTTCGACATCGTCTGGAACACGGGCGTGATTGAACACTTCGAGCCGGTCGATCGCCGACGAGCTCTCCACGAGATGCTTCGCGTGATGAAGCCTTCGGGGGTACTGCTGACCGTAAATCCGAACGCCAATGCTCGTATCTATCGCTTCGCGAAAGAGCGAGCCGAACGATCGGGAACTTGGGACGTCGGCGTAGAGTACCCGATCGCCGGCCTCGCACCCGATGTCGATCATCAGAAATACGAACTTTTGGAAGAAGAGGCAGGCTTCCTGATGCAACTACACTTTCTGAAATATCTCCTCCCAAAAGCACTACGCTTTCCATACGTCGCCCTCCACGAAGGCGTCCAGTCGCTGGTGAATAACCTGAATCGCTATCCTGGCTATTTGAGAGTTTCGGTCATCCGCCAACGGGCGCCAGGTTGAGCACCATCCAGGAAGGCCATCCACGAACGGAGGAGGAGATGGCGCGCTGGCGCGTGTGTCGCAGCTGGTACTGCATCGCTCGGGGCGCGGTCGACCTTCCGGCATCACGCAACGATCACGCCGCGTGACGAGAGGTTCGCTCGGGCAGGCTTCGTCGGGGATGGGCTGCGGCCAAGGTCAGCCTACCTGGTGCTCCAAAGACTTGCGTCGCCAGAGCCCGCGAAAACAGATAGGAAGTTGACGGAAGCGGTACTAGGTTGGCCCTCGATGAGCGTTCTGTCGACGGACCGGGCGCCAACCCCACTCATCAGCGTTGTCGTACCGGTCTACAATGAAGGGAATAACCTGGAAGCCCTCCATGCTCGCCTGGAATCGGTGGCTGCTAGCATGGAAAATGCAGCATGGGAGTACCTTTTCGTTAACGACGGCAGCACGGACCACTCGCTTCTCACCCTTCAGAGCCTGGCGAGGAAGCATCAGAATGTGAAGGTCATCGACATGTCGCGCAACTTTGGGAAGGAGCTCGCCCTCACGGCTGGCGTGGCCTACTCCAAAGGGCACGCCATCGTGTGCATCGATGCCGACCTTCAGCACCCTCCGGAGGTCATCACCCAGCTCGTGGCTGCTTGGCGAAAAGGCGCCGAAGTCGTCGTCGCCGTGCGTCGTTCGACAGAACAAAAGGCGATTTTACGCCGCCTGAGTTCACGCGTTTTCAATTCTATCTCGACCCGCCTCTCCGAAACCAAGTCGGTCGCGGGCGGAACCGATTTCCGCCTTCTCGATAGGCGCGTACGCGACGCGTTGCTTCTCTTGGGGGAACGTCGTCGCCTCTTTCGTGGCCTCGTGGACTGGCTTGGTTTCGAGCGTGCATACATCGAATTCGATGCCGCAGAACGATGGCAGGGACGACCGACGTACTCGTTCTCCAAATTATGGGACCTCGCCATCGACGGCATCCTCGCTCACTCGTCACTTCCGTTGCGGATATTGCTGTATCTGGGCGTGCTCATCACCTTCGCGAGTGGGATTTCACTGGTCTGGATGCAAGTGTCCTATGATCTCGTCTCGCCGAGATTCCTCTACACACCGCTGGCCCGCGCCGTCGTCTTCAACACGCTCCTCAACGGCATAGTGCTGACGGCATTGGGCATTCTGGGACTGTACGTTTCGAGAATCCACACGGAAGTCCTGGGTCGCCCGCTCTACACCGTGCGAGCCACGCTAAACCTGGAGCAGCAGCCTCCGACTCCCCCCGCACTCAAACATCCGTTGGATGGCTTTCCAAGATGAGCAACGGCCTCCTTTACTTCTTCGTTGGCACGACCGCCGAGCTCATCAAGCTCGTTCCCGTGATCGCGCAGGCGCGCGCACGAAATCTCCCCTTTCGCATCATTGCCTCGGGACAGAACGACATCGCGAGCTCCGAGCTATGGGCCCTCGCTGGCGTGCCAGGTCCGGATGAAACGCTTCATACGGGTTCGATTCATCAATCGGCAGCAGGGCTCGCGTCATGGCTCGCCCGTACGGCCATCACGGGCCTCGCCCAGCTGCGGAGGACATTTCGGCGCGACGGCGCCAGCCGTGTCGCCGTCATCGTCCATGGAGATACGGTTTCGACGCTCCTAGGTGCGACGCTGGCAAAAGCGCTCGGCGCCCAGGTCTTTCACGTGGAAGCAGGACTGCGCTCGTTCAACTACGTACAGCCCTTCCCCGAGGAGATCTGCCGCGTTCTCGTAGGACGGATGGCCAACGTTGCCTTCTGCCCGAATCAGTGGGCGGCGGATCATCTGACTTCGCATCGAGGGCTTCGAACGATCGTCACGGGAGAGAATACACTCCTCGACAGTCTGAAGCTGGCGCTGGCCACGCGACCTCCGGAGGAGACGTTCGATTTCCTTCCCGAGAATTTTTTTCTTCTCGTCCTTCACCGGCAGGAAAACCTCTTCTCGAAGGCGCTGGTCACCCATGTCATCGATGCCGCGGAACGGGTGGCGCAGGGCATCCGCTGCGTATTCGTGCTGCACAAGCTCACCGAGGTCGCGCTCCGTCGATTCGGGTTGCTCGAGCGCGTCCGTCAGTCGGATCGCTTCGTTCTGGTTCCGCGCCTTTCGTACGTTACGTTCACCCAGACGTTGGCGCGTGCTCGCTTCGTGATAACGGACGGTGGTAGCAATCAGGAAGAATCGTACTATCTCGGTAAGCCGTGCCTGCTGCTGCGGAAAACGACGGAGCGCATCGAGGGATTGAACGAGAACGTCGTGCTATCGCCGGACCCGGCCTCGGCCATCGCCAGCTTCGCCGCGCGCCACGAAGAGCATGCGCGACCCGTGGTTTCGCTCGAGAAGAGCCCGAGTGAGATCATCGTCGACACGCTCGAGGAGTGGCTACGACACGGGTGAGTCATCCGAGCCGTCCCCGGGACGAACCGTGCGCCGCCCCATCGACCCCTCCTGGAACACACCGCGCGGGAACCAGGACGGAAACCGGTAGGAACTTGCCGGCAGCGGGACTAGGTTCTCGCTCCACGCGTTGGAGACTCTCGTGCCAGCTTCGTTCGCTTATCCGCCCATTCTCGCTGAATCCGACCCCGGGCGTGCCCTGATGGCGCGCAGAGATGTTTCGACCGGGAGAGCATCGAGGACGCGGTCATGATCCAGCAAAAGTCCGTCGACGGCGGCCTCACCATCGTCATCCCCACGTACAACATGGCGACCTTCCTGCCGGGCTTGTGGCAGAGCCTCGCCCGAAGTGGCATCACCGAGATCGCAGACGAAGTCCTCTTCGTCAACGACGGCTCGACCGACGACACGAAAGATGCACTGGCGCGTCTGGCCGGGAGCGCTGATCCTCCAACCGATAAGGTGAAGGTCCTGAATCTGCCGAGCAACGTGGGCAGATTCCGCGCGCGTCTGGCTGGCGCCCGGAGCGCAAAGTCACCGCGCATCCTTTTTCTGGACACACGCCTCGACCTTCCGAATGACCTCGGCTCCTCCGTCGCTCGGGTCGCGCGCGAATACCCCGCAGTCGTCGGGACCGTTGATATCGACGTGAGTCGCAATGTGTATTGTCTCTATTGGGATCGGTCGCACAGGTTCATCTTTCGGCGCCACTACGCCGCCGCGGTGCGTCCCATCACGCTCAGGCCGGACAATTTCGACCAGTACCTCAAAGGAACCACGGTCTTTCTCTGTTCGAAGCAGCATTTTCTCGATGTCTGCGAGCGGCTCGACTCCCAAATCGTGCTCAACGACGATACTCTTCTCATGCGCTCCATGGTGGATTCGACCCCCATCGTCATATCGCCGGACGTGCGCGTAGGCTGGGTTCCGCGCGAGACCACGTGGGCCTTTCTCGCGCGCCTATGGGAGCGCGGCCCGAGCTTCGTCGAGTACCATGTCTTCGACCGGCGCAGCAAATTCTTCTATGTCGTGATGCTGGCCCTCGTTGCACTGGTCCTCCTCGCGCTCCTCCTCGCCGTACGGCCGATTGTGGGGCTCGAGATCATCTTTGGCTGCGTGCTCGCCGTAGCACTATCGACCTCGCTGTTTGCCAAATCGCCTGCGGAATTCGTCAAGCTCCTTCCTCTGCACGTTGCCGTCGTGTTCGTGTTTGGCACCGGTGTTCTCAGAGGACTAGCCGTAAACAGCGTGCGCGCGATTCGGGGCACCCTTCCGCATTCGAAATCCGACGAGGAACTGCGAAAATGAACCCGCTCTTCGCCAAGATGGATCTCCTCTTCTCGCGCGCGAGGCAGCGGCTCCCGAGATGGTCTCCCGACGTCCTCGCGTGCCTCGTCATCGTGGCTATCGGTTACGTCTACCTTGCGCCGGCGTCGCATGATCTTTTCGATCCCAGATCCGACAGGATGATCGGCGACGACACGGATCTCATCGGGTTGTCCTGGCAATATCGCGTTATCGTCGACACCCTCTTACACGCACCATCACGACTCCTTTATGGTGCCATTTATACGGAGAACGTGAACGCCCCCCTGGGCGCGCCGCTCTGGATGCCTTGGATCGAGCGCATCCTCGTGCCCATACTCACGCCCATCACCAACGACGCCAATCTTCCCACGGCCGTGGCGTGGGCATTGATGGCGATCAACGGCGCTTCGGCGTACGTGTTCGGGCGCATCGTGAAGTGGCCGCGGCTCGTGTGCTTGGCGGCTGGGATCTGCTTCGCGTACAACAATTTCACGCGCGCCCGCGCCAATGTACATACGGCGCTCATCGGAGCGTTCGGCATCGCGCTGATTTTCATCGCTCTCGAGCTTCTGAGCAATCGAGATTTCATGACGCCCGAGCGAAAACGCCGCAGCATGACGTGGGCGTCGCTCGCGCTGCTCGCGGCGTGCTTTTCGGCCCATTACTATTTGATCATTTTCATCGTACTGAGCCCCTTTTTCTTCCTCTACTTTCTGCTGCGGGGCCGCAGCTCCAGGTTGCCACTTCTGCGATCGCTCGGACGTCTCGTCGTGTGCTCGCTGCCGGCGGTCGTCTTTCTGGGCTGGAATTTCATGATGCCCGTACCATCGGAGTACAAAAGCAGCATGGGTGCGCCGGAGATCCGCCCCGAGAATGCGAGTTACCTGCGCGGCTTCGGGTCACACCCAATCGACTATTTGGGGTTCGACGTAAAGCTCGGCTCGAACGATTGGCTGAAACCACGAGTCAAGTTCTCGGAAGCCATCCAGAAAGATCTCGCCGGAAGCAATTTGCACGAGCGGAGCAATGGCATCCGCTGGTCCCTTCTCGCCGTTCTGGCCGCCGCCACCGTCGCATACGTTTGGCCGAAGTTGCCGCGCGCGTCCGAGAGGCGAAGCAATCAGCTTCGAGGCTTATTTCTTTTGTTGGCGATCGCCTGCTTCTTGTTCTCGCTGTCGCCGCAAGGACTGAAATCGTTCGACGAAGAATTAGGGCCATCGCTCTTCATTTTCAAGCTCATTCCCGTCTTTCGCGTTCCATCGCGTTTCGGAATCCTCGCGCAGTTCAGCGTCATCGTCGTGGCTGGAGAGTTCTTGGCCAGCTCGATGCGTCGATGGACCCCTAGAAGACCGATGCTCAATGGAGCCGTCGGCTTGCTCTGCGTGGCCGGAGCGGTCATCGATTATGCTCCGCTGAATCCGGTCATGACGGCGGGCTTCGCCCCCATACGGCAGGAATTGGTACCCCCATCGGGTGAATGCGGAATGGGCATCTCCCTCCCGTATACGATATACGCATACTGGCTCTATCAGCAGACACGCGGGACGAACTGCCGCCTCATGATCCCTTCGTCGGACATGCGCAGCGAAGCAGCGCTCCAGACCTTCAACGGACAAAGGCAGTGGGGGCCCGCCAAGGCCAAGGAGTTCGCATCGTTCGCTCGATGCACGGGTATGGATTGGGTCGTTTTTACCTCCGAGATCGGTGTCCCCGCTCGAGAGGCTATCTGTAAGGATCTCGGATGGACGTTCGTTGCCGCAGACGAGTGCCGTTCTCCGGGGATCGCCCCACGAAAGAAGCGCGTGCTCGAATGCGTACCCTGAGCCATGCACTCCCGAGCGAGCTTCGTTCGCCTGCTGCCGTGGAGAGTCGCGCGGAGAGCGGTGCCGAGGCGCAGGGGCTCGTCCACGTGAGGCCACGTCCGTGATGCGTGGAGTGACCGCTTTGCGTGGTGGTACCGCGCTCATCGTCGCAAATTGCCTGGGGCTCTTCTTCAACTACATTCATCAGGCGCAAGCCGCCGCGCTCCTGCCGGCAGAATCGTTCGGACGGTTCAATGTATGGCTGGGGCTCGTCGGCATCGGAAGCTCGTTGGCCTTTCTTGCGCAGTTCGCTGCCAACTTCTTCATCTTTCCCGAGCGAGCTTTCGCCTACTGGCGTGTTGGCTCGATGGCGCTAGCAATTGCGCTCGCGGGCGTACACCTTGCGGTCCCTGGGGCTCCCCGTCCTGGCGTTTTGGCCGTGGAGTCCATCGTTTTGGGGGTGCTTCTCAACACGACGACGGGGCAGTATCAAGCGCGTCTCCGCTTCGGACCGATGGCATTTGCCGCGGTCACCCTTTTCGGCACTCGTGCTCTCCTGCCGAACATCGTCTCGCGTCCCGACGAGCAGACATTTTATGTCGCCACGCCCATCGCATTCATCGTGACCTTGAGCGCACTCATGATTTTCAGGGGCGGGAGTAAGGACGTCGCTCCCGCGCGGTCCTCGACTGCAGATGCTCCCACGGTCCGCAGAAGATTGGGGGCGGCCCTCGTCCTAGCACTATGCGCGTCCGTGTTTCCGAACCTCGACGTCCTCGGGGTGGCGTGGATCGCGCCACCGGAGACCGCGGGCCGCTTCGCACAAGTGGTCCTCTTTACGCGCATCCCGTACTTGCTCGGCGCATTACTGCTTCAAATAACGCTCCCCTACCACGTGCAGGGGGTCGATGGCGCGAGGCATGGATCGAGCGCGACATTCATCCACCGGCTCGAGTTGATCGTGATGGCCGGCGCCGCGGCGTGTGCGCCGCTCAATGCGCTCGCCGTGCCTTGGATCGCTCGGCGCCTGCTCGGGATCGATCTCGAGGGACAATCGTGGTTGATCTTGATCTCCAGCGCCAGTTTCGCGGCGCTCCTCGTCCTCTTTCGTGGCATTCAGCTCTCGTGTTCCCGAAGCAGGCTCCGCCTCCCGATCGCCTCCCTGGTGTTCGTGCTCGTTTTTTTGCTTTCGGCGCGCGCTTCGAGCCACGGCAACGCAATGACCTACTTGCTCGTCGCGGTCACGGCGTATGCGAGTGCGGCCATCGGTGTCCACGTCTTCACCCGAAAGCGGCCACCGTTGGCCCCGTCGGAAGACTTCCAGTAAGGTGCGATCCCGTGCGAAACATTCTCCAAGAACGACCGGCGCAAGATCCCCGTGGGACCTCCCGATTTGCCACGCATTTCGTCGACGATGCGGATCTGCAGAATCGGCGGATTCTCGACATCGGCTGTGGCTACGGAGGGTTCCTCCTGCATGCGGTCCAGCGGGGCGTCGAATCCGCGGCTGGCCTGGAGCCATCCGAGCAGGCCATCGCGACGGCTCGGGCGCACGTTCGTGATTCCAAAGTCGCCCTTCATATCGGGAGCGCAATACGCCTGCCGTTCGAGGACGGAGAGTTCGACACGGTCTCGGCCTGGGAGGTCATCGAGCACATTCCGAAGCAAACCGAGCCCCGAATGTTCGCGGAGGTCTTTCGGATCCTTCGCCCGGGTGGCGCGTTTTATCTTTCGACTCCGCACCGTTCGATTCGAAGCAATGCCCTCGATCCCGCATGGTGGCTCATCGGTCACCGGCACTATTCGGTAGATGCCTTGGAAGCGTTCGGCAGACGAGCAGGGTTCGATCTGATGAAGAGCGACGTTCGCGGAGGGTGGTGGCTGGCGACGCAAATCAATAATATGTATATTTCCAAATGGATATTGCGAAGAAGAACGCTCTTTGCAGATTGGTTCGACTCGCGCGTGGAAGCAGAAATCGCGAGAGGGCCGGGTTTCTACGATTTATTCGCCAAGTTCATCAAACCTCGTGCTGGCGTGGATTCCGTCGTGTAACCCGCTCACGAATGATGCCACTCGGGCGACTTGCGCGTCTTGGCTAGTGGATCCTCCTCGGGAGCAACGTTTGACCCGGGCTTGTCGCGATAGGAGGGATCGCTGGCGCGGCTCGCACATTCGAATCGGATATCGACGAGGCGAATCAGAACCCGTAGCGCGTCCGCATATACGCCTCGATCTGGGACGCACCCGCGTCAGTAACCGTGGCGTGAATGCCAAGCAGCGAGGCGATGTCTCCGTTGATGTACGCGGTGCCACTCGAGCCCCCAATGAATCCGTTCTCGTCGCGAGCACTGACGTCATCCGGAGCGACAGAGAGCGATCCGGCGGCAACGCCGTCGACTCGAAGGTCGAGACGACTCCCCGTGCGCCGGAACATCACGACATGCGGCTTATATCCCTCGTATCCGGCGTCGGCCGATGTGATCCGAACGTTGCGGGCCGTGCCCACCATGAAGCCGCTGCCGGGCGTCGCCGTGACCAGGAGGTGAACCCCCGGAGAAGGCTCTGGCGCAGCCACGCGGGCATAGATGGTACCCGCAAAGTTCCCCGGATCGACGATGCCGCTGTACCGAAGCACCGCGAAGACGGCGAAGTCGTCGCGATTCCAACGGAGAGATGCGGAGTCCAAGACGTTTAGTCGCGTGGTTCCATTGAACGCAATCGCCTGATGGCCACCGCTGAACGCAATCACTCTCGGCCGGAGCGCAACGGTCGTTTGCGTCGCGTGGTTCTTGTTTCCCGACGTATCCGTCCACTCCGACACGGTGCCGTCGGAGAGGACGGTATTGTCTCCGTCCAGCCAGAATGCCGGATGCAACATGGCCGGTGTCCACGGCGGCCGCGCATCCGGCGGTGTCACGATGATCATCCCATCAGGGCCGGCGTCGGGCATCGTCGAGGGAGAACCCTCATTTTGCGAAGAGCAGCCGCCGTACACGGCGGCGCTCGCGAGGAAGCCCACACAAGCAGGCAGAAGATAAGCGTAGCCAAGGTTCACTGCGCCGCTATATCACTCGCTCGTCCGCGCGTGAAGGCTACGCGCATCGACGCTTCTCCTGCGGGGATCGAGCAGCGCCAGGCCGGCGCGCGGCTACATCCACTGACGGGAAACCAGCAAGCCGGCGCCCCTGCGACGAGCCAATGAACGCCGCCTCGCTGCCGATGCAGTCTCACGTCAGAGCTTGTACCGCTCCTTCAAATACGCCTCGACCTTGGCGACGCTCTCATCGGACACCGCTCCGCGGACGCCGAGGAAGGTGGCGATGTCACCTACGAGAAACTCGACGCTCCCCGAGCCACCGATCAAGACATTGCGACCGGTGGCGCTGATATCCACCGGGGTGGCGGTCATCGTGCCGACGGTCAAGCTATCGATGCGAAGATCCAGTTTGCTGCCCTGGCGGCGAATCACGGTCACGTGCACTTTGCCGTCGCTGTACCCGCTGTTCGGTGACTTGAGCATGTCGTTCTCCACGCCCATCCACAGCTGACTCGGAGGCTTGCTTGCGAATAGGCGAAGGCCGGGCCCGCCGCCATCGGGCGCCTTGACATAGATGATCGCTGCGTAGTCCCCCGTGTCTTTGATCCCCGTGAATCGCAGCACCGTAAAGAACGCAAAGTCGTCCTTGCCCCAACGAAGGGACGGTGAGTCCGCGATCGACATCGTCTGGGCCCCCTCGAACGCAACCGCTTGGTGACCACCGCCGAACGCGGTCACTTTCGGACGCAACGTCGCGGTCGGCTGCGTTACATCATTGCTGTATCCCGACGTGTCCGACCACTGCGTAACGCCCTCTCCCACGGTGACGACATTGTCCCCGTCCAGCCAAAGTGCCGGCCGCAGCACCGCCGGTGTCCAGGGTGCGGGCGCGTCGGGTGGCGGGAGGATCACGATATCCGGTCCCGCGTCGCGCGCCTCGGGAGAGATATCGCTCGAGGAGGAGCAGGCGCTCGAAAGGACGGTCGCCACCAAGGCGGAACAAGCACAAACAGGCAGTAAGAAAGCGTGGCGGAACTTCATGGCGCTCACCCATACCACTCGGGCCTTCACCGGTGAAGCTGGGCAAGGCAACGCTGCAAAGCGACCGATGGTTTCTGGTTTTCTGGTTTCACTCGCCCTCTACGGCGCCCGCTCTGCCACGTAGAGCCGCAGCTTCGGCGAGCCCCCGTCTTCGAGCGGGCGATCGGACGACAGATACAAGCGGCAGTTGTCCGGTGAGATCCACGTTGGTGCGTCCTCGGACGCCGAGTTGAGCGAGGCGGCGTTGGTCAAGGAAGCGAACTTCTTCGATGTGTCGGAGCGGGTCGCCATCCAAATATCGGACTTTTGGCTGGGGGTGCGGGTCGATTGGAAGTAGATGGTTCGGCCGTCGGCGCTGATCACGGGGTTGCGGTCGGGGGCGGGATCGCTGAGCTCGGAGGTGTCGGTGAGGGCGCCGAATGTGCCGCCCGTGATGGGGGCGCGGAGGAGGTCGCGGCCGAAACCCGTGCCTTTGTCTTGGGTGAACCAGAGCTCGACGCCGTCGCGCAAATAGGGTTCGAACGATTCTCCGGTGGGTAGACCCGGAATCTCTTCGACCGAGCCGAATGCGAGCGAGGCGCTGTCCCTTCGCGCGCGATAGAGGCGGGAGGTGCCGGGGCTTCCGCCGTCTACGTCGCGGGTGCTGGCGAAGAGCAACGTTTTGTCGTCGGCGCTCACCCATGGGGAGAGATCGGCCTTGGGGCTGCTCACGCCGGGGACGGGGTTGCTCGCGCCGAAGGCGCTGGTGCGGCTGGTGCGGGTGGCGAATTGGAGGTGGGCGCCGTCGTCGAAGTAGAGAACGAGCTCGTTGGCGGTGAGGCGCGCGGAGGAGGCGTCGCGAGCCTCGAAGCCGGGGACCAGGGTTGGGGTGCCGAACGCCTTGGAGGGACTGCACTGGACGCTTCCATCGGGCGGCTGGATGAGAATCGGTGCGTCGGCAGCTGCGTCGTCGTCGGGGGACGCGGGCGAGGAGCCGGACGAGCAGCCTGGGTACGCGAGCACCGCGAGTGCAGCCAGGAGGGATGCGGATGCTGCGGCGAGCGATGCTGGGCGTGGTTTGGTCCTCATGCGAGACTCTTCGACCTGGAGATTGCGGCGGTTGCCTCCTCATTTCGCCGGGGCCGGATTTGCCTGTGGTTGGGCTGCGGGAAGTTGTATTCCAGTGCGATTTCGCGCCTATACTCGATCACGAAACCATGTCGAGCTCGGTACAGACAAACCTGGTGAGAGCATGTCGCAGCTAAAAGGCATCGTCCTGGCCGGAGGGTCCGGCACGAGGTTGCATCCGCTGACGCGCGCGGTGAGCAAACAGCTGCTCCCCGTTTACGACAAGCCGATGATTTATTATCCGCTCACGACCCTCATGCTCGCGGGGATTCGGGAGATCCTCGTCATCACCACGCCCGAGGACGCCCATGCCTTTCACCGTGTGCTCGGCGATGGTTCGCAATGGGGTATCCAGCTCTCCTATGCCGTGCAGCCGCGGCCCGAGGGGCTCGCGCAAGCGTTCATCATCGGGCGCGATTTCGTGGGTGGCGATCGGGTCGCGTTGGTGCTCGGCGACAATATTTTCTATGGGCACGGGCTGGTGGCGCTATTGCAACAAGCCGCCGCGCGCCAGGACGGCGGGACGATATTCGCCTATCATGTGCTCGATCCCGAACGCTACGGCGTGGTGGAGTTGTCCCCGGGGGGCAAGGCGCTGCGCATCGAAGAGAAGCCGCGGGAGCCGAAGTCGAATTACGCGGTGACCGGGCTCTATTTCTATGACAATCGGGTGCTCGACATCGTGGCGGGCCTCGAGCCTTCGGCGCGCGGGGAGCTCGAGATTACCGGGGTCAATCAGGCGTATTTGGAGCTCGATGCGCTCCATGTCGAGATCATGGGCCGCGGCTACGCGTGGCTCGATACGGGGACCGTCGCGTCGCTGCAGCACGCCTCGCAGTACGTGGAGATCGTGCAAGCACGGCAAGGCTTGTCCATTGCGTGCCCCGAAGAGATCGCTTATCGCCTCGGCTACATCGATGCGAACGCCGTGCTGCGGCAGGCGGAAACGCTCAGGAACTCCGAGTACGGCAAGTATTTGCGGCAGTTCATCGAGGCCGTGCGCAGCCGACCGGGCGACGGGGGGGACGAACTCGTGTAGGATGCGCGCCCGATGCAGGTCATTCTCGTCACCGGCGGCGCTCCCGCGCCACGTACGTGGAACCACATCGAATCAGAAGCCATACCGATTTCTCATATACGTCTCGACCTGAATTTCTTGTGCGTCGGTCACGGTACCGTGAATTCCAAGTAAGAGTGCAATATCGCCCTTGAGGAACTCGACGTCCGGGGCGCCGCCGATGAGCGCGTTGAAACCCGAAGTGTTGACGTCTTTGGTGTTCACCAGGGATCCGACGACCGCGCCGTCCACACGAAGCTCGAGCGAGGTACCCGAGCGTCGAAGAACGGCGATGTGCATTTGCCCATCGGCGTAACCGACCGCCCCGCTTTTCGTCGACTTGATCCTCGTGTCGGCGTCCGTGCCTGCCCAGAATTGGCTCGGCAGACCCGTCGCAAAGAGCTGGACGCCTGGAAACGGACTGTTCGAGGCGTTCTTCGCATAGATGACTCCTGCGACTTTCTGCGGGTGATTGATGTCGGTGTAACGAAGGGCCACGAAGACCGCAAAATCGTCGGTGCCCCAGGTGAGGCTCGCCGAGTCTGCGATGATCATCCGAGTCTCCCCATTGAACGAAACGGCTCGACGTCCGTTGATGGTGACGACCCCAGGTCGGAGTGAGACGGTCGTCTGCGTCGCATGGTTGTTGTTCCCGGATGTATCCGACCACTGGGAAATGGCGCCATCAACGAGTATGACATTGTCCCCATCCAGCCAAAAAGCCGGCCGCAGCATTGCCGGCGACCACGGTGTCGGTTCGCGGATGGTGATGGGCGGAACATCGGATCCGGCGTCGCTTGCTGACGGCGAGTTGTCGTTCGACGAAGAACAGCCGCTAGAAAAGACGGACGCTCCTAGCACGGAGCATGCACAAATAGGTGCGAACAAGAAAGCGTAGCGCCGGTTCATACCGCTCTCCCATATCACTCGACCTCACCCCGAGAAAGGGTGCCCGTGTCGAACGAAGCTCCGCCTACATTTCACCGACGACGCTACAGCCCCCTCGCGAGAAGTAGCAGCACACCTTGGCGAGCCGCCGTTGAACGCGCGTCCGCTCATGTGCCATCCGCATACCCAACTTCTAGCTACGGCGCCGACCGTTTCACCAACGACCGTATACGAAAGAGTCCCCGGCCGAGCCCCTGCTCCGTTCGTACGCGTGCAAGCACGGCAAGGCTTGTCCATTGCGTGCCCCGAAGAGATCGCTTATCGCCTCGGCTACATCGATGCGAACGCCGTGCTGCGGCAGGCGGAAACGCTCAGGAACTCCGAGTACGGCAAGTATTTGCGGCAGTTCATCGAGGCCGTGCGCAGCCGACCGGGCGACGGGGGGGACGAACTCGTGTAGGATGCGCGCCCGATGCAGGTCATTCTCGTCACCGGCGGCGCGGGGTTCATCGGGTCGAATTTTGTGCATTATGCACACGATCGCGGGAAGCGCATCGTCGTGTTCGACAAGCTCACGTATGCCGGCAATGCGGACAACGTGGCGTCGCTCGAGGGCGATCCGAATTATGCCTTCGTAAAAGGAGATATCGCCGACCGCGCGCTGCTGGCAAAGGTGCTGGTGGAGCACCGCGTGGATGCCATCGTGCACTTCGCGGCCGAGTCGCACGTCGATCGATCCATCGATGGTCCGGGGGCGTTCGTGCACACCAACGTGGTCGGCACCTTCGAGCTGCTCGAGGCCGTGCGGGCCCACCTGGGCGGGCTCTCGGACGCGGAGCGAAAGCGCTTTCGGTTCGTTCATGTCTCCACCGACGAGGTGTTCGGCTCGCTCGGGGCCACGGGCGCCTTTCACGAGGAGACGCGCTACGCGCCCAATTCGCCCTATGCTGCGTCCAAGGCGGCGTCGGATCATTTGGTGCGCGCGTACCGCGAGACGTATGGGGTGCCGGCCATCACCACCAACTGCTCGAACAACTATGGGCCGTATCAGTTTCCGGAGAAGCTCATCCCGCTGGTGACCTTGAACGCGCTCGACGGCAAGCCCCTGCCCGTGTACGGCGACGGCTCGAACGTGCGCGATTGGCTCTTCGTCGAGGATCACTGCGCCGCCATCCTGCGCGTGCTCGAGGAGGGGCGCCTGGGGGAGACGTATTGCATCGGCGGGCGCAGCGAGAAGAAGAACATCGACGTGGTGCGGACCATTTGCAGCGCGCTCGACGAGATGGCGCCGCGGGCGACGCCGTATGCGGATTTGATTACGTTCGTGCGCGATCGGCCGGGGCACGATCGGCGCTATGCGATCGATTGCGGGAAGCTCGAACGCGAGCTGGGGTGGGCGCCCGCGCATACGTTCGAGAGGGGGCTTCGCAAGACGGTGACGTGGTATCTCGAGCACCGCGCGTGGTGTGAGCGCGTGAGCTCGGGTGCGTACAAGCGCGAGCGGCTCGGGCTCGGCGATGCGGGCGAAGCATGATGGGATCACCGGAAGGAATGGCGCGATGAGCGTTCTCGTTTTTGGAGCAGGTTTTCTCGGGCAGCGCCTCGCGCGCGAGGTGCCCGGCGCGAAGCTCGCGCGGGTCGACATCACCGATGCGCGCGCGGTCGCCGCCGCCATCGAGGAGCACCGGCCTGCGGCGGTCTTGAACGCGGCAGGCAAGACGGGGAAGCCCAATGTCGATTGGTGCGAATCGCACCCCATCGAGACGTACCGATCCAATGTCACGGGCGCGCTCACCTTGGCCGAGCAGTGCGCGAAGGCGAGCGTGTACCTCTTGCACCTCGCGTCGGGCTGCATTTTCTATGGTCCCTCGCCCTCCCCCGGCGGCTGGCGCGAGGACGATGCGGCCAACCCCAGCGCGCTCTATTCGCGGACCAAGTATGCCGCCGATCTGGTGCTCTCCCGCTTGCCCAACGTGGGCATCGCGCGGCTTCGTATGCCCATCGACGGCGTGCCGGGATCGCGCAACCTCATCACCAAGCTCGCCGCGTACCGTCAAGTCGTGGACGTAGAAAATTCGGTCACCATCGTGGACGATTTGGTGCGCGTGGTTATCGGCCTCATCGAGAAGCGCGCCACCGGGGTCTTTCACGTGACCAACCCTGGAACGATGCGGCATCGCGATTTGCTCGCGCTCTATCGCGAAATGGTGGATCCCACCTATACCACCACGTTCATCGGCGAAGACGAGCTCGTCGCCAAGGGCCTCGCGGTTCGCGCGCGATCCAACTGCGTCCTCGCCTCGCCGCGGCTCGATGCCATCGGCCTCACCATGCGACCCATCGACGTGGCGCTTCGCTCCACCATGGCGGAATATGCGCGCAGGGTGCGCACCACGTAGCGCGCGCGAATCGCGCCGATTTGCACGAAAGGTGCGGCCTCGGCGTCGTCTGGTATATTCCGCCCCGATGCTGGAAAAATCCGATCGACCGCGGCTCCTTATCTTCGTCATTGCCTACCACGCCGAGTCCACCTTGCGGCAGGTGCTCGAACGCGTGCCGCGGGCCATCTTCGACGAGTACGCGTGCGAGGTGCTGGTCGTCGACGATGCCTCGACCGATCGGACCTTCGAGATTGGACAAGATTACCGGCACGTCCACCCCGAGACCCCGATGACCGTTCTTCGGAACGAGCGGAACCAGGGCTACGGCGGCAATCAAAAGGTCGGCTACACGTACGCCATCGCGGAGAAGTTCGACTTCGTGGCGATGATTCATGGCGATGGACAGTACGCGCCCGAAGAGTTGCCGAGGCTGATGGAGCCCCTGCGCGACGGGCGGGCGGACGCCGTCTTCGGCAGCCGCATGATGGTGCCCGGCGCCGCGCGAAAGGGCGGGATGCCGCTGTACAAATTCGTGGGGAACAAGATCCTCACGCGCGCGCAGAACGCGCTCCTCGGCACCCGATTGAGCGAGTTCCACAGCGGCTACCGCATTTATTCCACGCGGGCGCTGGCGCGGATACCGTATCGGCTCAACTCCAACGATTTCCACTTCGACACGGAAATCATCATTCAGTTTCTCAATGCCAAATTGACCATCGAGGAGCTGCCGATCCCCACGTACTACGGCGACGAGATCTGTCGCGTGAACGGGATGAAGTACGCGAAGGACGTGATGGTCGCCACCACCAAGAACGCGCTCCACCGCGCGGGGGTGCTCTACCAGCGGCGCTTCGACACCGAGGAGCAGGAGAACGCGCACTACGATCTCAAGCTCGGATATGCGAGCAGCCATAGCTGGGCGCTGGAGGCGGTGCCGCCCGGGGGCAATGTGATCGACATCGGCGCGGGGCCCGGCGGGATGGCGCAGGAGCTGCTCGGCAAGAGCTGCAACGTGGCGGTGGTCGATCAGTTCGATCTCAGCGTGAAGCCCACCGACATCGAGGACGCGTCGCGCATCAAGGTGTTCGTGCAGGACTTGGACGAGGCGCCCAAGTTCGATGTGCGGCCCTACGAGCATTTGCTCCTCTTGGACGTGATCGAGCACCTCAAGAGCCCCGAGCAGTTCCTCGAGCGCCTGCGCGCGCAGTTCGATCACGAGCCCAAGCACCTGGTGCTCACCACGCCGAACATCGCGTTCGTGGTGCAGCGCTTGATGCTCTTGGCTGGGCAATTCAACTACGGAAAGACGGGGATCCTCGACCGAACGCACACGCGGCTCTTCACCTTCCGCTCCATCCGGCAGCTGCTGGAGGACACGGGCTTCCGCATCAAGGAGATCCGCGGGGTGCCCGCGCCCTTCCCCAAGGCGCTCGGCGACAACGTGGTTTCGCGCTTTGCGCTGAACGTGAACCTCGCGCTCATTCGCGTGAGCAAGACCCTCTTCTCGTACCAGATCTTCATCGAGGCCGAGGGGACGCCCGATATGCACTTCGTGCTCGCCAACACCAAGGAGAGCAGCGCCAAACGCGAGGCCAAGCGCCAGCGCACGACCAACGGGCACGCCGTGCTCGATGGCACGGTGAACGGGCAGAACGGGCACGCGGCGCTCGATGGCCGCATGAACGGGCACGCCGCCACCTTGGGTGGTGGCGGCAACGGCTCGCGGTAGCCCTCTTCGAGAGGCGTCTCCTCCTCGAGGCATCCCATGTCGATTCCCATGAAACGTGAGACCGGCTGGCTGCTCGTCGTCGCGTGGCTGATCGGGTTGGTCATGCTGCTGACGGCGGGCATCTACGATGGGCCGCTCGCCGAGCCGGCGCTCGCCCTCGTCTTGCTCTGCGCCGGAGTGCTCGGCGTGTACTTCGTGCGGCTGCTGCGGCGCGCGCCATCCGCCGCCACCCCGGCGCGGGTGCCGCTCGTGGCGGCGCTGGTCGGGCTCGTGGTCTTTGCGGTGGCCATCTTTGCCGATCGGCGGCTGCTCATCGACACCGACGCCGTGCCGCGGATCATCCACGGCATCGAGCTCGCCCAGCTCGCGCTCCTGGCGTCGTACGTACCGGCGATTTTATGGAAACGCAGCGAGCCGCGCGCGTGGGTCGAGGGGCGCTTCGCGCTGTTCACGATCTTCTTCGTGGTGGGCGGGGCGAGCGTCTTGGCGCTCTCGCCGCACCCGCACATCGACGTGTTTACGTTTCACACGGAGGGGGCGCGGGCGCTGCTCCACGGTGAAAATCCGTACCTGCTCGAGATGCGCGAGACCGGGCCCACCAAGCTGACCTTGGGCTTCGTGTACCCGCCGACCCCGGCGTATTTGAGCCTGATCGCGCTGGTGCTCGGCGGCGACGTTCGCTGGGCGCAGCTCACGGCCATTCTGGCGACCGGCTTGGCCATGCGCTTTCTGGCGCGCGGCGGGTGGAGCGCGCGCGACGATCGCGCCGGCTCGGCGCTGCTGGAGGACGCTCCGAGCCTGATGCTGTGGCTGACGCCCAAGGCGTTCTTCTTCATCGAGCAGGGCTGGAACGATGTCTTTCCCGTGTCCTTCGTGGCCCTCTCGCTGCTGGCGCACGCGCGCGGGCGCAAGCGGCTGTCGGCGCTGCTTTTGGGCGTGGCGCTGAGCTCGAAGCAGACGATGGTCTTGCTGGTGCCGCTGGCGTTGCTCCTCGGGTTTCAGCTGGTGGAGTGGGGCATCTTCCTCGGGACGGCCGCTATCCTGATCGTGCCGCTCGCCTTGTGGAACTACCCGGCGTTCCATCACATGGTGGTGCTGCTGCAAGGGCAGCTACCCCCGAGGCCCGATGGGCTCACGCCGATGAATTGGCTTTACCGCCACTTTGGCATCGTGCCCCGCGGCGGCACGGGGATCCTGCTGGCGGTGGTGACGTCCGCGATGGCCGCGTGGCGGGCGCCGCGCTCGCGAAGGGCCTTTGCGCTCTCGGCGGCCACCGTGTTCTTCGGCTTCTACGTGTTCAACAAGTGGACGTTCCTGAACTACTACTTTTTTCTGACCGGCCTCGCCGCCCTGGCCGCCGCCGTGACGGCCGGAGAGCGGAGCGAGTCCGCGCCGCAAGGCTAGGTGTGCCTAGGCTCGCCTAGGAGACCTCCGCGAGCCATGCCGCCTCGGCGCGCAGGCCCTCGCGGAGCGATACCTTGGGCGCATAGCCGAGCAGGGTGCGCGCGCGGGTCGCGTCCGCCCAGGTGTGGTGCACGTCGCCCAGCTGGCGCTCGCGCCGGTCGATGCGCAGAGGCCCTACGACCTCGCCCAGGGTCGCCAGGACCTCGTTGACGGTGACCCGGGAGCCGCCGCCGATGTTGAACACACCGCCCTCGGCGGCCTCCATGGCGGCCAGGTTGGCGTCGACGGCGTCGGCGATGAAGGTGAAGTCGCGCGTCTGCTCGCCGTCGCCGTAGAGCGGAATGGGCTCGCCCCGGCGGGCGGCCGTGATGAAGCGATGGAACGCCATGTCGGGGCGCTGGCGCGGGCCGTATACCGTGAAGTAGCGAAGCGATGTGGTCGGTACACCGAGGTTCATGCGATAGAGCTCGCAGAGGTGCTCGCCGGCCAGCTTGGTGACCCCGTAGGGCGAGTATGGCTTGGTGGGGCTGCTCTCGCGGGTCGGGAGCTCGCGCTCCTCCGTGTTGCCGTACACGGAGGACGACGACGCGTAGACGAGGCGGCGAATGGGGTCCTTGCGCGATTTGAGCGCCTCCAGCAGGCGCTGGGTGGCCAGCACGTTGTCGTGGAGGTACCCGCCGAAGCTCTGGCCCCAGCTCGCCCGCACGCCCGGCTGCGCGGCCTGGTGAAAGACCACCTCGGCGCCCTCGAGGATGGGCGCCAGCTCACAGGTGGCGATATCCGCCTCCACCAGCGAGAACCGCGCTTCATCGCGCAGGCGGGCGAGGTTTCGCTCTTTGATGGCGCGCGCGTAGTAGTCCGTGAATCGGTCGATTCCGACCACTTCGTGCCCCAGGGACACCAGGCGCTCGGCCAAGTGCGATCCGACGAATCCGGCGACTCCGGTGACTGCGATGCGCATATTCCGCTCAGCCTACTCGGCCGGGCGGCTGAGTAAACAGCCGAACGGTTTTCAGCACCCGAAAATCCGCAGGATTTCATGTGCCATGGTGGCCGAAATGACGCGACGCATTTTCTGGCCTTGACTCTAGCGCGCCTGCCGGATAAACGAGCGGTTCTCAATTCGCGAACGTAGCAACGAGCGGGCCATTAGCTCAATTGGTAGAGCAGCGGACTCTTAATCCGTTGGCTGAAGGTTCAAGTCCTTCATGGCCCACTAAACGCAGAGCAGGGCGACGAAGAATTTTCTCCCCGAGTGCGGGTGCGCGAGACCGAGGTCCGACGCGGGCGCACATCCCTCCGAGCAGCACGACCGAAAGTCCTAACGAGGACGCGGCCGACGTGGCACGAGTATACGACCACACTTGCTCAGGAGAGGCCGAGGACACATGGGAAACATGGACCGCAGTGGCCGGACCATTCACTGCTTTCTTCCCCCGCATATTCTTCGCAACATCGCCAAGAACGGCACCGATCAGGAGCGCGACGCGGCGCTTCAGACGCTCGCGTTGGACACCACGGCGCGGACCAGCCGCGTGGTGCAAGCCTTCGCGCGGGTGGCGGTGCGCCAGCCGCTGTTCGACGTGGGCATCCCCAAGGTCCAGCGGACCATCTACGACGCCGGTGGAAGGACCGAGCTGCCGGGGAGGGTCGCGCGGGGTGAGGGCCAGGAGAGCGCGGGGGACGTGGCCGTCGACGAGGCCTACGATGGGCTCGCGGCCACGTTCGACTTCTACGCCAAGGTCCTGAACCGCAACTCCATCGATGACAATGGCCTGCCGCTGCGCGCCACCGTCCACTACGGCCGCAACTACGACAACGCGTTCTGGAACGGCGAGCAAATGGTGTTTGGCGACGGCGATGGAACGCTCTTCAACCGCTTCACCATCGCGCTCGACGTCATCGCCCACGAGCTGACGCACGCGGTGACCGGGAGCGAGGTCGGTCTCGTCTACCTGGGGCAGTCGGGCGCGCTGAACGAGTCGGTCTCGGACGTTTTTGGCTCCTTGGTCAAGCAGTACGCGGCGAAGCAGTCGGTCACGGCGGCGGATTGGCTCATCGGGCAGGGGCTCTTTACGAACTCGGCCAACGCGCTTCGCTCGATGAAGCGTCCGGGCACCGCGTACTCCGATCCCGTGCTCGGCTCCGATCCGCAGCCGGATCACATGACCAAGTACGTGGAGACCCACGAGGACCACGGCGGGGTGCACATCAACTCGGGGATCCCCAACCGCGCCTTCTACGAGACGGCCACGGCCCTCGGAGGCTTCGCGTGGGAGAAGGCGGGGCGCATCTGGTACGGGACCATCCGGGACAAGACGCTTCGCTCGAACGCGTCGTTCGCGAGCTTTGCGCGTCACTCGGCCACCGTCGCCCAGCGCCTCTACGGCGCCGAGAGCGTCGAGCGAAAGGCCGTGGTCGAGGGTTGGGGTAAAGTCGGCATCGAGATCGCCTGAGGGTCGCGATGCGGTAAAGGGGGTGGGACCATGCGGGTGACGTTGAAGACGAGCGGAGGCGTCGGTTTCTTTCCTGGGCTGGCGAGGCCCATCGTGGCGGACACCGACGCGCTCGAACCCGAGCTGTCCGAGCGGCTTCGGGAGCTGGTGGAGAACGCGGGCTTTTTTGAGCTCCCGGACCCCATCAGCACCCTGAGCCGCGGCGCGGCCGACGTGCGAACCGAAACGCTCACCGTCGAAGATGCGGCGCGCGTGCACGAGGTCGCCGCGGTGGAGACGTCCATCCCCGAAGCGCTTCGCGAGCTGGTCGACTTCGTCAAGGAGCACGGGACGCGGGCGTGAGGCGCGGCGCTCCATTCGTCCCCGCGGATGGCGCCGTTGGGCCCCGCGGGGCTCCCGCGCGTCCCTTTGCGCCCTGGGGGTGCGCGCGGGGCCGCTAAGGTGGGTACGAAGGTAACATGGGGCGCATGGAGAAAGAGACGCAGCTGCTCGATCGGTTCGGCCTGCTCGGGGTCGCGTCGTTTCTCTTTTGGACGGTGGACGGGCTGATCGGCGTCGTTGGCTACCGCCGCATGCTGGGGCCCGAGGGAACCGTCTCGTGGTGGCACGCGCTGCGCGCGTCGATGGTGGGCGCGTGGATGTGGGTGCCGCTCACGGTGGGCATCTTCTGGCTCGCGCGGCGTTCTCCGCTCGATCCCGAGCACAGGGGGTGGCGGCGCAGCGTGGGGGTTCATGTCGCGGCCAACGTGGGGGTCATCTTGTTTCGCGCCGTCTTGGTTTACGGCGGCAATCGCTGGATCGGCTGGTACCCGGAGCTGCCGTCGTTCGGCGAGATCCTCTACGCCAGCGTGGACCACAACCTCCTCCTCTATTGGATGCTGGTCGGCGTGGCGCACGCGCTCCACTTCGCGCGCCGTCATCGCGAGCGAGCCTTGCACGCGAGCCGTCTCGAGGCGCAGCTCGCGACGGCGCGACTGGGCGCGCTCGAAGCGCAGCTCCGGCCGCATTTTCTCTTCAACGCGCTCCACTCGCTGGCGGAGCTGGTGCACCGCGACGTGGACGCGGCCGACCGCATGATCGTCCGCCTCAGCGAGCTTTTGCGCCGCACGCTCGCGGGCGACCACGCGCACGAGGTCCCTTTGCGCGAGGAGATCGCGCTGCTCGTGCCGTACATCGAGATCGAGCAGCTGCGCTTCGGCGATCGGCTCTCGGTCACATGGGACATCGCGCCGGAGGCGCTCGATGCCCGCGTGCCGCATTGGATCCTGCAGCCGCTGGTGGAGAACGCCCTGCGCCATGGTCTGGGGCGCCGGGCTGCCCCCGGGCACCTCTGCATCGCGGCCCGCGCGCAGGCGGGCCGGCTGATGCTCGAGGTTCGGGACGATGGGTCGGGTCCGCGGGAGGGGTGGGAGAAGACGGCAGGCGTGGGCTTGGCCAATACGCGCGCGCGGCTGCGGGAGCTCCACGGCGAGGATCAACGATTCACACTCGCGGCGGCAAACGACCGCGGCGCGGTGGCCTCGATCGACATTCCGCTCGCGCGGGGCCTGGCGGAGCGCGCAAGGTCGTCCGGCGCGCCCGGGGCAACGACGTCGTCCGGCGCGCCCGGGGCAACGACGCCACCCGGCGCGCCGAGGGCAACGACGCCACCCGGCGCGCCGGCGCCGCCCGCTACACCTTGAAGGACGCCGTATCGATGACGAAGCGGTAGCGAACGTCGTTCTTGAGCATGCGCTCGTACGCTTCGTTGACGTCCTGGACGCGGATGGTCTCGACGTCCGCGACGATGCCGTGCTCGCCGCAATAGTTCAGCATCTCTTGCGTCTCGGCGATGCCGCCGATGTTGGACCCGGCGAGGCGGCGGTTGCCCAGGATGAGCGAGAAGGCGGCGAGGCGCGCGTCCTCGGGCGGCACGCCGACCAGGACCATGGTGCCATAATGGTGCAAGGTGCCGAGGTACGCGTTCAGATCGTGCGGCGCCGACACGGTGTCGACGATCAGGTTGAAGCGGTTCGCCAGCTTCTGGAACGTGCTCGCGTCCTTGGTGACCTCGAAGCCTTGCGCGCCGAGGCGGCGGGCGTCGGCCTCCTTGGAGCGCGAGGTGCTCAGCACGGTCACCTCGGCGCCCATCGAGGCGGCGAGCTTCACGGCCATGTGACCGAGCCCGCCGAGGCCTACGACGGCCACGCGGTCGCCCTTTTTGCAAGCGAACTGGCGCAGCGGCGAGTACGTGGTGATGCCGGCGCACAAAAGCGGCGCGGCGCCTGCGAGATCGAGCCCCGAGGGGACCTTCAACGTGTAGTCCTCGCGCACCACGATGTGGGTCGAGTAGCCGCCGTAGGTCGGCGTCTCTCGGTCCATTTCCGTGCTGTTGTACGTGTACGCGACGCCCTGCTCGCAGAATTGCTCGTAACCTTCGCGGCACGGCCCGCACACGCGGCACGAGTCGACGAAGCAGCCGACGGCGGCGTGGTCGCCGATCGCGAACTTCGTCACGTCCTTGCCCACTTGCGTGACGCGGCCCACGATCTCGTGGCCAGGGACCATGGGGAACGTGGCGCCGCCCCACTCGTCGCGCGCCTGGTGGACGTCGCTATGGCAGATACCCGAGTAGAGGATCTCGATGAGAACGTCCTTCGGGCCGGGATCGCGGCGCTCGATGGTCGAAGGTGCCAGGCGTGCCCCCGCGGTGGCGGCCGCGTATACCGAGGTTTTCAACATGGTGCTCTCCTTTGGACCCGGAGATGATGGCTGCAATACGGCGCCAGGGAAAGACGTGCGTAGCGGACGTGCTATGTAGAAAATCTTACGAATCATGGCGCGCGCGCGCCAACCCGTCACGCCCGCTCTCTTGCGCGGAAATTCATGGCATTTACCCCGCTCAACGCCCTCAACGCCTTCCTCGCGGTCGCGCGCCGGCGAAGCTTCGCGGCGGCGGCGTCCGAGCTGGGCGTATCGCCGTCGGCGCTCAGTCAATCGGTGCAAAAGCTCGAGGATCGCCTCGGTATCGCGCTCCTCGCCCGAACGACCCGGAGCGTGGCGCTGACCGAGGCCGGGCGCCGGTTGCTCGAACAGGCGGGCCCCGCCGTGAACCAAGCGCTCGAAGCGTTGAAGAGCGCATCGGCGCGGCCCGGCGAGGTGACGGGCAAGGTGCGCCTGACCTTGCCGCAAATCGCCATGGAGCCGGTGCTCGCGCCGATCCTCCCTCGCTTCCACGCGCGCTTTCCGGAGGTCGAGGTCGAAATCCAGATCGACAACCGCCGCGCCGACATCGTGGCCGAGGGGCTCGACGCCGGCATCACCTTGGAGGAGTTCATCGCGCGCGACATGATCCACGTGCGCTTGACGGGGGAAGCGCGCTTCCTCGTGGTGGGCGCGCCCCGCTACATCAAGCGCCGGGGGAGCCCGAAGACGCCGCGCGACCTCTTGCAGCACGATTGCATCTGCATCCACTCCCCCAACACGGGCGAAATCTGGCCGTGGGATCTGGAGCGCGGCAAGAAGACGTGGCGCGTGCCCGTGCGAGGCACCTTCACCTCGAACGACACGAGGCTCACCGTGATGCTGGCCGAAGCGGGCCTCGGCCTCGCGTACGTGTTCGAGCCCGACGTGGCCGCGCCATTGGCGAGCGGGCGGCTCGAGATCGTGCTCGAGGAGTTTTCGGCGCGCGTCCCCGGGTTCTTCCTCTACTTCCCGAGCCGCGCCCAAGTCTCCCCTGCCTTCCGCGCGTTCATCGATGTGGCGCGCGAATCCATGGCGCGGGGACCCGCGGCGCGCGCCCGGTGAGGCGCCGGCGCGCGCGGCGATGAACGCTAGGCGTGCGCGAGGACCGCGCGGTAGCGCACTTTGCCGGCCTCCAGCCGGTCGCGCACCTCGTTCGCTCGGGCGAGCGGGTAAATTTCGAGCTTCGGCTCGACCTTGCCCTTGGCGGCGAGCTCGAGGATCTCCGTGAGGTGGCTCCGCTTGTCGGGCACCGCCCCGCGGAACTCGCGAAAGGCGATCATGGCGCCGAACGAATCGATGGCGACGGGGCCGTCCGCCACGCCGGTGCTCACGAGCCGGCCCCGGGGCCTCAGCCCGTTGAAGGCCGACCCGATTTGTTTCGCCGAGCTGGTGGTCGCGATCACGATGTCCGCGCCGCCCGCGTCGAGGAGGGCCTTGCCCGGATCGTCGCCCGAGACGACGACCTCGTCGGCCCCGAGCTCGAGCAGCTCCGCGCGCTTATCGGGTTTTCCGGTGATCGCAAATGTCTCGAGGCCGAGCGCGTGCGCGACTTGAACGGCGAGGTGCCCGAGCCCCCCGACCCCCAGCACGGCCACGCGCTCCCCCGGCGCGGGGCTCGCGTTTCGGAGCGCGCTCATGACCGTGTAACCCGCGCAAAAAATGGGCGCCGCCGCCTCGAGGGCGAGGCCGTCGGGGATGAGCGCGCAGCCCGAGGCCCACGCGAGCATCAGCTCCGAGTTGCCGCCCCCGAGGTCGAGCCATGTCTGCGCGTTCGGGCAGCTCACGCCCTTTTGGCATGAGGGACAGCGCCCGCAAACCTTTTGATCCCACACGACCCCCACGCGATCGCCGACCTTGAAATCGGTGACGCCGGCTCCGACCTCGACGATCTCGCCCGTCGGCTCGTGCCCGGCGACGACCGGGAGCTTGGCCGGGAACTGGCCGCGATGAAGGTGAACGTCGGTCCCGCACATGCCCGAGTAGCGAACGCGGATGAGGACCTGTCCGGCTTGGGGCCGCGGATCGGGGAGCTCGATCAGCTTCCACTCGCGATGAATCTCCGAAACGACGACAGCTTGCATGCACCATCCTCCGATTGGATCACTCCGGCCTCCGGCCTCGATGGGCGTTCGGCTCTCCGAGGATGTTTAGGCACCCCCCGGAACCCGGGCGACGACGGCTCCTGCGAAGCTCTTGCCAAATCCTGCTACGGCGCAGACGGCCACGGCGCGGCCATTCGCGCGTTGCGTCCGGTCGCGCGTTGCGGCCATTCGCGCGTTGCGTCCGGTCGCGCGTTGCGGCCATTCGCGCGTTGCGTCCGGTCGCGCGTTGCGGCCATTCGCGCGTTGCGGCCGGTCGCGCGTTGCGGCCATTCGCGCGTTGCGGCCATTCGCGCGTTGCGGCCGGTCGCGCGTTGCGGCCGGTCGCGCGATACGCCGCGATCCCGCACCCCCCGGGCTCACCGATCGCGAACGCGGCGCACGTATTCGCCCGGCGAGGCGCCAAAGAACCCGCGAAAATCCCGCGTAAAATGCGACGTGCTCTCGTACCCGGCGCGCGCGGCCGCCTCCCCGACGCGGAGCCCTTCGGCGATCATCAAGGTGCGTGCATGCTGCAGGCGCAGCTGTTTCAAGTAGCGCATCGGGCTCACGCGCGCGACCGCGCGGAACCGATGCGCGAAGTGCGACGGGCTCATCGCCACATGGCGCGCGACGTCCTCGACGCTGAGCGCGCGCTCGACATTGGCTTGGAGAAACAGCATCGCCGACTCGACCTTGTCCGTATCCCGATCCTGCCCGACGGCGCTTCGAACGGCAGCCGCCGCGTCCGTGCGGAGCAGGCGAAAGACGAGCTCCTCGACCACCAGCGGCGCGACCACGCGGCGCTCGAGCGGATCCTCGATGGCGCGCAACCATCGCACCGAGCAATCGAGGATGTGCGTATCGATGGGCGCGACGAACGCCGGAACGGGCTCCGCCATCGGCGCCGCGTCGTTCGCATCCGCGAGGGTCAAGAGCGTCTTGGCCACGACGTCCGGCGGAATGGCGTAGCAAAACGCCAAAAAGGGCTTCTCGGGTGCGGCCTCGATGACCTTGCCCGCAAACTCCGCCTCGCCCGTGACCACCAGGTAGTGCAAGGGATCGTACGCGAGGCTCACCCCCCGATACGTGGCGACCTTTCGGCCCTGCGCCACCACGATGAGCATCGGCCCGAACGCGTGCCATTTGCGGATGCTCGAGGGCTTCGATACGCGAAGAAAGCGAAACCCGGAGAAGACACTCTCCGTATCGCCCTCGTTCGTAGCCCCACGCGCCACGAGCTCCAGGAGCTCGCCCGCGAGATAACCGTCCTTCGACGTCGGTTTCGGTGTCGGGGAGAACGGAAGGCGCGATACCTGCGGCACGCGCATGCTCACGATTTTCTCATCCGCGGTCTTCGCGGGCCGCCAGGTTCGTCGTTCGAACGCGCTCGCGCAGCCTCATCGGGAGGCCATGGCGGCGTCACCCGCGAGGCGATGTCACCCACGACCTTCGACGCGCCTTTGGCGAAACCAAAGAGCGACTCGGGGGGTTGCGCTCGGGCACGCATGACCATCGTCATGATTATGGTCGTCTGGCAAACGGCAAGCAATCGCCGGCGGCGCACACCGGAGCTCTCCCCGCAGCTTCTTCAGCTCGCGAATCGCTCCGAGAGCCCGCAGATCCTTCGGTTGGTCACGGCGACCTTTCGCGTCAGCTTGGCACCGTCGTCTCCGCCACCCACCCCGCACGGAAGATGTTCCCCCCCGAGCAAACCTCAGTTCGCGTGCTTCTCGATCATCTGGCCGAGACGCGGAACCGCAGCCTCGACGTTCTTCTTCGCGCTGCCGCGGAGCTTGTCGTACGTGCCTTTGACGACGCCGCTCTTCGAATTTTTGGCCTTCGAGTCGGTGATGGCGAGGAGGGCGTCGGCGACGCGGCCGCCGTTGGCGCTGAAGAAGGCTGCGATGGCTTTGTTGCCGCTCTTGGCCTCTTGGTAGAGCGGGTCGAGCGCGGTGGCGAACTCGGGAAGGAGATCGGACACCACCTGCTTGATGAAACCCGGCTTGACCCCTTTCACCGCGGCATACCCGGCCTTGATGGCCAGGCCGGAGATTCCGGATTTGTCGGCCACCTCGGCGTCGATGAGCGCGAGGCAGTCGTCGACGACGAGCGCCTTCTTCACGTCGCTGGTGAGAACTTCAGGGAGCTTCGGCATCGGTTTTTTCCACCTTTCGTGGGCTCTGCAAGGGTCGGAGTCGAAACGTGTAGCGGTTCCCGCGATAGCACACCTTGTCGGTCCGTGCATGCCTACGCATGGCTCTGCTTGACACAACGCGTTAGCTTGCCCCACGTTATAAGTGACTGAATCGTCATTCACTTAAGGGCGCTTCACGCTTCCGGGGAGCGATCGAAACACGAGGAGACGTCATGGCCACCGCGAATGGAAACGGAAATGGCAAGGGTCGGGGAGAACGCATCGCGATCGTCTCCGGGCTGCGGACCCCCTTCGCCAAGTCGCAGACCGCCTACCGCGATTTGAGCGCGCTCGATCTGGGAAAGATCGTGGTCGCGGAGCTGCTCGCGCGCGCGGAGCTCTCGCCCAAGGAGGTCGGGCTCTGCGTTTATGGGCAGGTGCTGCCGTCGATTTCGGCGCCCAACATCGCGCGGGAGATCGTGCTGGGCACGGCCATGCCGAAGGATATCCAAGCCTTCTCGGTGAGCCGCGCATGCGCGACGTCGTTTCAGTCGCTGACGAGCGCCGCCGAGGCGCTCTTGGCGGGCCAGCACGACGTGGCCATCACCGGCGGCGCCGATAGCGCCAGCGACGTGCCCATCACCGTCTCCAAGAAGCTCGCCGCCGCGCTGCTCGACGCGAACAAAGCCAAGACCTTCGGCGAAAAGCTCAAGGCCTTCCGCAAGCTCTCGCCCGGCGATTTTCTGCCGGTCCCGCCGTCGCTCAAGGAGCCGACCACCGGCCTCACCATGGGCGAGAGCGCCGAGAAGATGGCCAAGGAGGCGCACATCTCGCGCGAAGAGCAGGACGTGTTCGCGCACCGAAGCCACTCGCGCGCCGCCCAAGCGTGGAAGGACGGCCTCTTCGCCGAAGAGGTGATGCACGTGGTCCCCGCGCCCCGCTACGACAAGCCCATCGCGCGCGACAACTCGGTTCGCGAGGAGTCGTCGCTCGACGCGTACGCCAAGCTCAAGCCGGCCTTCGATCGCAAGTTCGGGAGCATCACGGCCGGAAACTCCTCGCCGCTCACCGATGGCGCCAGCGCGCTCTTGGTGATGACCGAGCAAAAGGCCAAGGCCCTCGGCTACAAGCCGCTCGGCTACCTCCGCTCCTGGGCCTACGCGGCGCTCGACCCCGAAGGTTGGATGCTCATGGGCCCCAGCTACGCCACGCCCATCGCGCTCGACCGCGCCGGGCTTTCGCTTTCGCAGATGGACATCGTGGACATGCACGAGGCCTTCGCGGCGCAAGTTCTGTGCAATGTGCAAGCATTTTCGTCGAAGAAGTTCGCGGAGGAAAAATTGGGACGGAGCGAGCCGATCGGCGCCATCGACGACGCGAAGTTCAATGTGCACGGCGGCTCGATTTCCATCGGGCACCCCTTCGCGGCCACCGGGGCGCGCATGGTGACCACCGTGCTGCGCGAGCTCAAACGGCGCGGCGGTCAGTTCGGTCTCGCCACGGCATGCGCCGCGGGCGGGCTCGGGGCAGCGGTGGTGCTGGAGGTGGGCGAATGAGCGCGCAGACCACGACGGGAAAGAGCGCGGCACACGACGGCAAGGGCGCGATCCTCCACACCGAGGTGCGGCCGGATGGCGTGGCGGTCATCACCATCGACGCGCCGGGCGAGTCGGTGAACACGCTCACGCAGAAGTTCGGCGTGGAGCTGAAGGCCGCCTTCGAGCGCGTGGTGTCCGACTCCACGATTTTGGGCGCGGTGCTCACCAGCGGCAAGAAGGACTTCGTGGTCGGCGCCAATGTCGACATGCTCAAGGCGATCACGGTGGCGGCCGACGCCGAGCGGCTCTCGCGCGAAGGGGCCGAGGGCCTGCGAGACATCCGCGAGTCGCGCAAGCCGTTCGTGGCGGCGATTTCGGGGCAGGCGCTGGGCGGCGGCTTCGAGCTGGCCCTGGCGTGCCACGCCATCGTGGCCAGCGACGATCGGAAGACGTTGGTGGGGCTCCCCGAGGTGCAGCTCGGGCTGATGCCGGGCGCCAATGGGCTGATGCGGGTCGCCGAGCGCGCGGGTCTGCAAGTGGCGCTCGATCTGGGGCTCACCGGCAAAAATACGCGGGCGGTCAAGGCGAAGAAGCTGGGGCTCGTCGATGAAGTGGCCCCGGCGTCGGTGCTGCTGGAGGCGGCCGTCGCGCTGGTGAAGCGCCTGGCCGAGGGCAAGCCGCAAAAGCGCCCCGGCTTCAAGCTGGACACAGCGCACCTCACGAAGCTGGCGCTGGAGAAGAACCCCGCCGGGCGCGCGCTCCTCTTTCGCAAGGCGCGCGAGGCGACGCGCAAGAAGACGCACGGGCACTACCCGGCCACCGAACGGATCATCGACGTGCTCGAGCGCTTCGGCGACAAGGGCTTCACGGCCGCCGCCGATCTGGAGGCGCGCAGCTTCGGCGAGCTGGTGGTGAGCGAGACGGCGCATCGCTTGGAGGAGATCTTCTTCGCCACCACGGCGCTGAAGAAGGACACCGGGGTCGACGATCCCAACGTGACCGTGCGCCTGCCCGACAAGATCGGGCTGATCGGCGGGGGGCTCATGGGCGGCGGCATCGCGACCGTGTCCATTTCGGCCGGCATCCAAGTGCGCTTGAAGGACAAGGACGACGAGGGCGTGGGGCGCGGCCTCCTTCATGTGCGCGGGGTCCTCGACGAGCGCCAGAAGAAGAAGCAGCTCTCGCGCGAAGAGCGGGACCAAGTCTTTGCGCGCGTCACCGGCACCACCGACTACACGGGGCTCCGCGAAGCGAGGGTGATCATCGAGGCGGTGTTCGAGGATCTCGCGCTGAAGCATCGGGTGCTGCGCGAGGTGGAGGCGGTGACCAAGGACGACGCCATCTTCGCGAGCAACACATCGTCGATCCCCATCGGGCGGATCGCGGAGGCGTCGAAGCGTCCGCACACGGTGGTGGGGATGCACTACTTCAGCCCCGTCGAGAAGATGCCGCTGCTCGAGGTCATTCGCACCAAGCAGACGGCGCCCGAGGTGGTGGCCACCGTGGTGGCGCTCGGAAAAAAGCAGGGCAAGACGGTCATCGTGGTCAACGACGGCGTGGGCTTCTACACCACGCGCATCCTCGCCCCGTACATGAACGAGGCGGCGTACATCCTGTCGGAGGGGATCCCCATCGAGACGCTCGATCGCGCGCTGGTCGATTGGGGCTGGCCGGTGGGTCCCGTCACCTTGCTCGACGAGGTGGGCATCGACGTGGCCGCCCACGTGGGGCCGATCATGCAAGCGGCCTTTGGCGAGCGTTTTCTGCCGCCCGACGCGATGGCCAAGCTCATCGCCGACAACCGCAAGGGCCGCAAGAACGAGCGCGGCTTCTACCTTTATGGCAAGAACGCCAAGGGGAAGAAGAAGGCGGTCGATCCCACCGTCTACGCGGCCTTGGGCATCGAGCCGAAGAAGGACACCAACGTGCTCGGCGAGGAGCTGCAAATGCGCTGCTCGCTCCAGTTCGTGAACGAGGCGCTCCGCTGCTTGGGTGAAGGCATCCTGCGCTCGCCGCGCGACGGGGACATCGGCGCCATCTTCGGCCTTGGCTTCCCGCCCTTCCGCGGAGGCCCTTTCCGCTATGTCGACACCATCGGCGCCGCCGAAATCCTGCGCCGCACGCAAGGCTACTACGACCGCTTCGGCAAACGCTGGGAGCCCGCGCCGCTGCTCGTCGACATGGCGAAGAAGGGCGCGCGTTTTTATAGCGCGTGATTCAGGCCCACACGACGTGGACCGGATAGCGTGAAAGCAGCGGGTCTCGCGAGACGATCGCGAGACCTTCTGCCTTCGCTTGCGCTACGAGCATGCGATCGAAAGGATCGCGGTGGTGGAGGGGCAGGCTGCGCAACCCGGAGGCGTGACGGACTTCGATTGGAAGCTCCGCGAATCCATAGTCGGCGATTGCCTGTGCGACATCCGCTCGAGCCGGAAGCTTCCCGATGCCACTTTTTATGGCAATTTCCCAAGCAGTAACGGCGCTCACGAACACCTGGTCTGCTTTCTGGATGCGTGCGACGACTCGGACGGGCAGTTCGTTTTCATCCCACCAGAGAAACGTGTGTGTATCGAGAAGCAGGTTCACGAACTGGCGCGCCCCTCGAAGAGAGCGATCCATTCTTCGGACAAGGGTGCCTCGGGCTCGCTCACGGACCGAAAACGCCCCTTGCCCTTTCCGGGAACGCGAAGCTGTTTCGGCTCCGCGGGCTCGAGCGGCATGAGACGGGCGCGTGGCTTGCCAGCGCGAGCGAGCACGATCTCTTCACCGTCTGCTGCGCGTTCGATGAGCTCCGGCAGGCGAGCTTTTGCCTCGGCAACATTGAAAATGGAGCGTTTCATCGACTCTTCACGGTAGCAACATGACCAACTTGGTCAAACTACCGGGCTCGCCCGGTTCGGGCCGCGCGGTCACCGCCGCGGCCCGCGCCGGGTCCGCTGCTGCCCCCGCCTCCTTCGCGGGGGCGCGCTTCGTTGACGGTGAGGGTGCGGCCGCCGAAGACGGAGCCATGCAGCGCGTCGATCGCGCGCTTGGCGTCGTCGTCCGAGACCATTTGAACGAAGGCGAAGCCGCGCGGTTGCCCGGTCATGCGATCGTGAATGATGGCGACTTCCGCGACGTTGCGACCATCCCCCGCGAAGAGATCGCGGAGCTGGGTTTCATCGCACGTGTAAGGAAGGTTTCCCACGTAAACCTTGGTCCCCATGCGCCTCACTCCTGCTGCTGGCGTTGCTACAGAAGCGTACGGTGCTCAGTGCGCTTTGCAAGAGCCCCGGGCGGGGTCTTGAGCGCATCGAACGGGCCGCGGGCCGGCCGGGGAGAATGGTGTCGCCTTGCCGCCAAAGCGGGGATAAGAACCCACCCATGATCCCGCGTTATACCCCGCCCGATTTTCAGGAACTCTGGTCCCCCGAACGCAAGCTCGCGACCTGGCTCGAAGTGGAACTGGCCGCCTGCGCAGCCATGGAGGAAGCCGGGACGGTCCCCGCGGGCACGGCCGCGTCTTTGCGCGCCAAAGGGATCACCCTCGATCCCGCGCGGGTGGATGCCATCGAGAAGACAACGAAACACGATGTCATCGCTTTTCTTACCCATGTGGAGGAGCGGGCCGGCATCGAAGCGCGCTGGCTTCATCGCGGGATGACATCGAGCGACGTGCTCGACTCCTCGTTTGCCATCCTTTTGCGCGACGCGGCCGGCCTCCTCTTGGTCCGCTCGCACCGGCTGCTCCGCGCCCTCGCGAAGCGAGCCCGCGAGCACGCCAAGACACCGATGATCGGGCGAAGCCACGGGATCTTCGCGGAGCCGACCACCTTTGGCGTGGCGCTGGCGGGGCACCACGCAGAGATCGCGCGCGGGATCGCGCGTCTCGAGGCGGCGAAGAAGGAGATCGCGGTGGGCAAGATCGCAGGCGCCGTGGGCACGTACGCGCACCTCTCGCCGGAGATCGAGAAGAAGGCGCTCAGCGCGCTGGGCCTCGAGCCCGAGACGGTGGCCACGCAAATCGTCTCCCGCGATCGCCACGCGGCGTTCTTTTCGGCCTTGGCGTTGCTCGCGGCGGGCATCGAGCGATTCGCGACCAACGTGCGGCACTGGCAGCGCTCGGAGGTGGCGGAGGCCGAGGAGCCCTTTACCGTGGGACAAAAAGGGTCGAGCGCCATGCCGCACAAGCGCAACCCGGTGGTGAGCGAGAACCTCTGTGGCCTCGCGCGCATCGTGCGCTCGGCGGTCACGCCGGCCTTGGAGAACGTCGCCTTGTGGCACGAGCGCGACATTTCGCACTCCTCGGTGGAGCGCATGATCGCCCCCGACGCCACCGCGACCTTGGGCTACATGCTCGACCGCGCCGCGGCCTTGGTCGAAGGGCTGGTGGTGTACCCCGAGCATCTGCAGCGCAACCTGGATCGCGCCGGCTCGCTCTACTTCTCGGAGGCGGTGCTGCTCGCATTGGTCGACTCCGGCATGCCGCGCCAAGAGGCGTACGTGCTGGTGCAGCGCAACGCCATGCGCGCATGGTCGGGCGAGGGCACCTTTTACGACAACCTGGCCGCCGATGCCGATGTCATGGGGCGCATTTCGGCGAGCAAGCTCACGGCGTGCTTCGACTTGGAGCATGCGCTGGCCCATATCCCCGCCATTTTGGACCGCGCGCTGTCGTGATGCGGCCGCCGTCGTGGTAACGACGGACTGTGTCGAACGAAACGTCGGAACGGAGGCGCGCGGCGGAGAACGTTCGCCGCGCCATCTCCGAGGCATGCCAGGGGCTCGTGGATCGCGAGGCGCTCGTGGAGCTGGTGGTGCTCTGCGCGGTCGCCGGCGAGCATCTGCTGGTCATCGGCCCTCCCGGGACGGCCAAGAGCGAGGCGGTGCGGCGCATCGCGCGGCGGCTCGGGGGCGCGTACTTCGAGTACTTGATCGGGCGGTTCACCGAACCGACGGAGATCTTCGGGCCCATCGATCTGCGCAAGTTGAAGGAGGGCGTGGTCGAGACCGAGACGTCGGGGATGCTCCCCGAGGCCGATATCGCGTTTTTGGACGAGGTATTTCTGGGGTCGACGGCGATCTTGAACACGCTGCTCGGCATCCTGAACGAGCGAACGTTTCGCCGCGGGCGAACGGCGTTGGCGTGCCCGCTTCGGGTGTGCGTGGGCGCATCCAATCGGCTGCCGGCCGAGGAGGACCAGCTCGCGGCGTTCGCGGACCGCTTTTTGGTGCGGGTGTTCGTCGAGCCGGTGCGCGATTCGGCGCTCGAGGAATTGCTGGCGGCGGGGTGGTCGCTGCGCCCTTCGCCGGCGACGGTGGGGACGGCGGCCGCGTCGCTCGGGGATCTCGATGTGCTGGCGGGGGCCGCGGCGAGCATGGATCTGAGCCCGATCCGATCGGCCATTGCGCAGGGCGTGCGCCTCGTGCGCGAGGCGGGGATCGCGTGGACGGATCGGCGCATCGTGCGGGTGCAAGGCTTGATTGCGGCGGCGGCCGCGCTCGCCGGTCGGGAGCGGCCAACCGAGGCGGATCTCTGGCCCATGGTGTTTGCGCTGCCGAGCGAGCAGGCGCAGCGCGCCGGGCGTGATGCGCTGCGGGAGCTGCTTTCACGGTCGGAGAATGGGAGCTTGGTCACGGCGGCCGCGGAGGGCTCGCTCGCGCCCGAGGCGCGCGGCGCGATCCTGGCGAAGCGGGGTGCGGCGATCGTGGCGGCCCGGCCAAAGGCGGAGCCGAGCGATGGCGGTCACGGGCCATGGCGGCTGCAGCTCGAGAGCGTTGCGCGCGAGATCGACGCGACCTTCACGGCGGATGCGATGCCTCTGGAGCTCGTCGCGCTGCGTGCCCGGATCGTGCAGCTTTTGGGGGCTCCGGAGCCGAGGGGCGAAGGCGCTCGGGCAACCTAGGAGCAGGGCGCGGGATCATGGTTGGAATCGCGGTCACGTTTTCGGCGCGCCGGGAGCCGCTCGAGCCGGTTTGCGTGGTCGGCGTGGGGGAGATCGGGCGACGGTTGGCGCAGCGGGTCCTCGCGAACGGCGATGAGGCGCTTCGGGCGTTGCGCGGCATGGCCACGAGCGAGGCGCTCGTGATCCTCGGGGCGAGCGAGTCGCTTCCGTGGGTGGACGGGGTCCAGTACCTGGGGCAGGACGCGGGTGCACCGCGCTTGCTGCTGCCGACGCAGCTTCGTCCGAGCGTGCCCGTGGACGCGTTCGAGCGCGCGCTGCTTCGACACGCCGCGAAGGTGGCCCCGCCGCTGGCGGTGCTGCTCGATCCGCCGAGGGTCATTTCGGTGGCGGAGGCGAGGCCGCTCGATCGCGATCGGGTTCGCGCGTGGCTGGAGGTGCGCGCGTGATTGCGTTGCCGCCGGCGCTCAGGCCGTGGGAGAAGCAGCTCGCGATCTTTCCGCCGGAGGTCGCGCTGGCGTTGGGGGCGTTGGCCGCGCGGCTCGCCGGACTCGTGGGTGGGGCGGGCCCCGTGAGGTCGCACTCCGGGGTGTTCGATGGGTTCAGCGGGCTGACGCGGCGGGGCGCGTACGAGCGGCTTTTGACGAGTGAGTGGCTGCTGCAGGAGGAGCTGCCGGACGAGTTTTTGCGCCGTGCGGTCTCGGGCGAGCACGCCTTTCTCGAGCGCGCCTACCGGCACGAATCGAAGCACGGGCACACGCGGGTGCTGTTCGATGCGGGGCCCGAGCAGCTTGGCGCGCCGCGGATCGTGCACTTGGCGGCATTGATTGTCCTGGCGCAGCGCGCGGAGAGCCGGCAGACGGCGCTGTCGTGGGGTATTTTGCAGGACCGCACGCGCACCATGCACGCGCAGGTGACGCCGGAGAGCGTACGCGCGCTCTTGCGAGGGCGGAGCCTGCGGCGCGCGTCGGTGGCCGACTTCGAGCGCTGGTGCGAGGCAGGAGACGCCCCGGCAGCCCGTTCGCCGCAGGCCGCGATGGCCGCGGGAGGAGGTCTCCCGGCGGGCGCGGTCACGGCGGTCACGGAAATGTGGTGGGTGGGGCCCGCGCACCTCGCGGAGGAAGCGCCGCGCCGGGGTGCGTATCTTCTCGGGATCGAAGAGTCGATGGATCCGGCGCATCCTTCGCGGCTGGCGGTGAGCGTTTGCGCACCGGGCACCGAGCGAAGCGGGGTGAGCGCGAGGCTTTCCGCGGCACCTGCAGCCGGGAGGCCGCGCGAGGTGACCTTGGAGCTTCCGGCGCCGATCCTTTGCGTGCGCATGCTTCGCGATCCGTTCGCGGTCGCGGTCGCACCGTGCAGGGCGGGCAAGACGCCGCTCGATCCGAGGACGAGCATCCTCTTTTCCCCGGAAGGACGCGCGCTGCACGTGCGTACGGCCGGTGGCGCGCTGCTGACATTTCCGATCCCCAACTCACCGCGGACGGAGGCCGAGCCAACCCGGATGTACGTGCCTCCGGAAGGACATGCCGTGCTGGCCGTCGGGCGATCGGGCAGGCGCGGGCGAACGGTCGTCTTGACGCGACGAGGGTCCGTGTTCGCGTTGCACACCGTCGCCAAGCGCGGATGGCGCGTCATCCGCACGGAGGAGCACACGGCGGACGAAGACTACGAGCCTTGGCCCGTGGATTCGATGCGGCCGCTCGCGTTGCTCGGGATCTTGGACGAGCACGCCGCGTGCTTCATCGACGACGCGAAGCGCCTCGTCACCTTGGTGCGGGGACGCGTGGAGATCGTCGACGATATGCGATGCGTCGCTCCCAAGGTGCACGCCAAAGGTTTTGGATTTCTCCGGGCGGACGCCCCCGCTCCCGTTGGCCCTGCCCAGGATTTCGCCTTCCTCGTGCAGCCCGATGACAAAGAAGGGGTCGTCGTCGTGCCATCGGGTCCCGGGGTGCCATGTCGCGGCGAGGATCCACGCGTGTTCGTGGGGGCGGCCGAAGATCTCGTCGCCGTCGCCGTGGAGGGCTCGCGCTGGGAAATCCATCGAGGCTCGCGCACGACGTCCATCGCGGTGCCCGAGGGGCAGACGGTCATCGGTGTGCTCCAGCGCGGGCACGCGCGCGAGAACGCGTTCCTCGTCGTCCTGAACGGCTCGCGCACCAAGGTCGGACTGCTCCGCGAGCCACCGTCGGAGACGCTCTTCACGACCACCACGCCCATCACGTGCGCCGCGGTGAGCACCAGCGCGCCCCACATCGCCTACTTCACGGCCGCAGGCGAGCTGGGTATCTATTCGTGCGGCTACGGTGCGATGCTCCTTCGCATCGACACGCCGCGCGATGCTCCTGCGCGCCCGCGTGACGAGACGCCCCATACGGCGAGGCATCCATGACGGAGCCATGCCGTCCACGCCGGCTCGTTCATCGAGGCTCGATCCTCGCGTCGGGCTTTGTGCTCTCCACGCGCGTCGTGGGCGAAGACGCCGCCCGCGCGCGGATCCTCCGGCTCGAGGGCGCCGACGTCTTTCGCGTCGATCACCTCCTCGTGGTCCGCCTGCGTACCGAGGCGCGCGTTCATTGCGACAGCAGCCTCGGGGCGCCGCTCGTCCGCTACGGGCAGCTGCATTCCCCTGCCCCGCTCGAGCCGGACGAAGTGGCGATGCTCCGGGGCGCGCCGCTCGGTGATGGCGGCGATCGCCGGGCGGAGGCCGTGGTTCGGATCGCAGGCGGGCTCGCGGCCGTCGTAGCGCTCGAAGCGGGGCTCCGCGAAGACGTCGCGCAGTGGCTCGACGTGAGCGCCTTCGCGGTGGTGACGGAGACCATCGCGCTGGGTGCGGTCGCCATGTCGCCCACGGCGATGGTGCCTGCGCCGTCCGGCGATCTTCGAACGCCGCTGGGCGTCTCGTCGCTGCCGGCCCGGGGCGCGTCCCTCGTGGCGGACCTGGCGACGCGCGCGCGGGCGGGCGAAACGGGTGCGTCGGGCGCGTCCGGTACATCGGGCCCGTCGGGCGCGAAACGGAGCATATCGCGGCGCTCGGCGGGCGCGATGGGGAATGGCGCGGCCTCGCACGTGCTCGGAGCGCTCCTTCGCCTGGTGCGGTGGATGGGGCTCGGCTTGCAGGCGCTCGCTTGGATCGCCGGCGGATCGGCTGGCGCAGGCACATCGGGCGCGGCGCGCGCGCGGGGCTGGCTCGTGGCGCGTCGAGGGCCCGTGATGCGGGACGCATCGCAACCGCCAGGGTCTTCGTGGATCGACGTCGCGCGCGCATGGATCGGTCACGCGGCGGCGGGCTTGCTCGTATGGGCGCGGCTCGCCCCGTTGGTCGGCCGCCGGCACGCGCGGTACCTGGCCGACATGCTCGAGATGTTCGATACGAACGATCTCGAGAGCGCCCTTCGTCACGCCATTCCGCTGAGCAACGAGCTGAAGGCGCAGCTCGAGCGTCTTCCGCCCGCGCTCGGAGCGATGTCGCCGCGCAAGGAGCTGGCCCTCGTTCCCGAGGAGACCCGCGCGACGACGGCGCTCCAGCTGGGCAACGTGTACGATGTTCTGCGCGCGAAATACCGGCGCGCCTTCGAGCAGCTCGAGGCGCGGGGCGAAATCGAGAAGGCCGCGTTCGTCCTGGCGGAGCTGCTCGTAGCCAACGAGGAGGCGGTATCGTTTCTGGAGCGGCACGGCCGGTGGAAAATCGCGGCGGAGATCGCCGAGGCGCGCGGGCTCCCGCCGGGGCTCGTCATTCGCCAATGGTTCCTCGCCGGAGAGCACGCGCGCGCACTTCGCATCGCGCGCCGCACGGGCGCCTTCGCCGACGCCGTGCTGCGGCTGGAAGCTTCGCACCGAGGGCACGCCGCCGCGCTTCGCGTGATGTGGGCCGACGCCCTGGCGTCCGCAGGCTCGTACGCCGCAGCCGTCGACGCGGTATGGCCCGTCGAACATGCGCGGCACGTCGCCGCCGCGTGGATCGATCGGGCCATCGACGTGGGCGGCATCCAAGGCGCCAAGATGCTCGTTCGCAAGGCGCGGCTCCAACCGGATCGTTTCGCCGAGGTGCGCGAGCGCGTGCGCGACGTCCTCACGCAGGGCGACGGCGACGCACAGTGGCTTGCGCAAGCCATGGCGCGCGAGCTCCTCGCCGGCGAAGCAAGCGACGCGACCCGCGTTCTGAGCAGGAAGGTCGCGCGCGCGCTCCTCTCCGACGCGCTCGACGGCGACGAGGCGAAGGAGGCGCAGCAGCTCGGGCAAACGCTCATCGAAATGTCAGGCGACGCCATCCTTCGCGCAGATGTTCGCGCCTCCCGAGGCGGGAACAGGCGCACCGTGCGCGCCCTCCAGATGCGGGCGTTCGCGCTCACGCAGCGCGGCGAGAGGCGCCAATTCAATGAGGACATGGCGCTTGCAACTGAGCTCATGCGCCTGCTAACGCCAATCGTTCCCAGGCCACAGGAGGGCAACCCGACCGAGCTTGGCGTACTGCTCGGTGTATTCGATGGCGGCGGCGGTCAAGGGAACCCCGCGAGCTACTTGATCTGCGAGAGCATCGTGCACACCATGTCGGTCCATTTCGAAAACCACCGGCACGCGCCTGGCGTCTACGCGGAGCACTTCGCCCGCACCGTCGAGCACGCGGGCTCGGTGCTCTTCAACCGGGCGCAGTACGACCGTTCGCTGCGTGGCAAGGGAAGCACGGCCACGGTCGCGACATGGAGCGGCGACGCGCTGCTCATCGCACACGTCGGAAATTCGCGCGCGTACGTGCTCCGAAACGGGACGCTCGTTCCGGTCACCGAAGATCACTCGCTCTTGAACCAGCGCATCGCGGAAGGGAAGCTGACCCCGAAGGAGATCGAAACGTTTCCGCACCCGAACGCCATCGTGCGATGCCTCGGAACGAGCAAGGACGTGCCGGTCGATCTCGTCCGTGTCGAGGTGCGGCGCGGCGACACCCTTTTGCTCTGCTCCGATGGCTTGCACGGGGTGCTCGACGCGTCCATCATCCGCCAAACGCTGCTCGACGCGGCACCACGCGCCTGTTGCGAAGCGCTGGTCGCCGCCGCTCGGAAAGCGGGAGGACACGACGACATCTCCGTCGCCATCGCATGCTTTGGCGGCGCGGACTTGCGCCCGCCCGGCAACGATCCCGTTCTTTTTGCCCCAGTTCCGCGCAAAAGCATCGACGAGATCCCGCTCGACCCGTATCCACGCAGACCGACGGTCCCATCGCCCGTCCACGTCGTGTGGCCCGAAGCGGAGCGAGGCGCCCTGCACATCTACGACCTCGTCGAGCTCCCCGACGGAAAGCTCCTGGCCGGCCTCGGAGAGATCGGCGCGTGGTTGCTCTCGCGCGAGGGACGGGTGCTCACCCGCTTCGCCCAACCCACGCACCGCATCGTCCTATCCGATCACGGCGATCGCGCCATTCTGATCGCGCCGCGCGGCGAGGTTCGCCGCCTGGCGCAGCTCGACATCTCCACCCGCCGGGTGCGCGCATGGTGCGACGCGCGCATCGATGAGCACGCGCCCGATTTCGACGGCGCCATCTGGTACGTCTCCCATGGCGGTACGCTCTTCGCGATCGACGCGCTCTCGACGGGCTGGGAGCACATCTGGAGCGTGCACGAAGAGGGTCGCGACGTCGCGGCCATCCGGCGAGACCCGTCGAGCTTGAGCGTCGGGTGGAAGTACACGGGCGATTCGATCATGCACGAAGTCTGGGTCTTCGACGCGTCGTCCCACGCGCTCCGGCAACGCCAGCCCTTCAAGCTCGATCCCACGACCCTCCACCTGGAGATGGCATCGACAGGGATGGCCGTCAGCTGGCAGCAAGATGACAAAAGCACGGACATCAGCACGCTCATCACGGAATTCAAGAGAACCGGAGCCGAACGGTGGCACCTCCCATTCACTACGCGCGATACCGCGCACCCACCGCACATCGCCGAGGGCACCGTCGCGTTCCCCGCTGCAGACGGGGACGGACAGACCACCCACTTCTACGAGCCCTCGTCATCGCGCGAAATCGCCACGCTCCGCGTGGATCGCTCCGGCGCCGATCCCCATATACCTCTCGGCATCCGAACGCGCGACCGTCGTGCGCTCGTCTTCGACCCCCACGGTTCCGCGGTCATCGTCTCACTAACGACCGGCCGCATCCTCCGCCACATTCGCATCAGCGGGTAGCGACCGCGGCATTTCGTGCACATGCCGGCGCACGACCTCCCATTGCATCAACCGGCGGCGACGCTCACGAAATGGTGTCGGGGAGAGGGCGATTCCAAACCATAGCGAACCCCGTCGTAAGATAAATTCGAAGTGGCCAATTTGACAGAACCGCCCGTCAATGACGGTCGATAGACACCCGAATACCTGTCGATGGCTCAAATTTCTGACCCCACACGCGTGCAGCCTCGATGTCACGCAACGGCCATGTCGTACCGCCCTCCAGCTCGCCTCGATGCGCGAATTTTCTTCGCCAAAACGCCTGCGTCGATGCTTCCGCATGCGCTGTCGTCCGGTTTCCTAAAAGGTTTCGCAAAATGCGATTTTGCACAACTAGGTAATCACCAAATCAAATGTAGTTAATTTGATGGCACGGCGTCGGGGAATCGGTTATTTGATTTCCGCGTTCGTACACGCACTCGCGACGATGTGGCGTTGCAGCGCGCGCAGATACCAGGCTGCACGGAATGCTGCACGGAATGAGGCGTGTATCGACGCATCGTTACCGCCATAACGTATTTTATTACAAAGGAACGGATATGCAAATTCGATATCTTGGCGCTGTCATGTTTGCCATGTTTGGTGTGCTCAGCGCGACCGGCTGCGCGACGGAAACCTCGAATGGCGGGGACGCTCCCGGCCTCACCGGAGAGCAAGAGGCGGCTGGACCGCGTCCGCCCGTAGCGCTCACGAACGAACCGGGGCGCGACGTAACGGCCGAGCAAGTTGGCAACCCGGGAAGCCTCAACCCACTTCCGTGGGTCGGTGATCCCAACCGCGGCGGTGACCGTGGTATGATTGGTGGGGGCGTCGCCTATGCCGTCCGAATTTCCGCAGGTGATTTCGTGGATCAGATCGCCGTCGCTTACTACCACCCGAGCAATCCGGATAATCAATATCGTGAGGGGGATGCCCATTACGCGACGAATCCCATCGGCCATGCCGGCGGCGTAACGTACGACTGGGAATATTGCCCGGCCGGTTATGCGATAACCGGAATTCATGGCTCACAGGGGCAGGCCGTCGACGGGATCAACGTCATCTGCAGCGAAATCAACAATCCGGCCAATAAGCGATACTTGCCGGTTCGTGGCGCCAATCGAGGGGTCCCCTTCAGCCTCGAGTGTGAATATAATGGCTTCATGTCCGCCGTTCACGTTCGAGCCGGTTCCTGGATGGACGCGCTCCAAGGGTTGTGCGCTACGCGGTAACTGAGCGTGTGGGGCCCGGTGGGTTCGTTCTTTCTGCCGGGCTCCGGCGTTTTCGCGCGACGGGCACAACGAGATGCGATCCCTGATGTGGTTCTAATCCGGAAGGGCAGACGGCGCGATCCACGGGATCGTGCATGCGGCCAACCAATTTGTCGGCCATCTTTTGAAGACAAATCACCCATGCGCGAAAATGTTTGGCTGCCTACTTGGCGGCGCCTGACCGTGCTCCTGCTCGCCCTCGTTGCGTGTGACGCGCCACCAGCCCCCCTCGCGGAAAGTCCGTGTGAGAGCTCCCAAGCCATCCTGGGAGGAACCGCCGCGAGGGATGAGCGATGGCGTGCAGTCGGTACGATAGGATTCGTGAATTCATCGGGGGTCTTTCTGCCGATGTGTTCCGCTACGCTCGTCACTCCGCTTTCGATCCTGACAGCGAAACACTGTGCGCTCGCGCTCATGTCGCGATCTCCCCCGACCGACCTTGCGTTCGCCGTGGGGGAGAACGCGACCGAACCGGATCGCCGGGTCGGTGTTCTCAATGTGAAATTCGCATTGCCGAACGAAGGAGGTTTCACGGGACGAGGAAGCGACGTTGCCGTGTGGCGCCTGCGTGACGAACTGCCGGGGGTTGTTCCGCTCGAAATCGCAACGCAATCGCTGGTCAGCGTGAGCCCTGGTACGCGTTTGCTCACAATCGGTTATGGGGCCGCCAGCGTGGAAGAGAGCCGGTCCGGAGCGTACGCATGGCATCGCCGTGCGGGAGTCCAGACGATGCGGGCTGCGCGCGGGCGCCTCTTGGAGATGATCTACGGCAATCCGCAAAACTGTCGTTTGGATCGAAGTGTGGCGCGCCGCCATCGCCCATGTGGCTCTCCGGTCATTGCCATGGACTGCAGCGCATACGATCGGACGGTCCTCCTCGACGGTTACGAAGCTTGGGCAGGCGGGGCGGAAGGCGACGCACAGACATGCCAGGGCGATTCCGGAGGACCGCTTCTCATCGATTCCGATGGTGCGATGAAGATCGTCGGCGTCACATCGTGGAGTTGGCACTCTTCGAATCAGCGCTGTGACTACGGGACCGTATACGCCGCGATTGGCGACGATGTGCGTGAGATGACGAGGCAGCTACGAATGGACGGCTTGGCGGATACACCGTGAAGCACCGTTCGATTCCATGGCGCGGGAAGACAATCCGTGCGCATCGGGCCATCACCGCGTAGCGCCCGCTGCCTCCGCGCCGGCCGCCGCCCCCTCGACCCGCACCTTCCACGCGCTGCGCGCGATGATCCGCACGATGCGCGGAAGGTGCCAGAGACGCAGCTTGCTCTCCTCGCCCGCGTAGATGGGCCGCACGGGCACCTCGGCGATGGGAATGCGCCGCTGCGCCAGCTGCGCGAGCAAGTCGTTCGGATAGCCGTAGCGCGGCCAGAGCGCGTCGAGCGCCAGCGCCTCGCAAGCTCCGCGCGCCAGCGCCGTGTAGCCGCACTGGCTATCGTGGATGGAGACGCCGATGGCGAGCGACGTGAGAAAGGAGAACACGAGACCGCCCAGACGGCGGCCGGTGGGCATCACCGAGCGAATGTCGGGCGCGGAGAAGCGCTCGCCTTTCACATAGCCGGCGTCGCCGCGGGCGATGGGTCCGACCACCACGGGCAGATCGGCGGGGTCCATCTGACCGTCGCCCGCCATGACCACCAAGACGTCGCGCGCGGCATGCGTGAGGGTCAGCGCGTGGCGGTAGCCGGTCACGATGGCGGCGCCCACCCCGCGGTTCTCGGAGTGGGAGAGGACGATGATGCGGGGATCGGCCACGGCCTTCGCCATTTCGGCGGTGCGGTCGCGGCTGGCGTCGTCGACGACGACAACGTGATCGATCCAGGCCGGAAGGGTGCGCAGAACTTGGGCAATTCTCGCCTCTTCCTCGAAAGCGGGGACAACAACGACAACACGGGCATCGGCGAACATCGCCGCGTGTAGTATCACGCGAACGTGCGCGCATTACATGGGAGAAGAGTCGCGCTCGGCGTTGCTTTGGTGGTCCTCGGCGTTCTGGCCTTTGCCCTGCTCTATCGGCCGTTCCCGTCGGACCGAACGCCGGAGGGCGCGTACATGCGCGTGGCCCACTCGGTGAGCGAGGATCGAATCGCTGCGATTTTTCCGTATCTCGAGACCGACGCCCAGTGGGCGAGCTACACCATCCGCGACATGCGTGCCAGCGCCTATGCGCGCATCCGCACGAGCTACCCCGAGCCCGAGCGCAGCCGCATGCTCTCCGCCTACGAGCAGGAGGCCAAGGCCCCCGACGGCGCCGATGTCTTCGCGCTCCTCGCCCGACGACGCGGGTGGATTGCCCGGCTGCGAAAAGATCTCTCCGGCGTCGTTCGCATCGAGGTCGATGGCGAGCGCGCCAGCGTGATCACCGCCCGCGGCACACGCTACCCCTTCCACCGCCGTGAGAACGGCATCTGGGGGCTCACCATCTTCACGGCGGATCTCATCGCCGAGAGCGAGCGCGCCTCGCGCGATCTGGCGGTCGTCGCCTCCGCCGCAGACGACTATGGACGCGCCAACGCCGCCGCCGATGCGGGTGCGGACACGACGCGCAATTAACGAGGTGCGCCGCGAAGCGCCGCGAAGCGGTACGCGGTTATCCCTGCTCGGTCGGCAGCCCGGCCCGCACCCACCCGGGCTCGGTCAATTGCCCGAACGGATCGCGCACGCCGTCCCACCCGGCGCGCTGGTCGATAACGTCCGTAAAGCCGGCGGCGAGCAGCGCGTGGGCGGCGCGCAGGGAGCGTCCGCCGGAGCGGCATCCCAGAACGAGCTTTGCGTCCTTGGGAAAGCGGGCTTCCACCGTAGAGACGAACGCGGGGTTCGGGGTCATCGATCCGCCTTGCATCACCGCAAAGGGCACGTTGATGGAGCCGGCAGGGCGTCCCTCGGCAAACTCCTCCTGGGTGCGAACGTCCAGGTAGGTGTAACCGCGTGCGAGGTAATCGGACGCTTCCTGGGGTGAAATGCGCTTGGGAGAGTCGGGCATGTACCCGTTTTCCATAGGTTTTTCCGAAAAGCAAGACGGAGCCAGCAAACTCAAGCGCAAAGAGTTATCCTGATGGGATGAATCTGCGGCGCGCGCTAGGGGATCAACGCGGCGCAACTCTGGTGGAGGCTGTGCTTCTTGGGGTTGTGGTCCTTGTCATTGCGGTCATGGGCTTCAAGCTCCTGGGAAAGAACACGGCACATCAGGGCGAGGAAGCGAACCAAGCCTTCACCGGCCCCACCCGAGTACCGGACGATCGGAAGCCGAGCGTGGCGAGCAAGAGCAGCATCGCATCGAAGGCGACCGTCGGCGGTAACGTGACCGTCGGCGGGGGCCGTCCGCGGAGTGTGGCGAGCCGCATCACGGACACGTCGGCCGATGACCCGGAGTTTAGCTTCAAGAAGCTCGCGCGCTGGTTTGCCATCGTCTTGGTCGCGATGGGGGTCGGTGTCGGCTTCACCGTGTTCAAGAGGGCGCGCGCGGAGGTCGCGGCCGCCGGACCCGCGGCTTCCGTCGAGGGGGCCGGGCCCGGGCCCCTCGCGTCCCTCGCCACCGCCGATGCGGATCCCGACAAGACTTCGCCAAGGGGTGTCATTCCCACCGCCGTGCTCCCAGGCACCGGCGGACCCGTGAGCCGCCGCGCGCCCACCAAGTCCACGGGCTAAGGCACCTGCCTTTCCGCGAGCCGACCTCGAATCAACCCAGCTGCGAGGGGTGCGGCGCACCGCTTCCCTGGGAGAGCGTCGATCGCATCGTGGGTGTCTGCGGGACATGCGGGTGCTCGTTCGACTTCAGCATGCGCATGCAGGCGCCCGCGCCGAATCCGGCGCTCGCCCGGCCGCGTCCGCCCTTGCGGGTGCCGCTTGGCTTTGCGGTCGACGCATTGGAGCGCGAGGATCTGCTGCGCATCACGTTCGGGCGGGAGCTGCGGCGATGGAACTTTCTGGCCGGTGTGGCGCTGTCGGTCTTTACGGCGAGCTTGGTGGTGCTGATGCTCGTGCTCGGGAGCGCGCTCGCGTTCGTCGCGTTGTTTTTGCCCATCGTGCACGCGGGGCGGGCGGCGCGGCGGGCGTTTTCGTCCACCACCGGGGTTGCTTCGGTCACCGCTTCGCGCGAGGCCATCACCGTGCATTACGGTCCCCGCAGCTCGCGCGAGCCGCTGGTCCTCGGTGCGCGCGACGTGATCCAGCTCTATGTCGCGTTGAACCGCGAGCTGCAGATGCCGCCGGCGGTGTCTACGCGAAAAATGCAGACTCGGTTCCCGCGGTGGAACGAGACCTATGCGCTCTGCGCGCTTTTGACCGATGGCCGGCGCGTGCTCTTGGTCCCCCGGTTGCCCAATCGTGACCAGGCGCGGTTTCTCGAGCATGCCATCGAGATGCACTTGGGGATGGTTGACATTCCCGTGGATGGTGAGCTGCCGATGTAGCCGGCGTGGCTCCGGCGCGGCTTCGACTGGCGCTACTCCGAGCGGCGCGAGCGCGGAATGAGCGGACGCGCGGCGGCGCCTCGGCGCATGGCCTCGGTGCGGGTGCGGATGTACTCCTGCTTGCGCGCCTCCTCGAGCGCGGCGCGATTGGGGTACGGCTGCGGGCGTTGGGCGGTGGCGCGAAGGTAAGCGGCGAGATCGACGATGCGGTAGCCGACCGCTTCGGGGTGCGAGGGATCGTATTTTCGGGCGTCGAGCCACGTCAGGATGCGGGGCAGCGCGGCGACGGTGGAGGGGCGCACGTCGTGGAGCAAGACGATACCGCCGCCGTTTCGCTCGATTTGGCCCTCGATGCTGGCCGCGAGCTGCACCGGATCGTCGGCGAGCATGTCTTGCGCTTCGACGCTCCAGAGCACCAGCTCCCAGTGGCGCGATGCGATGGCGTCCTGCGTAAACGGGTCGAGGCGCCCGTACGGCGGTCGGAAGAACACGGGCTGGCTGCCCGTCACCCGCTGGATCGAGGCGGCCCCCTGGTCCATCTGCTCCAGCGCGCGGGTGTGCGTCACCGCGGTGAGCAGCTGGTGATCGTGCGTATGATTGCCCACCACGTGCCCGGCGCGCACGATCTGCCGAACCACGTCGCGCGCCGATTCCATGCGTGGCTCGTCGCGGTCGAGGTAGCGGCCGATCAGAAAGAACGTGGCCTTTACGCCGTGCTGCTCCAAGGAGCGCAAAATGGTCGGCGTGGTCGCGGTCGATGGGCCATCGTCGAACGTAAAGGTCACGAGCCGCTCGCCGCTCGCCGGATCGGGGTCGGGTCCCTCCGCCAGCAGCCATGCGCGATTCAGCCCCGCGTCGCGATTGAGCCGCGGCCATGGCAGAAGATCCGGAAGGGCCTCGATCAAAGGCGAGAGCGGCTGCAGCACGGGGGCCGGCGGCGCCTCCGTCGGTGCAATTTCGCCCTGATGCATGGTCGCCTTCTCGGCGCGGTCGAGCACCTCATGCGCAGCTTGTTCGATTTTTCCGGAATGATCGCGATAGTACGCACGCAACGCATCGACATCCGGACGGCCCATGCCGAGCCATGTACCGGCGGCGAGGGCCATTATCGGGAGCCAAAATTGGGAGCTCGTCACCTTGGGGGCGATCGTATGGACCCCATCGCGGGCCGGCAAAGTTTTGGCATGTTGCGAGCTTGGGACACCGGCGCGGCGCTCAGCGCCAGGCGCGGCCGGCGTGAGCACGGCAATGGCGGGCGGTCAGCGCCAGGCGCGGCCGGCGTGAGCACGGCGACGGTGCGCCAGGCGCGGCCGGCTTGGGCACGGCGACGGCGGGCGGTCAGCGCCAGGCGCGGCCGGCGTGAGCACGGCGACGGTGCGCCAGGCGCGGCCGGCGTGAGCACGGCGACGGTGCGCCAGGCGCGGCCGGCTTGGGCACGGCGATGGCGGGCGGTCAGCGCCAGGCGCGGCCGGCGTGAGCACGGCGACGGTGCGCCAGGTGCGGCCGGCGTGAGCACGGCGACGGTGCGCCAGGCGCGGCCGGCTTGGGCACGGCGACGGACCCGCCCTCAGCGCCAGGCGCGGCCGGCTTGGGCACGGCGACGGCGGGCGTCCTGGACACAGAGTGGTCACAGGCCGGCGGTCACAAGCCCGGTAAGCCCGGAACGCGGGCGCGGCGGCCCCACCCCGCGGTGCGCGTGCCATCCCCAGCCCAGGGTGCGGCAAACGCATCGCGCATGACGAGCTCGGCGACCTTACCGCGCGGCGAGAAACCCCACTCCGCCTCTTGGGAGACGTCGTCCGGATCGGCGTAGACGCGCCAGACGAAGAACCCGGCGAAGTCCGGCTCGTCGAGCAACGGGGCAAGCAGGGCGTGGTAGGCGAGCGCCTGCGCGTCCTCGTCGACCTTGACGTGCGCCATTTGGTCGGGCCACTCCCACGGGCGAACGGCGGGATCGGGCCGGGTGGTGTAGCCGATTTCGGTGAAGAGCACCGGCTTGTGCCATGTCTCGGCCAGGGCGTGCACTTTGTCGCGCACGCGCCGCGCGCCCGCGAGGAGCGCCTCGTAGCCATCGCCATCGTGCTCGGCCAGCGGGTAGAACGCGTTGATGCCGATGACGTCGAGATCGCCCAGGATGACCGTGCGATCCACGTCGTCCCAGTTGCCCGAGTACGTGATGGTGCCGTGGTAGATGTGCCGTAGGTCGCGCAGCAGCGCGCCGAAGCTGGGCGCGCGCGCGGTGGTCACCCACGACCGGAGCTCGACGCCGGCCGAGAACATCTCCGCGCCCGTCTCCTCTGCGACCTTGGCCCAAGTGCGCGCGAAGTCGCCGTAGCTTTTGGCCCACGCGGCCCACCCCTCGTCGGTCTGCGGATCGATTTTGGCGCGCCACTCGCCCGATTCCACCCAGATGTGCGGTACGAGCATCACCTTGAGATCGCGCTCGTGGGCCATCTCGATCGCGCGGCGAACGGCGGCGCGGTTTTCGTCGAAGGGGACCTCGAACGTCCGATCGATGCCGCGGCCTTGCAGATCGGCGGTGCGCCCGAACGGCGTGATGGCCACCCACTCGGCGCCTGCGCGTTTGCACTCGGCCAGGGTGCGGCCGTACGCTTCGGAGCCGTAGCCGACGCCGGGGTGGTAGCCGTTTTCGATGGGGCCGATGGTGATGCCGCGTGCGCCGCGCCAGCCGGTGTCGTGCCAGCCGCGCGCCGTGGGGAGCGGCTGGGAGATGGGTGCTCTCCCCCACCCCACCCCTCCGCCGGGGGGCGACGGGGCTACCACGGGAGCCACGAGAAGCGCGGCGGCAGCGATCCGCGCGCGGGTCCTGCGTGCGCTCGTTTTCACGCCGGGTGCTCCCGGTGCGCGGGTTCTTTGAAGGTCATTTTGCATCGAACGCGAAACCCATGCTGCTTCCCAGCCGCCACCATAGCCCGCTTGCGTCGACGGTGGATGGCGGGATCTCGCGCGCGCCGCGGAAGGCGGGGTGCGCTTGAAATGTCAGCGGGGAAACGATCAACCGCAGCGCCGGGGTGAGCGCGATCGAGGCTTCGAGGCCCGCGTGCCCCAGAACCGCCAAGCCGCGCGAGCTGGGACACCCCGCCGCCGAAGCCTCGGCGTTCGACTCACCACCGAAGAGGCCGGCCGCGCCCACGCCGACGTCGGCCCCGATTCGAATGCGCGGAGAGGCGCGCACGGCAAAACCGGCGGTGACGAGGCCGCCCGCCTCGACGGAGGATGCGCCATTCGCCATTTGACAGAGGGGCGCGGGCGACGTTCCGCCATAGCTCAGCGCCGTTGCGCGGAGGCCCGCGGTGAGCAGCACGCGCGACTCGGGGTTGAAGACATAGCGCAGCGCGAGGTGCCCCGCGGGGCGCGCGGAGCCTTGAAGGGAGCCAAGACGGGGGACGAACAGCCCCCCTTCCGCGGAGATGAGAAAACGGCGCGCCGGTCCGGAGGTGGCCATGGTGCCACCTTCGGGCGATCCGCCGGCGTCGATCGATGCGCTCGTGGGCACGAGCTTGACGCTCACCAAAATGGCGCGGCCGAAACGGGCCTCCACCTTGGACTCGTGCGGGTGGTAGCCGGCGCGCTCGATGCGAATGCGGTGCGCGCCGGGCGACACGTCGATTTCGAGCGGGGTGGGCGAGGCCGCGGGCCGGCCATCGACGAACACGGTGGCGCCGATGGGATCGGTGTCGAACGACGTTGGCGAGGGACGGCGATGCAGCTCCTGCAGCTCGCGAAGGGCCTCGGCGCGCTCGGAGGGCCGCAGATCGGGCTGCTCCAAGTAGAGCGCGAGCGCGCTCGCCGCGTCCTCCGGCTCGTCGAGGCGCTGGTAGCAGCGCACCACGTTCCAGATTTCGCTGGACGGACCGCCGAGGCGGTAGGCCGCGTTGAAGAGGCGGATCGCGTCGCGGTAGCGCCCTTCGCGAAACGCGCGAACGCCTTGTTGATCGAGGCCGCGCGCGCGAACGACGTCTTGCCCGTCGGGGGCTTGAGCCGAGGCCGTCGCGTGGGAGCCGACGAGCGCCGCGAGCACGGAGAGCGCGAGGACCAAACTTCGCATCGAACCGTTCGTTTGTTCTTAAACGACCCCGCCGAAGAAGTCCTCATTCTCGCAGCGGATTACGCGGACACGAGGACGATCTTCGTGACCTCGGGCGGCGCTCCGATGCGCGTGGGTGGACCGGCGACACCGAACCCGCGGTTGACCCATAGCGTGGAGCCCGCCTCCACGTAGCGACCCGCGAGGTAGCGCATGAAGAGCGAAGCCGGACGGAAACCGGGGTTGATTTGGCCGCCGTGCGTGTGTCCCGAAAGCTGAAGTGCGACCTGCCCTTGCGACTCGACGAAGAACTCGGGTTGATGCGCCAGCAAGATGCGCGGGCGATCGGGCGGCACCATGGCCATCGCGCGCGCGAGCGAAGGCGGCTCTTCGCGTGCACCGGGGGCGAAGATGTCGGCCACGCCCAGGAGCGCAAAGCCGCCGCCGTCGCGACCGCGCAGCACCAGGCCCTCGTTCACCAAGGCGCGCACACCCGCCGCGCGCAGGCCCGCGAGGACATCCTGCGCGCCCGTATAGTAATCGTGGTTGCCGAGGATCGCTGCCACGCCGTCGCGCGCGCGGATGGATCCGAGGGCGCGGGCCATGGCCGGAATGTAGCGCTCGTCGTGATCGACGAGATCGCCGGTGGCGACCACCAGATCGGGCCGCGCCTCCGCCACCCGCTCGAGCCCTTCGCCGAGCTCGCGATCGCCGACGAAGAGCCCCACGTGAATGTCGGAGATCTGCACGATCGTATAGCCATCGAGCGCGCGCGGCAGCCCGGGGATGCGAACGGGCACCTCCTCGATGACGAACGCGTGCCGCCCGCGAACCATGCCCCACCCCAGCGCCGTGCCGCTCGCAGCAAGAGCAGCGGCGCCGCCGACACCTTCGATGATCTGGCGGCGCGTCAGCTGCGCGGGCACCTCGTGGGCCGGGGTGTCGGTTCGCGCGACCATGGCCGGAGCGGCGCTCGGAGCAGCATCGGCCGCAGGCTCCTCGCGCCCGGGCGAAGCCGCTTCGTGCGCCTCTTCGTCTCGGCGGCGGAACCAGCCGGCCGCGCCAAAGCCAACGTGAACGCCGAGGCGCACGAGCCCCAGCGGGATCATGCTCAGGGCGACGATGGATGCTTCGACGGTGCCCAGGCTCCCCACGCGCTGGCTCTTCTCACCGTGCCACTTTCCGTGAACGATGCGCGCGGCCATGGGGATCAGCACCAGGCTCGCGACCAGCGCCCACACCCATCGCCGGCGCGCCGCCAACCATGGCGATATTTGCATGGCCCACACCGCGAGCACGTAATGGGTGCACACGGTGATCGCGAGCACCATCAAGGGAAGAACCACGGCGCGAAGCATGCTGGAGTGCAGAACGGTTACGTTAGCACGCACATTCCTTCTGTCCCGGCGGCTCCGCTTTCAAACTTCGACGCTCCGGCCCGCCGGCTGTCTTTCGAACTTCGACACGCCGGGTCCTGCCGGCCCTGAGCCTCCTACGGGGACGCGACGCAGACGCCGGACACGACCCGCTCGATGCCGCCGTAATCGCGCGCAATCTTCACGTCGGTGTAACCTCGCGCTTCGAAGAGATCGCGCACCGCTGGAGCCTCGCCTGCGCCGACCTCGACGGCCAGCACGCCGCCTTGGGCGAGCGAGCGCGGCGCGTCGTCCACGATGCGGCGGAGCAGGTCCAGGCCGTCTTCGCCGCCGTCGAGCGCCAGGTGCGGCTCGAAGCTTCGAATGTCCGGCGCCAAGGTCGCGATTTCGGCCGTCGGGATGTACGGCGGGTTGGCCGTTACCAGATCGAAGGTGCGGGCGGCGGGAGGGAGCGTGCGAAGGGCCGCGAAGAGATCGCCAGGCGCCCAGCCGACGTTGTAGGCGCCGAGGCGGAGGGCGTTGTTGCGCGCCACGGCCAGCGCGTCGTCGCTGATGTCGCTGGCGATCACGCGGGCGGTGGGGCGCTCGCGGCCCACGGTGATGGCCACGCAACCGCTGCCGGTGCAGAGATCGAGCGCGCGCAGGCTCATCGAGAGATGGCGCGTGCGCTCGAGCCCCACTTGAACGAGCACCTCGGTGTCCGGGCGCGGGATGAGCACCCGCGCGTCGACCCGAAAGGGGCGGCCGTAGAACTCGCGCTCCCCGCGCAAAAAGGCGATGGGTTCATGGCGCCGCCGCCGCTTCACCAGATCGCGAAAGCGCGCGAGCTCATCGGCCTCCAGCGGGCGGCGCCCGTCGACGATGAGCCGCACGCGATCCGTGTTCAGCGCAAACGCGAGCAGGAGCTCGGCATCGAGCCGCGGCGACTCGATGCCCCTCGTGCGAAAGTCGTCGGTCGCCCAGCGGACGACCGCTTCGATGGTCCAGGTCTCTTTCACGCGGTCGTCGTCTGACGGGCGGAGAGCACCGTCGCCTCGACCTCGGCTCGAATGCGATCGCGCTCCTCGGCGGTGGTGGCCTCGAACCGCAGGACCAGCACGGGACCGGTGTTGGAGGCGCGCACGAGCCCCCAGGCGGGCTCCCCCGGCTTTCCGAATTGAATGCGCGCGCCGTCGATGTCGATGACCTCGCGGCCGCTCTTTTTGTAGTGCTCGGTCACCGCGCGCACCACGTCGAACTTGATGGCGTCGGGGCAATCGACGCGAAGCTCGGGGGTGGAGAAGGTGGTCGGCACGTCGGAGAGCATTTCGCCGAGCGAGCGCCCGTCGTTGGCCAGGATCTCCAAAAGGCGGAGCGAGGCATAGATGGCGTCGTCGTAGCCGAAGTAGCGGTCGGCGAAGAAGAGGTGGCCGCTCATTTCGCCGGCCAGGAGCGCGCCGCTCTCCTTCATCTTCGACTTGATGATCGAGTGGCCCGTCTTCCACATGATGGGCTTGCCGCCTTGCGCCGCGATGTCGTCGTACAAGGTCTGCGAGCACTTGACCTCGCCCAGGATGGCGGCGCCGGGGTTCTCCTTCAGGAGCGCGCGCGAGAAGAGGATCATCAACTTGTCGCCCCACACCACCTCGCCGTTGGCGTCGACGGCGCCCAAGCGATCGGCGTCTCCGTCGTAGGCGATGCCGACCCGCGCGCCCGTCGTGCGCACCCGGTCGATGAGGTCCTGCACGTTCGCGAGCACGGTCGGATCGGGGTGGTGGTTCGGGAAGCGGCCGTCCATCTCGCAGTAGAGCGGATCGGGCTTCAGGCCGAGGGCGTGCATGACCGCCAGGGCCGTGGGGCCGCCCGCGCCATTTCCGGCGTCGACGACGAACGGGAGGTTCACGTTGGCGGGCAGCTTGATGCGCGCCTTCACCGCCTCGATGTAAGCCGGCAGCACGTCCACGATCTCGAGTGCGCCGGGGCGGTCGGCGACGACGTTCTCGTTCTCCTGCGCCTCGATGAGCTGGAACAGGCTCACGATGTCGGGGCCGTAGAAGCTCGCCTTCCCCTTCATGATCTTGAAGCCGTTGTCCTCGCCCGGGTTGTGGCTCCCGGTGATCTGGATGCCGCCGTCCGTGTGAAGGTGGTGCACGGCAAAGTAGAGGAGCGGGGTCGGTACGATGCCGATGTCCACCACGTCGATGCCCACCTGGGTCAGCCCGGCGATCAGGGCGTCGTGCAGTCGCGGGCTCGACAGCCGACAGTCGCGGCCGAGGGCCAGGCGCGTGCGGCTGCCATCGGCGTTGGCCAGCATGGTCCCGAGGCCGCGCCCCAGCGCCGTCGCCAACGAATCGGACAAATCCCGGTCGGCGACGCCTCGAATGTCGTACTCGCGAAAAATATGGCGCAAGGGAGCAAAACTCATGGCCGTCCTTATACGCCAGGCCCGGCCTGGAGGCACCGGTGCTATGAAGTTGGCCCCGACGGTACTATGGTCGCGCGCCGTGGACGCCCCGCCGCCCCCGCCGACCGACCCGCCCGCGTACATTTACGCCCCGACCGACATTGCTCCGCGCTCCGATCGCGAGCGAAAGCTCTGCGAGCGGGCGAGCACGGTGGACTGGCTCTATCTGTCGGCCTTGGTGTTGGCCGACGTCGCCACCATCTACGTGGACGGCCAGGTCTTCAAGTACCAGAACGAGTCGCAGCTGCGAACCATCGGCCCCGCGCTGGTGGGCCTCACGTGGGGCGCGACCCTCGGCGCGATCTACCCCGCCCTTCCAAAGTGCGATCCGACCTGGATCAGTTATGCGCCCCCCGAGGGCGAGGTCCGCTCGAGTTTGCCGTACGCCCTGTCGATGGCGCTCCTCGCCGGCGCGACCGCGCCCGTGATCATGGGCATCGAGACGGGGCCGCTCAAGGACAATTGGACCACCACCGAGCGCGTGACCCGCGTCCTCGTCTCCGGGGCCACAGGCTTCATCGGAGCGCTCTTGCCGTATTGGACCGTCATCTCGCCCCGCACCTGGCGCGCGGGGCAAGAGCTGGCCAAAATCCGCGCGTGGGGCGACTCCAATGGCGCGTTTCTCGGCTACGGCTTTCAGTTTTAGCTCGCCCCTCGCGGGCGTCGCCCCCTCCGGGTCGAGCCTCTCCCAATCGCCTTTAAGCGGGCCGTAGGAACCGCGTGAGGATCTTTTTCTCGCCCCAGCCCGGAAAGAACGCGACCACCGCGGGCTCCGCGGCATGCACCACGCTGCGAACCTCGCCCTCGCCGAACTGCTGGTGACGCACCCGCGACCCACGGCGCAGCGGCGCGCTTTCGCCGCCGTGATCGTCTTGGAAGAACTCGCGATCGACATAGCGCTGCCCCGGCGTTTGGCTCGGCGCGGGCCTCGCGGGGGCCGGCGGCGCAGACGGCGCTCCCCAGCCGCCGCGCGATGCAGCGGCCCACGGCGCGGGGGCCAGCGGGCGCTCCGGGCGGTCGATGAAGCGCTGCGGGACCGACTTGGCGCCGCGGGTTTGCTTGTGAACGATGGCCTCGCGCGGAAGATCGCGCAAAAAGCGGCTTGGGGCGCCCCAGCGCGTCTTGCCGAAGATCTGGCGCGCCTGGGTGTGGGTGAGCACCAAATGGCGCCGCGCGCGCGTCAGGGCGACATAGGCGAGGCGGCGCTCTTCCTCGAGCTCCTCGTCGCCGCGCTCGTCCATGCTCTTGTAGGGGAACATGTCCTCCTCCATCCCCGTGAGGAAGACGTACTCGAACTCGAGGCCCTTGGCGCCGTGCACCGTCATCAAGGTCACGCGCGGCTCGTCGCGAAGGCCGTCGATGTCGCTCTGGAGCGAGACGCTCTCGAGGAACCCATCGAGCGACGCCTTTTCGCCCGCCGCCGCGGCGCTCGCCTCGTACTCGCGAATGGACCCACCGAGCTCCGCGAGGTTCTCGAGGCGCGCATCCGACTCCGCCGTGTTGTCGGCCCGCAGCGCTTCGCGGTAGCCGGTTTGCTCGATCATCTCCAAGAACACGTCGCTGGGCGATGCGATCTCCACCCGCGCGCGCAGCCGCTCGAGCAAGTGGCGCAGCGCGGCCAGCCGCTTCTGCGCGGCCGCGGCGATGTCGCGCGCCTCGTCGATGACCTCGAGCGCCTCGTGGATCGACTGGTTGCGCGAGCCGGCGAAGCTCACCAGCCGATCGACGGTGGTGGTGCCGATGCCGCGCGCCGGGGTGTTGATGATGCGCAGGAGATCGACGTCGCTGCGCGGGTTGGCCAAGAGGCGCAAGTACGCGAGCGCATCTTTCACCTCGGCGCGCTCGTAGAACTTGGTGCCGCCCACGATCTGGTACGGCAAGTTGGCGATGCGCAGCGCTTCTTCCAGAACGCGGGACTGCGCATGAACGCGGTAGAAGACGGCGATTTCGCGCAAGCTGGCCCCCGCCTTGCGCGCGTCGAGGACGCGGCCGGTGACGAAGGCGGCTTCGTCGCGCTCGTCGGCGGCGGCCATCACCTCGATGGGCGGGCCGTTGTCGTTCTGGGTCCAGAGCTCCTTGGGCTCACGGTGCGGCGAGGGCGCGATGACCCCCAAGGCCGCGCGCACGATGTTCCCCGTGGAGCGGTAGTTCTGCTCGAGCTTCACGACCGTGGCGCCGGGGAAGTCGCGGCGGAAGTAGCGGATGTTGCGCACGTCCGCGCCGCGCCAGCGGTAGATGGATTGATCGTCGTCGCCGACCACGCAAATGTTGTTGTGGTCGCGGACGAGGGCGCGCACCAAGCGGTACTGCATGGCGTTCGTGTCTTGGAACTCGTCGACGAGCACGTGCGAGAAGCGCCGCCGGATCGCGTCGCCCTCCCCTTCGCGCTCGAGCAGCCGCACCATATGGCCGATGAGATCCTCGAAGTCGACCGCGTTCGCCTCGCGCATGTGCGCCTCGTAGCGGCGGAAGACCTTGATGACCGCGTCGTCGACGTACGACTCGGGGCTCATCTCGTCGGGGCCCCGCCCCTCCTGCTTCTCCTTGTGGATCTGGTACAGAACGCTGCGCGGCGGATAGCGCCGCTCGTCGAGATCGAGCTCGCGCAGCACCCGGGTGACCACCGCCTTTTGGTCCTGCGTGTCGTAAATGAGAAAGTTGCGGGTAAGACCGATGGCCTCGCCATGGCGGCGCAGCAAGCGCGCGCACGTCGCGTGAAAGGTGCCGACCCATAGATCGCGCACCACGTCTTCGCCCGCGAGCCCCGTGAGGCGATGCTTCATCTCGCCCGCGGCCTTGTTGGTGAACGTGACGGCCAAAATGCGGTAGGGCGCGATGCGCTCGCGCGCGATGAGGTTCGCCACGCGGTAGGTGATGACCCGCGTTTTTCCGCTTCCCGCACCTGCAAATACGAGCAGCGGCCCGTTCACATGGGCGACGGCCTCGGCTTGCGGCGTGTTGAGTTCGACATCGACGGAGGACACGGGGTGCATCCTAGCCGATCTGGCCGGCGCCGCGCTCACTTGCGCCGGTAGACGCTGACGATGGGCACACCATCGTGCGTGAGCACGTAAATCGGCGCGCTGGTGCCATACGCCACCCAGATCGAGTAGTCGACCTCGTTCATATGAAGCTCGTGCTGGACGAGCGAGAACATCGCCTCGCCCGGGCCCCACGTTGCGCGCAAATCCCCGCGGACCCGGCCTTCGTCGAGCATGCGCGCCCACGCGTCGCCGGTGGTGTCGTGAATGAACACGCTGGCGCCGCGCGGCGCATGGTCGCGCAGGTACGGCGCGACGCTCTGCGTGGTAAAGCCCCAGAATTGCCGGTTGAGCCCGAGATCCGCGCCGCCTGCCGTTCCGCCCACCAGCGGCACATAGGCCGAGAGGCCGAACGGATGCGAATGCGCCGTGATGGCAAGCGGCGCCAGCAGGCAAGCCACGGCGAGCGCCCATCGCGCCACGGTGCGGCGCACGTCGGACCACGCGGTGAGCCGCGCATCGAGCGCGCGCGCCACGAGCTCGAAGCCGCGCCCCGCGAACAGCGCCAAGAACGGGTACGCGGGCAACCAATGCTTGGTGCCACCGAAGATGGGCGTCTTCGGAAGAAAGAACACGGCCAAGGGCGCCGCAAAGGCGAGGAACAGCAAAAGATCCGGCTCGGCGCTCGGACGGCGCGGCGTCTCGCCCGCCGTGAACGCACCCCGCACCCGCTTGGCCAGCGCCCAAAGCCGATCCCCCGCGCCCAATAGAAAGCACAGGAGCGTGATGCTCGGCACGGTGGCGAGGATCATCACCGGCGCATAGCTGCGCGGCGACGGAGGGCCGAACACGTTCTTACCGAGGTATTCGATATTGTAATATTCGTGATTCAAATGAAAATTGAGGTACTCTTGGATCCGATTTGCCGTATCGGTCCACATCCACGGCCATAGCGCGTAGAAGACGAACGGCCCGACGGTGGCCATCGCCACGAGCTCCATCGGGAACCGAAAGCGCCCCGGGCGCGGGCCCGCCGACAAGAAGCGGCCGTAGGTCACGAGGGCGTGGGGCACGAAAACGGCGGGGAGAATCCAGGCGTTGTGCTTGGTCTCCAGGGTGAGGCCGTAGACGATGCCGGCGGCGAGCGCCCAGCCGAGGGTGCCTTCCTGCACGGAGCGGAAGTACACGTACACGGAGAGGAGCCACATCGCCATGATCGGGATATCGAAGCAGGCGAGGTGCGAGTGAAAGAAGATATGCGGCATCAGCGCAAGGAACGCCGCCGCGATCACGCCTGCCAGGCGTGAGAAGACCCGCGCGCCAAAGAGATACGTGACCCAGAGCGACATGCCGCCCATGGCCATGCCGGGCAGGCGGTACGCGGTGCTGGCGTCGGCGACGAGCTTCCACTTTTCGTGGAGCACGAGCCATGAGATGCCGAAGAGGCTCTTCATCAACGACGGGTGCTCGTGGTTGTACGACCACGCGCCATCGATGGCGCCCTGCTCGAGGGCTTGCTTCGGGTGCTCGACGAGCTGCTGGAACCAATACGCGTAGCTGGAGCCCGCGCGGAAATAGAAGCTCTCGTCCCGCGGAAAGCCGAGCGAGCGCGCCGTCACCACCAGCCACGCGACATACGCCACGAAGAGGGCCGCGCCGATCCCATGGTCGCGCCAGCCGATCGCAGCCGGCCACTGCAACAAGGTCCGCCGCGCGGCTTTCTCCGACACGACTTGCGCACGCTGCGACGGTTCGCCTGCGGGCTGCGCCGATTCGCGCTCCGCCTGCGCCGATTCGCGCTCCGCCTGCGCCGTTTCGCCCGCCTGCGCCGTTTCGCCCGCCTGCGCCGTTTCGCCCGCCTGCGCCGAGTCGTCCGACAACGGCGAACGTTGCGCCATTTCGCCCTGCGCCTGCGCCGATTCGGCACGCGCCATTTCGCCCTGCGCCGATGGCGCCGACGACTGCGGCTCGGGAGACGCCGGAGGGGTATCGATCGGATCGCTCATCGCGTAATCGCCTCGAAGCAGTACATGCGGCGGTTCGCGTTCGCGCTGGTGATCTCCACCGTCAAATCCGCCGTTTTCCCAGCAAACTCCGCCGTGGACAAATCGAAGCTTTTCCAGCCATCGCCATCGGCATGGTTCGCGTACCCCAAGAGGCTATCGCCCACCGAAAAAACCAAGCGAACCGAGGGCCCGTGCCGATCGCGCTCCGCCTCGACATAGAGCCCATGGTGACCGTGCAGCGTCTCGCCAAACGAAACGCCGTGAAAGACGAGCCGAAGCGCCTGCCCGCCCCCGGCCGGCGGCGCATAGATGCAGCGGCGCGGGCGGTAGTCGAGATCGGCCACCACGCTCACCCCGGCGAAGGTGCCCGGACACGCGAACTTGTCGCCGGGGACCGAGGGCCCAAAGCCCAAGTTGCCCGACTGCGGTGAGCCATGCACCCAGGTGCACGGGTGCACCCCGGCGTTGTCCAAGCTGCGCACGAAAGCCTCGCTCGCGGGCGGGTGAACGAGGTTCACCAGATCGGTCAACGTGGGCCGGTAGCTGGGGTTCTCCAGAGTCGCCAGGGTGATCCCGTCGACCTTCTTCTCCGCCACGCGCCTCCAACCCGCGAGCTCGGGCTCGTGCTCCCCCCGGATCGAGACCTCGATGGCCCGCGGAAAGCGTGAAACGTCCGCCCAAGCTTCGCGCTCCAAGGTCGCGAGCTCGTCGCCGAAGACCATGCGCCCGATGGGGTCCGTCCAGCGCGGGGCGAAGACGAGCAGATCGCCGGGCTGCACGAGGGCTCGGGTCTCCTCGCGCGCGCGGGCCCAGCTATCGTCCCCGATGGCGCCGCCCACTTGGACGACGTGCGCGCCGAGCTCGAAGAGCGCGATCGCTGGAACCGCCAAGAAGGCCCACGTCTTCGTCCACCCGCGCCAGCTCCAAGCCAACAAGATGGGCGGGAGCTTACACCGTTCCGTTCCGCTCCCCCGTACGAAAACCGTGTAACGTGGGCGCGCCGACATGCGGCGCACCCTCTCCTTCCGCGGCTTTCAGAGCATCACGAACATCCCCCAGGCGACATGGCTGTGGCTTCTGGTCGCCGTGGTCGCCAGCGCCCCCGCGTGGATCGTTCGCTATCCGCCCATTCAGGATCTGCCCTTTCACCTGGCGGCCATCCGGGTCATCCACGATTTTCACGACCCCGCGTACGGCTTCGATCAGGACTTCGTCCTCGCCCTCGGCCGCACCCAGTACGTCTTTTATTACCTGTTGGCGGGCGCGCTCGCGTACGTGCTCGGCGTCGTCAAGGCGAACATTGCGCTGCTCTGCATCTACCTGGGCGGCACCCCGCTGGCGATCCGCGCGCTGCTCCGGGCGCTGGGCAAAGACGAACGCCTCGCGCTGTTCGCCGTGCCGCTCTTGACCAACGTGATGTTCATCTTCGGGCTTTTGCCGTTCTTGCTCGGCATCCCCATCCTCTTTTTCGGTCTCGCCGTGGCGGTGCGCTACTTCGAGCACCCCACGCCGCCGCGCGGCATCGCGCTGGGCGTGCTGGCGCTGGCGCTCTTCCATTCGCACGTCTTCCCCTTTGCGCTATTTGGCATCGGCTTCGCGGTGATGTTCCCCTGGGATCAACCGAGGCGATGGCTCATCGCAGGCGCCCCGGTGGTCCCCGCCCTGCTCGCGGTCGCGCGCTGGACGTTCCTCACGGACGCCGGGCGCCTCACGGCCGGCGTGCTGCAACCGACGCAAGCCGACAATGTCGCGCCGCTCAGTGCGGCCATCCCGGGCGCGTACCAGTGGCTCACCGATGTGTGGCACGACACCAGCGACGAGCTCTTGCTCATCCTCCTCGTCGCCGCGGCCATTCTGGTCACCGGCCTCGCCCAAGGCGATCGCGATCGCGCCAAGCCAGTGGCGCGCGCGTACACGCTCTTGCCCCTGGCGTGCATCCTCTTTTACTTCATCCTGGGCGAGAGGCACGGCTACATCTGGCTCATTTCCCAGCGTTTTCCCATTCTATGCCTCTTCGCGGCCATTCCCCTCCTGCGGATGCCGCAAGGCCTGCGCGGATGGTTCGGGACCGCGCTCGCGGCGGGCCTGGCGCTCGGCGCGACCATCAACACGTGCAAGCACTTCATCGCCTTTCAGCTGGAGGAGGTGGGCGACATCGATGGTGCCATCGCCGCCATGGAGCCGCGAAAGCACGTGGCCGCGCTCATTTACGACCGCGGCTCGCGGGTGACCAACTGGGTCCCCTTTCTCCACTTCGGCTCGTACTACCAAGTCGAGAAAGGCGGCGTCGTGCAATTCACCTACGCCGGGTACTTCCATTGGCCGTTCGACTTCCAACCGGGTCACTATCCGCCCCCGGGCGGCCCCGCCCGCGAGCGCTGGGAGTGGACCCCCGAGCAGGTCTCCGTGCAGGGCGAGCTCTATCCTTATTACGATTACGTGCTCACCCGCGGCTCCGGCTTCCATCCGCCGCCCGGCACCTTTCACGTGAAGTGGCGCGGCGATCGCTGGGCCGTGTGGGAGCGCGATCGTTAGTCGCGATCGCCGGCCGGGATCGCCGGCCGGGAGCGCTCGCCGAGTCGCATCGCCATATAGTGCGCGCCCGCGCCCATCACCGACACGGCCATGTCGGCCGCCGACTGCCGATGGCCGGCGAAATGCCGGATGCCCGTGCGCAGCGGTGAGCCGCCGCTGCCCACGAGGAACCGCTCGGAGACGGCGCGAAGCTCGCCGAAAAAGTGCGGCAGCATGCGGGTGCGCTTGCGCAAATCCCACCCCAGACGCGAGCGCCGGACCACGTCGCTCCAGCTCGGGAGCACGGCCCGCCCGGCCAGAACGTCGGCCAAAAAGGGGCCCGCCAGCGCGCCGTACTCGATGGCTTGCGCGATGCCCTCGCCGGTCACCGGATCGATGCCCGCGGCCTCGCCCACCAGCATCAAGTGGTTGGTCGCGAGGGGTAAGTCGGGCTCGTAGCCTCGTTCGGCAAATCGTTTTTGCTTGTAGCGCGAAAGATCGAGGCCCATGTGCGCCAATCGCTCGCGAAGGCGATGCTCCAGATCGACCGGTTCGTTGTTCAAGAGAATGCGATAGATGCCGCGGCAATGGAGCGCTCGGCCGTCCACCAAGGTGGGAAAATCCCAGAAGTAACCGGAGAACGAGTGGTCCGTCAGATCGAAGTGGAGCATGCTCCGCGCGCGATCGTCGGGCACGGGCTCCGTGTCCACTTCGAGCACTTGCGCGCGCAAACGGCCGGCCCCATGGCCCATGGCTTTGCGCACCGTGCTCCCCACGCCGTCGGCGCCGACGACCACTCGGGCCCGGTATTCCCCGCGCGAGGTGGTCACGCGAGCCCGCGCACGCGAGATGTCACCCGAGCCCGCGGGCTCGACGTCGATGGCCTCGACCCTCGCTCCTTCTGCCACCGTTACCCCGCGGGAGGCCGCGATGTTGGCGAGCGCATGATCGAACTCCGCGCGCCGAACCACACGGCCAATCGAGCCGACCGACTCTTTTCGTTCGCCTCCGAGCCCGCGAAATGAGATCCCTTCGAGGGGGACGGATGGAACCTTGGGGGAGGCGTCGAGCTCGGCAAGTATCTTTTCGCCGCGGCCACCAAGGGCGCCCGCGCAATATTTCTCACGTGGATACGTGGCTTTTTCGAGGAGCACGATCGTTCGGCCGGGGGCGGCCTTTGCGAGCGCGATCGCCGTCGTGCTACCCGCAGGACCACCGCCCACGATCGCGACATCGAATTCCACGGGGCGCATCATGCACACTTACATCAAGGATGACCGACATGCGCAAGGGCGGGCAGAATCTCTCGCGCTCGATGGTTTAAGGGCCCATGCAATCCTTCGCTCCGTGGAAGGATGCAGGGACCGCGCGTAGGCGTGGGTGGGTGGAGGGGCATTCCATGGCGCCGATGCAGAGGAGGGAGCGCGCAGATTTCGGGTGGACATCGCGCTACAGCGTGATGGTACTCGCCTCCTTCGCCATCGTGGTCGCCTGCTTCGGCGCATCGACGCTCTATTCGGATCTGCGTCTGCACGACGTGGCGATTCAATCGGGCGATGTCTCCCACAATTCGCTCCCGAGCATCGTTCATCTGGCCGAAATCCGCACCACCTTGCACGATCTCGACGAGGTGACCAACGACGCGATCAGCCCCGCGTACCGCGGCGCGGTGCCCATCGAGCGCACCCTCTCGACCTTGCGCGAAGCGCGCGCGGCCTACGAAGCGCTCCCCGGATCGAGCGAGGAGGAGCCCGCCATGTGGCGGCCCGTTCGCGACCAACTCGACGCCATCGAGCGGCGCGCGCAGAACCTCGCCAGCGAGATGCACCGCACCGATTCGAACTCCGAGGTGGTGCGGGCCGGCCGCATCGCGCTGCGCGAAGACGTGGCGCGTGTCGACGATGCGCTGCGCGATCTGGTCGCCTTCAACGCGCGGCAAGGCGCCAAGACCATGGAGCGCCTCGACGAGGACCGACGGCGCATTCGGCTGGTGGGCTTTACGCTCGACGCCGTCAGCCTCATCGTCTCGATCGCCCTGGCGGCGCTCGCGGCCCGGGCCGTCAAGCGTTATACCGGGCTGGTCGAGCGACGCGCGGACGAGCTCGAAACCTTCGCCAGCCGTGTAGCACACGATGTGCGCGGACCCCTCACGCCCGCCTTGGGCGCCATGGAAATTGCGCGCAAGAAGCTGTCGAACTCACACGAGCTCGCGCCCATCCTCGATCGCGGCGTGCGCAGCGTGCGCCTGGTGGAGAGCATCGTCGACGGGCTTTTGGCCTTTGCGCGGGCGGGCGCCCAGCCCGAGCCCGGCGCCTACGCGGATTTTCGCACCGCGGTCGAAGAGGCGATGAGCGAGTGTCAGCCGTACGCCGACTCACGGCGCGTGGAGCTGCGCGCGGAGTCCATGCCGGATGTGGCAGTGCGTTGCACACCGGGCCTCTTGGCCAGCGTTCTCTCGAACCTGGTGCGCAACGCCATCAAATACATCGGCGACGGAAATGGCGAGAGCGGCGGCTCCGGCACCGACTCCATCCGCCACATTCCCATCGACGAGGAGCGCGCGGTCACCGTGCGCGCGGTGGCGGAGGGAGACGTCCTGCGTTGCGAGGTGATCGACACGGGTCCGGGCATTCCGCCCGCCATGCAGCGCGCTATTTTTCTGCCTCATGTCCGGCTCGATCGGCGGGGGCACGGTCTTGGCCTCGGGCTTGCCACCGTGGACCGGGTGGTGCGTGCGCATGGCGGGCAAGTGGGCGTCACGGCGAATCCAAAGGGGGAGGGCTCGCTCTTTTGGTTCGAGCTGCCCCAAGCCACCACCGACGACGTCCGGTGACGATGGTCCGATGACAAGAGGGACAAGCTGTACTAGGAAGCGTCCCTCGTATGGCGCGATCCACGACACGAAACACCTCGGACGAGAGTGAGGCACGCATCGGCAGCGGCGCTCAGGTGCGCGGGCGCATCGCGGGCGACGGGGATCTCACCGTCGAAGGGCGCGTCGAAGGCGACATCGTCCTGCGCGGGCTCCTGACCATCGCCGAAGGAGGCACCGTCGCCGCCGATACGGTGGAGGCGGAAGAGATCACGGTGGCAGGCACCCTCGAAGGCGAGCTGCGGGTCAAAGGCCCCGTGCGGGCCCTTGCAGGCGCGCGCGTCCGCGGCAACATTCGTGGTGGCAACCTGGCGTTGGAGGAGGGGGCAGAATTTTCGGGGCGGGTCGACTTCGATTTCGAGCTTCCCGCTGAACTCGAGTCGGGGGCGCCGGCAGCAGCCAACGGAGGAGGCGCTCGCCTGCCGGCAGCGTCCGGCCGTCGCTAGGCGGCCGTTCCAAAGAGTCAGCAGCGTCGCGAAGAGCGCGAGAGCAGCAGAAGTAGCGTAGAAGAAGAAGCAGCAGAAGAAGAAGGCAGAGGGACAAGGAGTCCGGGCATGGCGAGCACGATCATCGGCGCAGGGATCACGATCGAAGGGGAGATCACCACGGACGACGACGTCGTCGTGCAAGGGACCGTTCGCGGCAAGCTCACGGCCAAGGACTCCGTGACCGTCGAATCGGGCGCGGTGGTCGAAGCGGACATCGTGGGCGGCCCGCTCGCGGTGTCGGGCTCCATCACGGGCAACATTCAATCGAGCGATCGCGTCGATCTTCAACCCGGTGCCCGCGTCGTTGGCAACGTGAAGGCCACCCGCATCACCATCGCCGACGGCGCCCAGTTCAAGGGCAACGTCGACATGGACGTGTGAGGAAAGAATGGCAGAGACCACTGTAATCGGCCGAAGCTCGCACATCCGAGGGCGCATCACCGGCTCCGCGGATCTCGAGATCGCGGGCCACGTGGAGGGCACGGTGGAGATCGCGGGCGAGCTGGTCGTGACCGCCGAAGGCCGCGTCGCCGCCACCCTGTCCGCCGAGCGGGTCATCATCCGCGGCGCCGTCAAAGGCGATGTCACCGCCACCGAAGCGATCCACCTCGAAGACGGCGCCCGCGTCGTCGGCGACGTGCGCGCCCCCCGCATCGCCATCGCCCCGGGAGCCCTCTTCCGCGGCTACGTGCAAACCGCCGGCGATCAAGCCTCACCGAACGCGCGCACGCGCGTGCAGCCCGCCGCCGTGAGCACCCCCAGCGCTTCGCGCGCCACCAACAACGGGCGCCCAGCCATCACGCCGGCGGCGCTCACGCGCGCCTCCACGGCCCCCACCGCCCAAGTCGTGGCCGCGAGGGTCGAGGTTCGGAGCCCGGCGCAGCAAGCCGCCGCGCGGCCCTCGGCGCCGCCTGCGCGAACGGTGCCCGCGTCGAATCACAATCCCTCGTCGCCCCCTGGTCGCGCGACCGCGCCGGCGGGGGCCAAGCCGGGTCCGCCGGCCCCCACGGTCCCCGTTCTCAAGAAGGGCGCCCGAGGGACCCTGCAGAAGAAGCGCGCGTAGTCATGTCTCCGTGGCAGCGCCTCCTCGAACTGCTCAAGGTGCACTCGTACCGGAAGCAGCGCGTGACCCTGGCTTCGGGCAAAGAGAGCGACTTCTTCATCGACTGCAAGCAGACGATCCTAGGCGCTGAGGGGCACGCGCTCACCGGCGAGATCCTGTACGAGGCGGTGCAGCAGCTGCGGCCGTGTCATGCGGTGGCGGGGGTGGAGCTCGGGGGCTGTCCGCTGGCCAGCGCCGTTTCGCTCACGAGCTTCTTGCGCGACGAGCCGCTCGACGCCATCTACGTCCGCAAAGAGGTAAAGGATCACGGCAGTCGCCGAACGCTCGAGGGCGACGTTCGCCTCCCGGCGGGGGCACGCGTCGTGCTGCTCGAAGACGTGATCACGACGGGTGGTTCCACGTTGAAGGCGGTCGCCAAGCTGACGGATGCCGGTCACACCGTGGCGGGCGTGGTGGTGCTGGTGGATCGGCTCGAGGGCGGGCGTGAGGCCATCGAGGCGGCGGGGCTCACGGTGCGTGCAATTTACACGCGAACGGATTTCGATCCGTCGGTGTGACGGGCGCCGTCGGTGTGACGGCTGACGGGCGCCGTCGGTGTGACCAGCGCCGTCGAGGTGAAGCTCTCGCGCATCAAGCTCACGCTGACAGGTGCCGTCGGTGTGACACAGCTACCCGCCCCGTGCTCCTCCGGATGATCCGAAGGGTGTGCCCCTCCGAATCATCCGCAAACCGTCCCCCCTCATGTCAACACGCCCTTGTAAGGCGCAGCAGCCGGCGGCAGCTCTTCGCGGAGGCGGGCGCGCAGATTGCGCTCGATGGTGGTCGAGATGCCGCCGAGGGGCAGATCGTTGATGTCGGTGCCGAAGGGTTGCTCGATTTCGGCGCCGATGGCGTCGAGGCCGAAGAAGGCATACGAAATGGCGAGGACGACCAAAGGTGTGGCGTCGCCCGCGGTTTCGTCGAGGCCGAAGGGGAGCAAGGTGCAGTAGCCCGCGACGATGCGGTGCATGAGCACCGTGTACGAGTACGGGATCGGCGTCGACTTGATGCGCTCGCACGCGCCCTGAATGTCGGTGAGCGAGACCAGCGACTGCTCGAAAATGGCCACGTGGTACGGATTCACCCAATGGCGCTGGCGCGCCTCGGACATCAGCTCGCCCATCCGCTGTAGAAGTGCGAGCGGCACATTGTCATCGCCCCGCACCCGATCGAGCTCGCCGGGCGGCAGAATGCGCTCCAACGTCGATGTCGAGTCCGTGTCCCGCAGATGATGCCGGAGCGCGTGCACATAGCCGATGATCATGTGCACGAAGTGGCGCTCGAACGCGATCAGCGCGTCGGGCTTTGGCGCACCTGGCCCCTCCTCCGGCTCCAGCAATGTCAGCACCTGGCGGGTGAGGCTGCGCGAGGTGTTCACCAACGAGCCCCACAGCTTGCGCCCCTCCCAGAAGCGCTCGTACGCCGCGTTGTTGCGGAAGCCGAGGAAGATACCGAGCGGCAGCCCGATGAGCGCAAACGGCTTATCGCCGATGGAATGATGGAACACGGGGACCGCGTGGTAGAGCACCGTCACGATCACGCTCACCGCGGTCACCATCAAGGTCCGCTTCCAGATGCGCGGGAGAACGTACCCGCCGAGAGCCACCGTTGCGAACCACGACCGATTTCGTTCGACCCACATCGCGCGCATACCCTAGCAGGATGCGCCGCATCCTCGAGCCGCATCCACGCGCAGAAGGGTGACTAACCCCGCGGCAGCAGCACCGTAAAGGTCGTGCCCGAATCGCTGTCGCTGGTGGCCTCGATGGAGCCACCGTGCGCGAGCACGATTTCCTGCGCGATGTAGAGCCCGAGCCCCAGGCCCCGCGGCAAGCGCTCGGCGGAGCGCGCGCGGCCGCCTCGGCGGTAGGGGCTGAATAGCTGACCGAGCTCGCTCTTGGGGATGGGCGGACCGTAGTTGGTGATCGTGGTCTCCAAGAACCGACCTTCCTCCACCATGACCACATAGATGGGTGTGTCCGCCGCGCCGTAGGTCACCGCGTTGCACAGCAAGTTCTGAAAGACCTGCGCCATGCGATCCGGATCCCAGTGCCCGCTTCCATCGCCATCGACCGCGAGCTCGATGGTGCGCGCCGGGTTGACGGTCGCAATCTCGTCCACCAAATGGCGCATCAACTCGTGCAGATCGAGCGACTTGCGCGCCACGGGAATACCGCCGCCTTGGCGGCCGCGCGCGAAGTCGAGCAGATCGCGGATCATGCGGTTCATGCGATCGCCCGAGCGGACCACGCGGCGCACCAGCTCGAGCGAATCGTTCGGGAGCCCTTGCTTCAAGAGCGTCTCCGACGCGTAGTTCACCACCGACAGCGGCTGGCGCAGATCGTGGCCCAACATGCCCACGAAGCGCTCGCGGAACTCGACCTCGCGGCGACGCTCGGTGATGTCGAGCACCGTGCCGATGAAGCGCGTGGGCCGCCCCGCGTCATCGAAAAAGCATTTGCCTTCGCAGCTGACCCACCGCTCGGGCCCGTGGCTCAGACCGACCGCGCGGTATTCAATCTTGTAGGTGCCGCCGCTGCGCGGCTCCAAGGTCTGCTCCACGATCGCTTCGACCCGCGGGCGATCTTCGGGGTGAATTCCTCGAAGGAAAGCGTCGTACGAGGGCTCGTGCCCGTCGGGCAAACCCCATATTTGTTTGCAGCGATCGTCCCAGGTGAGCTCGCCGGTTATCGGCCGGAATTCCCATGTGCCGACTTCGGCGGCAACGAGCGCGAGTCGCATGCGATCCTCGTTTTCGCGAAGCGCGTGCTCCACGCGATGGCTCGCGGCGAGCCGGGCGCAGGCAACGCGATGAATGTCCGATACGATTTCGGCCATGGCATGATCGATCTCGTGATGCACGTATTCGATCGCCGTCGTCGATAAACGCACGCCCCCGCGCGAAAACGCGCGAAGAATGGCGCTTCGAAGCAGCGAGAGCTCGCGAATGGCCTCGGCGACCGTACAGTTTTCGGAGTGGCGGGCGCTCGCGACGAGGATGGCCCCCGATTGCCTCTCCTCGTCGTCCACACTAAAAAGCCGCTCGACCAGTTCCGGAACGAAGCGAGAGAGCGCGGGCTCGGTGCGAATGACCCCGCGCTCGTTGCTCTCGGAGCGAACGCGTCGCCTCCACTCCTCGAGAATTTCACGCTTAACGTGCGGAACCGGCACGAGCGGCATGTCGCCGTAGAGCCCGATCCCCGAAGTCGTCATCCCCTCAAACTTGATCCGGATGAACCGCAACCGGTAGGGGAAAAAACATACGCACCGGCCATTTTTATGGCAAGGGCGGCTATACGCCAAATACCTTACATGCGAATTGCTCGATAGAAAAATTATGTAAGCAGCAACTCGAGTAACGCTTTTTGCGCATGAAGGCGATTTTCCGCTTCATCGAAGATCGCCGATTGGGGTCCTTCCACCACGTCGTGCGTGATCTCTTCACCCCGATGCGCCGGCAAACAATGCAATACGATCGCAGACGGGTGCGCCGCCGCCAAAAGCGACGAATTGACGCTGTACCCGCCGAGCACGCGCCGGCGCTCCGCCGATTCCGCTTCTTGCCCCATGCTCGTCCAGACGTCCGTGGTGACGACATCGGCGTTGCGCACGGCCTCGCGCGCGTCGGTCGTGACGTGCACGCGCGCCCCTTTGCCGACCGTCTCGAGGAACGCGTTCGAGGGCGCATATTCCTTCGGCGCCCCGATGCGCAGCTCGAAGCCGAAAATGCGCGCCGCCTCGATCCACGAGCGCGCCATGTTGGAGGCCGCGTCGCCGACCCACGCCACCACGCGCCCTTCGAGCGATCCATGGCGCTCGATCACGGTGAACAGATCGGCCAGCAGCTGCACGGGGTGGCCGCCCTCGGAGAGGCCATTGATGACGGGCACGCGCGCATACCGTGCCATGGCCTCCAGCCGTGAGTCCCCGAAGGTGCGGAACACGATGCCGTCGGCGTAGCTCGCGGTCACCCGCGCCGTGTCTTCGATGGGCTCACCGCGCGCAATTTGGCTCTCGCCGGCCATCAACGTAATGGCATGTCCGCCGAGCTGATAGGCGGCCGCCTCGAACGAGAGGCGCGTGCGGGTCGAGCTCTTTTCGAAGATGACCACCAGCGTCTTGCCCGCGAGCGTCTGGTGCGTCTTGCCCTCGCGGCGCTCGCGCTTGAGGACCGCGGCGCGCTCGAAGAGCCGCTCGTGCTCGTCCCGGGTCAGATCGCTCAGCTGAAGGAAATCGCGCTTTTTCATAGGGGAGCCTCTCGCAATTGGGCAAACAGCGTCGAAAGCCGCGGGATCGATTCGGCGCGCTCCTTGGCGCGCGTGACGCTCTCGCGCAGCGCTTCGAGTTGCTCGCGCACCGAGTCGGGGCCCGTCCCGCCCGGGCTGGTCTTGCGCGCCACCGCGCCACGGACGCGCGCCGCTTGGAGCACCTCGTCGTTGAGGCGCGGGTCGATGGCCTGCGCCATCTCGGTGGTCACGTGCGCCAGCGGCACACGCGCGTCCTGGCACGCGCGGACCAAGGTGCCCGCGAGCTGGTAGGCCGTGCGGAACGGGAGACCCTGCTGCACCAGCGCCTCGGCCACGTCCGTCGCCTGGGTGGCGTCTTGTTCCACCGCGGCGAGGCAGCGCATCTTGTCGAAGGTGACGCGCGAGAGGCCGAGCTGCAGAATGTCCAGCACCCCGCGCACCAGCGGGCCGGTGGCCAGGATGGGCGCGCGATCCTCCTGCTGATCGCGGTTGTAGCCGCCGGGCAGCCCCTTCATATCGACGAGCAAGGTCACCAAGTTGCCGATGCCCGCGCCGGCCTTGCCGCGCACCAGCTCGAAGAGATCCGGGTTGCGCTTCTGCGGCATCATGCTCGATCCGCAGGCGATGGCGCCGTCGAGGCGCACGAAGCCGAACTCCGAGGTCGAAAAATCGACGAAGTCGGTGGCCACGCGGCTGGTGTGCACCAGCAAGCGCGAGGCGGCGTACGCGTAGTCGAGCGCAAAATCGCGATCGCCCACCGTGTCGAGGCCATTGGCGGTGAGCCGGCCGAAGGCGAGCAGCTCGCGCACCAGCTGTCGATCGATGGGCAGCGAGGTGCCCGCGATGGCGCCCACGCCCAGCGGCGAGGCGTCCGTCTGCGAGAGCACGAAGCCGAACGAGTCGACGTCGCGCGTGAACATCGCGCCGTAGGCCGCGAGCAAATACGACAAGGAGATGGGTTGCGCGCGCTGCCGATGCGTGTACGACGGCAGGATCGTGCCCGACTCCACCTCGGCGCGCTCCACCAGCGCGCCGATGAGACGCGAGAGCGCCGAGAAGATCTCCGCGCACTGCTCGCGCACGTAGAGCCTCAAGTCGAGGGCGACTTGGTCGTTGCGCGAGCGCGCGGCGTGGAGGGCGCCGGCGGCCGGGCCGAGCTTGGCGGTGAGCAGCGACTCGACGGCCATGTGCACGTCTTCTTCGTCGGGGAGCTGCAGATCGCCGGACTGGGCCGCGTCCCAAATGCTCACCAGGCCGTCACGGATGGCGCGCGCCTGCTCCTGCGGCACGATCCCGCGGCGCGAGAGCATGGTGAGGTGGGCGAGGCTCCCCACGAGATCCTCGCGGATGAGCGCGCGATCGAGCGCGAGCGAGCTCGTGAAGGCGAGGACTTCGGGGAGCAAAGTGGGGCCCCCAGCGGCGGCCGTTTTGGCGATCACGAGATGCCTCCTTGAATACGTTGGCTCATGGTTACTGCATCCCTTTCTTCCAGACCGAAATCAATCGTTTGACCAAGTTCGCCGGCGGAATCCGCGGCGCGGGCGCGAGAAAAATCGTGTCGTCGCCAGCGATGGTGCCGAGCAGCTCGGGGAGCTTGGCCCCGTCGAGCGCGCGCGCCACCGCCGAAGCAGCCCCCGGGAGCGTGTGCACCACCACGAGCGTGTCGCCCGCGAGCACGCTGGTGACCATATCGCGCACCCGCTCGAGATCGCCATCGCCCGCGGTGGTGGCAGGGAAGCCCTCGATCTCGTAGACCATCCCGCCGCCCGCCAGGGTGACCCTGCGCGCCCGCAGCCGCGCCAGATCGCGCGAGAGGGTGGCCTGGGTCACGTCGAAGCCGAGCTCCGCGATCCGTTCACGGAGCTCCTCTTGAGTGCCGATCTGCTCGGTGCGGATCAAATTGCGAATCGCTTCGCGCCGGGAGAGCGACTCATTTGGTCGCACGGGCCCCATGCTCTCCTGCCTGGCCCGCGGCCCACGCGCCGTGCAGAATGGTCCCCACGCCCTTGTCGGTGAAGAGCTCCGCGATGATCGAGTGCGGCGTGCGCCCATCGAGCACGTGCACCGCTTTGATGCCGCCGTTGAGCGCGCGCACGATGGAGTCCGACTTCACGGCCATCCCGCCTTGGACGGTGCCGCTTCGAATCTTCTCTTGAAGATCCAGCACGGTGAGCTCGCTCAAGAGCTCCCCATTCTCGAGGATGCCCGGCACGTCCGAAAGATAAATGAGCTTCTCCGCGCCCACGGCCACCGCCACACCTGCCGCCACCGTATCGGCGTTCAAGTTGTAGCTCTGTCCATCCTGGCCGAGGCCCACCGGCGAGATGACCGGCAGATAGCCTTGGTCGAGCAGCAGGTTGAGGAGCCCGTGGTTTACCTCCACCAGCTCGCCCACGTGGCCGAGATCCTGCCCATTTTCCTTGATGAGCTTTCGCGCCTTGAGCAGCGCCGCATCTTTGCCCGACAGGCCGATGGCCAGCGCGCCGTTGCGATTGAGCAAGGTCACCAGCTCGGTGTTGATCGACCCGGTGAGCACCATCTCCACGACCTTGAGGTCGGCCGCGGGGGTGACGCGAACGCCGTCGATGAACTCGGGCGCCCCTCCCCCGAGCCGCTCCAGCGCGCGCGTGATGTCCGGCCCGCCGCCATGCACCACGATGGGGCGCAGGCCGACGGCGCGCAAAAGGAGCACGTCTTGGCAGAACGAGTGCTTCAAGGACTCCTTGGTCATGGCCGCGCCGCCGTACTTGATGACGCAGCGCTGCCCTCGAAACTTTTCGATGTATCCGAGCGCCTCGACCAGCAGCGAGACCTTGAAGGCGGGGCTGTAGTTCGAGAGCCGATCGTCCTTCGCCACCCCGCCCGACGGGGTCTCGATGATCAACGACGTGTAGTCTGCATTGATCTTGACGTAGTCGTACGTGAGATCGCAGCCCCACGCGATGCCGCTCTCGGTGCCCGCGTCCAGATCCACCTCGATGAGGATCTCCGGCTCGCGCATCTTCGCCTTGAGCAGCTCGCGGTGCTCGAAGATGTCGCCCGCGCGGTACACGGTGACCCCTTGGATGCGCACGGTGGCGCGGTCGGGACGGACATCGGTGAGGCCGAGCGTGCCCGTGTGCGCGCCCACCGTGGCCAGCACGCGGCCCCAGTTGGGATCGGCGCCGAAGATGGCCGACTTGACCAAGGACGAGCCGGCGATTTTCTTGGCGATGTCGCGCGCGAGCTCCACGCTCGGCGACTGCTGGATGCGGACCTCGATGCGCTTGGTCGCGCCCTCGCCGTCGGCGGCGATTTCGCGCGCGAGCTCCTGGCAGAGGCTCTCCAGGTTGGAGGCGAACTGCTCGAAGGCGGGGCCGGTCTCCTCGATGGGGAGGTTCTTCGCGGCGCCGTTGGCCAGGGCGAAGACGATGTCGTTGGTGCTCATGTCGTCGTCGACCGTGAGCTGGTTGAACGAGGTGGTCGCGGCGCGGCGCAGGGCGGTGTGCAGGAGCTTCGCTTGAATGGCGCAGTCGGTGGTGACCACCACGATCATGGTCGCCAGCGCCGGCGCGATCATGCCGGAGCCCTTGCCGATGGCCGATAAGGTGACGGGGGTGCCCTCCACGTCGAAGGTGCGGCTCGCCATCTTCACCCGCGTATCGGTGGTGAGAATGGCCTCGGCGGCCGCGTCGGGCTCGCCGCTCAACCCTTCCACCAGGCGCGGGGTGGCCGCCACGATCTTGTCGACCGGGAGCCGGACGCCGATCACACCGGTGGAGGCCGAGAGCACGGACGATTCGGAGATGCCGAGGGCCGAGGCCACGGTGGCGTGAACCTGGTGCACGGCCTGGAGGCCCAGCGGGCCGGTGAGCGCGTTGGCGTTGCCGCTGTTCACCACCACGGCCTGAATGCCCGACGCGGGGAGGCGCGACTCCGCGTCCACCACGGGCGCAGCCTTGGCCGCGTTTTGCGTGAGCACCGCGGCCGCTTGGGCGGGCAGCTCGCTGAACACGAGCGCGAGGTCTTTTTTCTTCGGCTTGATGCCGGATGCGAGGCCCGAATACTTGAAGCCAATCGGCGTCTTCACGTGTGGAATCTCCGAAGCTGGGTGAGGCCCGCGACCTCGTCGCAGCCCAAAATGAGGTTCAAGTTCTGCACGGCTTGCCCCGCCGCGCCCTTGAGCAAATTGTCGATGGCCGAGACCACGACCACGCGCCCCGAGGCATCGCTCGCGGCGCCGATGACGCATCGATTCGTTCCGACCACTTGCTTGAGCGACACGTCGTTGGGCGAGCGCACCACGCTGACGAACGGCTCCTCGGCGTACGCATTGGCCAGCGCCGTGGTGAGATCCGCCGATGAAGCTTTGACGGAGAGCCGCCCATACGCCGTGGACAAAATGCCGCGGGCGATGGGCACCAGGTGCGGCGTGAACGTGAGCTGCACCTCGGCGCCCGCCCGCCGCGAGAGCACTTGCGCGATCTCGGGGGTGTGCTGATGCGCGAGGACGCGGTAGGCGCGCACGTCCTGGTCGACGGCCACGAACCCATACGCCTCGGTGCTCTTTCGCCCCGCGCCCGTCACGCCGGAGACGGCGTTGACGATGACGTCCGTGCGATCGATGAGCCCCGCCTCGAGCAGCGGCGCCAGCGCCAAGGTGGCGGCGGTGGGGTAGCAGCCGGGGTTGGCGATCAACTTGGCGTCGACCACTTCATCGCGAAAAAACTCGGGCAAGCCATAGGTGCCCACGCGCACGTCGCCCTTGGCGCCCACGACCTCCTTGCCGTAGTACGCGAGCGCCGAAGAATCGTCGGTGAGCCGAAAGGCGCCCGAGAGGTCGATGACCTTGCAGCCCGCGGCCAAGAGCTTCGGCGCGACCTGGGCGGAGACCTCGTTGGGGGTCGCCAAAAGCGCGACGGCGCAGCTCTTCGCGCGCTCGGCGGCTTCTTCGAAGGAGGCGTAGACCAGCTCCCCGGGCTTTCCTTCGATGCCCAGGTGCGTGGCGAGCGAGTCGCCGACCCAGCGATCGCTCGAGATGACCTCGATGCGCGCGCGCGGGTGATGCGCCAAAAGGTAGGTCAGCTCGATGCCGGCGTAGCCCGAGCCCCCAAGAATCGCGACGGGTGACGTATGCATACGGTGCGCATGTTTATGCGTTCGTTATGCATCGCTGTCAAGCAACGACTCGGAGACGACTGGGGCGCCGCTCCGTGTCAGGCTCGGATGTTCAAAGCGCTACGGCGCGCGCGCTCACTTGTCGTCGAAGACTTTGCCGAGGCCGCCGCCCTGCATACCTTGGAGCAGCTGCTCGATGGTCGGCCCCAGCTGGCTCGACTCGTCGATGGGCGAGGGTCCCGCGGGTGCACCTTTGCGGTCGTCGTCGCCCTCGCCTTTTTTCTTGGCCTTGGCGTGCTTCGCGCTCGCGGCGGGCGCGTTCTCGGCCTTCGGGAGGCGCTCCGCGTCGATCACGGGAATGCGCGGGGGCTCGGCGGATCCGGCGCCGGACGGGGGCGGCGGACTGGGCGGCAAGATGGTCGATAGGATGGCCGCCGGCGCCGACATGCCGGTGGTATCGGGCATGGCCTTTTGCACCAAGTTGGCGGCGCTCGACGATACATCCCGCTCGGTCACGAGCACGACGGTGGAGGCACCGATGATGATGCCCAGCGCGAGAAAGCGTAAGCGCTCGGCCCAGGATGATGAGGATGCAACTTTGGGCTCTCGCGATTCCGACATGCCGTGGGCACTCCGACCCGAGCTAAGGGCGACCTGCAGAGCAAGCTCGCTTCGCTCGGTCCGCCGAACGGATGGTACGGTCGCATCGGCCGGCGATGCAAGGTAGCTGGGCACGCCAGCACCGGAGGTCATTTGGCGGCGAAGAGAGGGGTCGGTTTTGGAATCTCTGGACACGTGACCCATTTCAAACTGACTCATGAGCTGAACCTTGCCAAGACGTCCCAAGCGTGGCGCTTGCGACTCAAGCATGGGCAAGGCACGAAGTATACCCATGTGCGATAGCCGTCAGGCTCGCTTCACAGTCCATCGATTGCGCGCATTTATCGGGCGCGTTTCGTACGTGAGTCAACGCTGCACCAGGACGTAACCGAGAAGATTGGATATCGATTGTCCACCGGGCGCTCCCCTCCCGTTTGCCTCCCGGGCTGGTGAAGAAGGGGTGCATGGGCACGACCCCTGCCCGTTTCTTCACGTTTCACTTTGAAGTTAGCGGAATGCCTTGGAGGTTGATAAACGTACTTTGCGTACCGTGGGAGCAGCAAAAGCATCCTCACCCGCGCGAACGCGAGGTCCCCTGCAGATAGCCGGGCCCGCGCTTCGCCTTCGAGCTCGTAGGGACCCTGGCAACTTTGGAGGCTCGTTTTGAGCGAGATCCGCACCATCGACGTACTCAGTGATTCCACCGGCGAAACGGCTGAAAAGGTCGTGCGCGCCGCGCTTTTGCAGTTCCCTCACTCCGGCGTGCAGATCCGTCTGCACACCCGTGTGCGAACGAGGGACGCCGCCCGCCCCGTCCTCGAACGCGCGGCGCGCGAAGGAGCGCTGGTCGTGTTCACCGTGGTGAGCCCGGAGCTGCGCGAGTACATCCACGCATCGAGCTACGAGCTTCGGGTGGAGGCGCTCGATCTGATTGGTTCGCTCATCGGAAAGCTCGGCACCTACCTCGATCGGCAGCCGATCAACACGCCGAGCGCCATGCTTCCACTCTCGGACGAATATTTCCGGCGGATCGAAGCGGTGGAGTTCACCGTCAAGAGCGACGACGGCAAGGAGCCGCGCAACTTCAAGAAGGCGGACATCGTGCTCGTGGGCGTGAGCCGTACGTCGAAGACGCCGCTGTCCACGCTCCTGGCCCAGCGAGGCCTTCGGGTCGCCAACCTCCCCATCGTGCTCAACTTCGAGGTGCCGCCCGAGCTGGAGGAAGCGCCGCAAGATCGCGTGGTCGGGCTCACCATCGGGCTCGATCAGCTCGTGGAGATCCGCAAGGCGCGCCTGAAGCAGCTGGGCATGCCGGTCGACGCCAGCTACGGGCTGCGCGATCAGGTGCGCGAGGAGCTCGAATACGCGGCCAAGATCTTCCGCGCACACCCGCAGTGGCCCGTCATCGACGTGACCGGCCGCGCCATCGAGGAGACCGCCGTGATCATCCTCGAGTCGCTGAAAGAACGCGACGAGCAAACGAAGAACGCGCGCGCCGCGCTCGTTTAGTCGCTCAGTGCTTCGCGGCCTTGTGCGACGCGCCGCCCGCGAGCAGCGCGTCGCCCGCCGGCAAGATCCGCGACGTGGTGCGCGCCAGGCCCGGCAGGGGCCGCCGGGCGCTGGGCGCGCTCGAGCTCGGAGCCGGCGCGCTGGAGCTGGAAACGGGTGCGCTCGAACCGGGAACCGGCGGGTCGGAGCCCGCGAGCTCCTGCACGAGCAGGGCCGCCGGGACATGCTCCGAGAGATCGGCCGCGAGGGTGCGCAGGTGGGTGGGCCCGAAGTGGCCATCGCGCAGGCGTGCGACCTGGTTCCATGGGAGGCAGGCGCCTCCGAGCAAGGTGCCCATCCAGGAGCCGAGGATGGCGCGCGGGGCGCGGGCGTGGACACCGACGACGGTGTCGAGCTGCTCCATGGCGGTGCGCGGGGTATCGCCGTAGCGCACGAAGGCAAAAGCTGCGAGCGGAACCGCCGATGTCGCGTCGTTGGAGACGCCGAGCTCGCGGGCGGCGAGGCCCATGGTCACCTTTTTCTCGACCAACTCGAGCGCATAGTGGAGCGCTACGACCAGCTCGGGCGCGCGCACCATGCCGCGGGCGCGATCGGCGAGGGCCTCGCGATCGCCGTTGGCGGGTGAGAGCACGCAGCCTGCTGCGACCTCGGCCACGAACAGGGCCGCGTCGATGGATCGTGGATCGGTGTGGGTGACCTCCGCGACGGCGTGGCCCACGGCGCATCGCCGATTGACATCGAAGGGAAACGCCGCGCCGATGATGGCCGCCCGCATGGCCGCACCACTGGTCGGAGCGGACGTGCCGGTTCGGCGAAGCCCCAGCGCAATGCAACCACATGCGTGCAAGGTGTCGGCGTCGGCGGCCCACGGGTGCCGGAGCGCCCAACCGATCAGCGCGCGACGAAAGGTGGAAGCGACTTGGTCGGCACCTGCACCGTCTCCGCCGTCGTGCAGCCGCGCGCGCGAAAGGGCGTTGGCGACGAGGCCCGCGTGGGCCGCGGCGACGCCGCTCGCATCGTTCACGGCGGCACCGAGCAACGTGCCTGCCAGGCGGTCTTGTCGGAAGAGATCCATGCGCGTGGATTCCGACGTTCGAGCGGTCCCGGATATTCCAAGGCACCGCCCTCCACGTGTACCGTACCCCCCATGCCCGACGCCACGCCCGACGCTCCGCCGCAGCCCCCGGAATCGGCGACTCTCGCGCTAGGTCAGCTCGTTCCCGTGCTCGCCGAGGAGGCGATGTTCGCGGCCCTGGCCATCCCGGGCGCGACCCGCGACGCCGTCGAAGGAATTTTGAAACGCCGCCACGACGCCCATGTGGCCTGGGCGCAAGGCCAGCCCTCGCCGAGCATGCTCGGGTCCGAGGACACATGGATCGTCTCGCTCGCGCGCGCCATCGCCCCCATCGCGCCACCCACATGGCTGCCCATGGGCGACGTGATCAAGCAGAAGGTCACGTTGGAGGTGGGCGCACGCGGTCTGCGCTCGCTCTTCTCGTCGAAGCCAAGCGACAAAGACGTGCAGCGCGTCAAGCGGCTCGGCACCCTGGCCGTTCGCTCCCTGCGCGCCGTCTTCTCCGCCGATGGTCTGATCTCACCGCTGGAGCGGCGCAACATCGCCGCGGTGGTCGCGTCGCTGGGCCTTCCGGACGCCGACGCGCAGTCGCTCCTCGACGAGGACCCCATCCGCGTGGAGCGCCTGGACGTCTACGGAGAGCTCGAGGTGGACGTGGCGCGCGCCATCCTGAGCGGCGCCTGGTTCGCCGCCGCCTCCGACGGCCTCGATCCGCGTGAGGAGCAAGTGATTCGCGCGCTGGCGGTCAAGCTTCACCGCTCGACGGAAGAAGTCGAAGAGGCGCGCAGCGCCGCCAACGCCCGCGTGGAGGCGGCGCGCGTGGTCGGCCTCGCGCTGGTGGACGTGACGCGCACCTTGCTCGCCGATCGCGCCAAGCCCGGCGGCCCCGAGCTGACCGGCGCGCTCGGGCGCCTCGCATCCCCTGCGCGCTACCACGACGAGGTGGTGGCGCAGGTGACGTCATCGGCGGCGGCTCCGGCGGTATCGTCGCCGCCCACGTCATCGCCGCAAAAGGCGCAACCGCCGCAGCCCGCGAGCCTCGCCAAACGCTACGCGAGCTTGCACGCCGAAGGCCGCGGCGCGCTGCTCGCCGCCGCATGGGCGGCCGCGCTGCACGAGGATCCGGCGCTCTCGCGTCGCTCGGCGCTGCGCGCGCGCTTCGATCGCATCGCGTCGGAGCTGGGTGATGAAGGCGGGCGCGTGCGCGGGGCCGTGGAGGGGCCGATCGACGAAGCGCTGGCCACGCTCGCGAGCGCCATGCGGTGAGCGGGTTCGCCGTCGCCTTTCGCGCCGAGTCGCATCGGGCCGCAATCGGGCTGCACCGCCATCGTGGCAGGTGCACGCAGTCGGACGTAGTTGCACGCAGTCGCAGTGCCGTCGCACGGCATCGCATACGCAGTCGTAGTCGCAGTCGCAGCCGGAGTCGCAGGAGTCCATCATGACCAAGGAACGAAGAACCGTAGGCTTTCTCGGCGCCGGCAACATGGCCGCCGCGCTCATCAAGGGGCTCTTGCACGCCGGCGTCTTTCTGCCGTCGGAGATCTATGCGAGCGACGCCAAGGCCGACCGCTTGAAGCACATTCAGACCACGCACGGCATCCGCGTGGCGAGCGACAACCACGAGCTGGCGCGCACGGTCGACGTCCTGGTCCTCGCGGTCAAACCGCAGGTGCTCGATCGCGTCCTCGACTCCATCGCGGGCGATCTCCGCCCCGACACGTTGATCGTCTCCGTGGCCGCCGGCGTCCCGCTCGAAGCCCTGGAAGGCCGCCTCCCCCCCACGGCGCGGGTCATCCGCACCATGCCGAACACCCCCGCCACGGCCCTGGCCGGCGCCACCGCCATTTCACCGGGCTCCCACGCCACCGAGGCCGATCTCGAAATCGCGCGCTCCCTCTTCGAAGCCGTGGGCCGCGTCGTCACCCTCGACGAACCCCTGCTCGACGCCGTCACCGGCCTCTCGGGCAGCGGCCCCGCGTACATCATGCTCATCATCGAAGCCCTCGCCGACGGCGGCGTCAAAATGGGCCTGCACCGCGACACCTCCCTCCTCCTGGCCGCCCAAACCGTCTACGGCTCCGCGAAGCTCCTACTCGACACCGGCGAACACCCCGGCCGCCTCAAGGACATGGTCACCAGCCCCGGCGGCACCGCCATCGCCGGGCTGCACACCCTCGAATCCGGCGCCCTCCGCAAAACGCTCATCGACGCCGTCGAAAGCGCCTCCCTGCGCGCCGCAGAGTTGGGCGCGCAAATGGCGGCGAAGATGAAGAAGTGACGGGGCGTGGGGGCCCACGGGCGCGTTCCAGACGAGCTATGTGCTCCATCGACGAACACGTTGTCCGTAGCAGGATGGCGGCGAAGATGAAGAAGTGACGGGACGTGGGGGCCCACGGGCGCGTTCCAGACGAGCTATGTGCTCCATCGACGAACACGTTGTCCGTAGCAGGATGGCGGCGAAGATGAAGAAGTGACGGGGCGTGGGGGCCCACGGGCGCGTTCCAGACGAGCTATGTGCTCCATCGACGAACACGTTGTCCGTGGCAGGATGGCGGCGAAGATGAAGAAGTGACGGGACGTGGGGGCCCACGGGCGCGTTCCAGACGAGCTATGTGCTCCATCGACGAACACGTTGTCGCGACGGACAGTTGCACGGGTGGCGGGCGGATTGCTCATGGCTCCAAATCCCCCCGCCGCCTATTCCCACGTTGAAAGGCGCGTTACCTTTGAATGTCAAAATGGTGCCGCGTCCCAAGCAGACTCGCGCAAATTACCGTGATACTAAAATAGCCTCGCGGGCATCTAGACACCTAGGCACCTAGGCACCCAGGTCGCGCGACATCCCCGTTCGTGCGACGTGCTGAACCGGCCGCACCGGCAAAGACTCCGGACCTCCAACCTCCGCATAGAACTTCGACCTCCCTCCGCCCTCGGTTGCTCACGGAATCGTGTCGAAGGCGCGGGTGGCGCGGATCGCCTGCTCGTAGGACTTCGCTCGCCTCGTCCGCGCCGTGTGATGTAGGTTGACGCGGACTTCCATGGCTTGGCTCGTCTGGATCTTTCTTACGCTTCTCGCGATCGTCTCAGGCTACGCCGTTGCCGCTGCGGTCTATCCCGAGCGGGGGCTCAGTCACCGACTCGTCGTTCTGCACATCGTTACGGCGTCGCTCATCTTGACCGCCGTACAAGCCTGCGGTTATTCGGGCCACCTAACGCCCGTTCCCTTGGGCCTATTCAGCTTATTGCTCTTCGGCGGAACGCTGTTCGTCGCAGGACGCTCCGCTGGCTGGGAGCACCTTCGGAAGATGGCCATCGCGGACGTGCGCACGCCGGGGCGCGTTCTGCAGGAGGCGTGGCAGCAGCGCGAGCCCGCGATCCTGATCGCCATTCCGGCGAGCATCGCGTTCGGCATGAGCCTCCTCATCGCATGGACGTGTCGCTCGTGGACGTTCGACCCGGTCTGGTTTCACGTCCCCATTACGGGATATGCCATTCAGAATGGCTCGCTCGCCTGGTTCGATTCACACAATGGCTTCATCTCGGGATACCCGAACGACGTCGAGTTGCTGGCCGCGTGGAATTGTATCTTTCCTCGCGACAACCGCTTCGACGAGACATCGCAATTTCCGTTTGCCACACTCGGCGTCTTCTTGACGGTCGCGTGGGCGCGCCACGTGGGCGCGTCCCGGCCCGTCGCAGCCGCGGCCGGTGCCGCATGGTTCGCCCTGCCGCCCGTGTTCTTGTTGACGCACACGAGCTACGTCGATATCGCATGCAACGCCGGAGCCGCGGGCGCGATCTACTTCTCCATGACGCGCCCCACGGCGAGGGATCGCTGGATGTCGCTGCTCGCGATGGGAATCTTCGTGGGAAGCAAGTACTCGGGCGCCTATCAGCTCGTGCTCTTGGCACCGTGGTTCGCCGCGCGCGCTGCCTGGGAGATCTGGAACACCCCCGGATCGCGCCTTCGTACCTTGGGCAGCATTGCGCTCTCGATCGGCGGATTTACCGCCGTCGGCCTTTGCAAGTACATCCAGAATGCCATTCACGTTGGAAACCCCGTCTATCCTTTCCGCCTCAAGTTGCCGATCGTGGGCATCGAGCTCGCGGGACCGGAGGTCGGCTTCGAGAATGTCGGCGCGGGCGGAGAATCCAAACCGTGGATCTTCGGAAGCGTCGCCGATCTGCAAACGCTGATCGACAAGTGGCTCATCGTCAAACCGAACTACACGCCCGAAGTGCACGACGGCGGGTTCGGCCCGTCGTTCTTGTGGCTGGCGCTCCCGTGCTTGGTCTTCGTCGCAGGCGACGTTCTACGATCGCGAAACTGGAAGAAAGGGCTCCCCCTGATCATCCTCTTCGTGCTCGTGCTCCGGCAACCGATGTCGTGGTGGCCGCGCTACACCCTGGCCGCGCCGCTCGCCGCGATGGTCGCGCTCGCGCTGATCCATACGCAGCTTCGCGTGATCTGGGTGCGGCTCGGGTTTTCGCTCGTGTTTCTTTACCTGGCTTGGATCGGGTTCCGCGCGGGGTCCGATGGCTACCGCGACGTGTACCCTCAGAAGGTCCGGCGCGCATGGAGCGCCTCGTGGGAGGAGCGCGCGTGGATGCAGCTCGAGCCGTTCCAATGGCCCGAGCATTTCGCGCGATTGCGAGAGACGGAGCTCGGGCCCGACGACGTCATTACGTACGATCAGAGCGCGAGCTTCATCGCCGAATATTTCTCGCGGGACTACCATACGCGGGTGACATACGTGAGCAGCAGCGGAGATCCCGAGGCCTACGTTCGGCGCCTGCGCGATCTCCGGGCGCGCTGGGCGGGCGTGACCCAAGGGAGCCCGGCGGAGCGTGCTGTTCAGCAAGCCGGAGGGGCACGCCTGTTCGTTGCTCCCGGCACGAGCTCCGTTCTTTATCGCATGCCGCAGTAGAGGCTAGCTTTTCTCGGGGTGAGTCTTCCATAGTGCGAACATGCTTGGTTCGAGAACCTACAATCACCCGGTGGTCGTGACCGGCGGCGCCGGATTCCTCGGCACCGAGCTGGTGAAACAGTTGCTGGAAGCCGGCTGCCCCGACGTGCGCGTAGTCGATCTTCATCCATATCCGGAAGGATCGGATCGCGTTCGATCGTTCTCACTCGATATTCGCTCGGGCGAGCTACACGCCGCGTTCGCGGGCGCCAAAACGGTTCTTCACCTCGCCGCGTGCCAATACCACTCACCGCTCGCCAAAACGACGTATCGCCTCCCCTTCTTCGGGGTGAACGTGGATGGTACCCGCCGCCTCCTGGCCGCCGCCGAGGAGCACGACCTCGAGCGCTTCGTCTTCGTGTCGACCAACATGGTCTACGGCCTGCCCCAGAGCCTTCCGCTTCGTGAGGATCATCCGAAGATCCCCATCGGTCCCTACGGCCATTCGAAGCTCGAAGCCGAGAAGTACGTCGAGCAGGCGCACGGGCGAAAGCTCGACACCGCGATCGTCCGCCCTGGGCTCATCGTGGGCCCCGGACGCATCGGCGTCATCGCGCGCGTGTTCGATTGGATCCTCGGGAACAAGCCCGTCGTCCTCATCGGCCGCGGCGACAACCGCTACGAGCTCACGTCCTCGTTCGACGTCGCGAGCCTCGTCTTCAAAGCGGGCCTGGCGAGGGGTCACGCGGTGTACAACACGAGCTCGGCCAACGTCCCCACCATGCGCGAATGGATCTCGCACGTGATCGAACACGCCGGCTCGCGCTCGCGCATCATCGGCATCCCGGGGCAGCCCCTCAAGCTCGCGCTGCAGGTCCTCGAGAAGGCTCGCATATCGCCTCTGCGCGGCGACCAATACGAAATCGCCGATCTCGATTATTACATGGACACCACGCGCGCTCGTAACGAGCTCGATTGGCGTCCGCGCTTCAGCGGCTTGGAGGCCGTCCTCGACACCTTCCGATGGTACACGTCGGCCGAGAGGAAGAACGCGGCGTCGCACGCCCGCGCGACCGCGCGGTGAACGGCGTCCGCGTCAGTTGATGATCACGTTGTCCGTGGCGGGCGAGCTGCACGAGCCGGGGTTGGAAAGGTGCCAGAACGGTAGCTTGCTCTCCGCCCAGCAACCGGCCGGCGGCTGCTGCGACGAGCCGGTGCGCCTCCAGACATTTCCGCTGACGGTGACGGGGAGCCGTAATTCCGGGCCGCGATCGTCGTCGATGGACATGTCCTCGAAGGTGTTGCCACCGGGGCTCGCCGGCGTTCCGAAGTCCACCGGCGCACCATTGAGATAAATAGGACTGGCAACGAAGGTCGACCCGCGCACGCGAATGACGTCCGCACTGGAGCCGCCGCCGATCGCGAGCCCCACGAAACGATGACCTTTGAAGAAACTGTCGGTAACGCTGGCGCTCCCGCCTTTGTCGTTCTGGAAGATCAAGGCATTCCTGGGATTGTCATGAAAGTTCCCATTCGTGATGCTCACGGACACCGGTGCGCTGTCGTTATGGGTCCAAATGCCGGAGCTCTCCGGATCACCCGGCGATCCGTTCTCGCCGATCTCCGTCCCCGTAACCGTGAGCGGCCCCACGCCGACCATATGAATCCCCCAGCTTCCATTTCCGATGAAGTGACCGTTGACGACGGTGACCCTTGCAGTGTCGAGGACCATCAACCCGGCCTCCGCATTGTTCTTCGCGTCGACGTTCTCCAGAGTGATTTTTGCCGTCCCCATGGCTTGAATACCGTGCTCCCCCATATCGTGCAATCGGACGTCGCGAACGCTCACGGTCCCGGCCTTCGCGAGGATGGCGGTGCAGAACTCCGAGACATCGAGCCCCTGCAGCTGCGTGTCGCCTGCGAGGACGAACGCGTAGCGGGCCGTGGGCTGAGCGCAGCCCACCTTGCGCGGGCCGACCAGCTTCGCAGCCGCGCTCTGTCCTTTGATCGTGATGCCAGCAGGCACGTTCGGCTCGCCCCCCCTCGGAACGGCATCGTCATTGGCCACCTCGTGGACGCCATCCTTTAGAAGAACGGTGTCTCCCGCCTGCGCCAGAGAGAAGGCCCTCTTGAGCGATCGGAACGGGTGGTCGTTCGTTCCATCGTAAGCTTTCGCATCGGGGCCGCCATCCGTCCCCGTCGGTGCAACCGTGATCGGAGTAATGGTCACGGCGTTTGCGACCGACGCCGTTCCCCCCGGTCCAACGATTTTGACGCCGTGCACTCCAAGCGGAGCGCCGTGAGGTACATTGATGGCGAAGACGATCTCCGCCGAAGTGTTGCGGACGATGGTTCCACGCAGGGCGTCGCCGACCGTAACGGAGGAGATTTCGTCCAGCTTGGCGCCACTCAGGTACACGACCGCCGGCGTGCTCGATGGCGCGGCCCCGGAGCCTTGCCGAATTTGGCCACCTTCGACCCGAACCCCCAAGATCTGCGGTGCCGACGGCAAGGGGATGACGTAGCCGTCCGAGCCCGCGTCCCCTCCCGGAGCGCTGGGCGGCGCATCGCTTCCGCACGACGCGAGCGAGATCGTCGCAGAGGCGCCCGCGAGCGCAGCCAACGCTGGGATCGACACGGCCCGTCTCGGGCGAGATAAGTAAAGCGGTAAGATTTTCATCGAGCTCAATGCGGGAACTTCTCTATTCCGCACTCCTAGCTGGGCGCATCCTATTCGCCTTCAAACGAGAGTACGTGGTCTTTTTCCAGATGTCGGGAGATCACCGATCGCTCGGCAGCCTCCTCCGGCGAAGGGCCTCACGGTCCGATAACCCGATGACCAACACCGTGCGGCGGTGGGCCCGCTAAGGAACCCTGGGCGCCGGCCCATCCCCCTGGGTCTGCCAGTCGCCCTTTTTTCGCCATAGCTCCCAGTCCCCCATTTTGCGGATGCGCACGCCGTGTTGGGTGGCGGCGGCGAGCTGGTCGCGGGTGGGGTTCCAGCCGTGGACGAGGACCAGCTCGAAGTTGTTCCAGACCTCGGGCCACTTGGACCAATCGGCGGAGTGGCCGGTGATGCGGTGAAAGTCGATACCGGCGCGGTAGCGGATGGAGCTGGTGGACACGATGGCGGGGTTGTCCGGCACCTGCCCGAAGCGATCGGACATGTAGTACTTGTCGACGTGCCAGTTGGGCTTCCACGCGAAGATGGCGCTGGTGTCGGGCGAGACCTTCACCATGTGCAGGTTCTGCCGATAAGGCGTTTGCTCGAGGACGAACTCGATGCCATTCGCCTCCGTCTGCTCGAACACCACCAGGTGCTTGTACCAAGTCCGCAAAAAGTCGCCCGTCCAGAGGACGATGCCGGCCACCACCGCGAAGCGCGCGAACCGCGAGACGCGCGCGGGGACCGGGGTGACGATGGCGGAGAAGAAGAGCCAGAGGGACACGCCGATCTGGCGCGAGCCCACGACGGGGTTGCTGGCGATGGCCTCCGGGAGGAAGAAATACGAAATGACGGTGATCGCGAAGGCCGCCTCCAGCACCGGGGGCTTGCGCCAGTGATGAAGGCGCGAGAACGCAATGGCGCCCAGCGCGAGGCCACCGAGCCCGTAGAGGGCAATCATGTCGGAATCGTCGGTGTAGATGTTCAGCGCATAGGCGAAGAGGTCGTGAAAGAGCCCGCTCGGCGTTTTGAACTCCGCGGCGAAGTTCTGCTCGATGCCGACGGTCCCCGTGGTCCCCGCGCCCTGAATCTTCCCCGAGCCGAACGCAAACGTATACCAATTGAAGAAGAGCAGCAGCGACGGAAGGGCCGCTGCGAACGCGAACATCGCGACCTTGGCCGCGCCGATCAGTCGCGCGCGAGCTTCGCCGCCCGTGCGCGTTCCGTCGGATGCGAGGGACACCGCTGCGCTGCTGCGCGCGAGCGCGCGAACGAAGTGGTAGAGCGTCAGGACGAACGTGAGGGCGCCCGTCCAGAGAAAGGCGTGGGCGTGCGCGAGAAAGGTGCAAATCAGGAGAATGGCCGCGATCCGGACCCGCCAGCGAGTCGGCGCCTCCAGCATCTGATGAAAGACGGGGATGGCCAGCACCATGAAGGGCGCGGCGAAGAGCAAGTTCGCAAAGCCCCCCACGTAATTCATATTGTAAACGAGCGGCACGCTCAGCACCGCGCCCCAGGCCGAGCGCCCGAAGGCGCGCAGCGCATACAGGTTCGCGAGCGGCACGCCGACCAAGTAAAACGTCATTCCCAGGCGCACGGCCGGCGTAACGCCGATGATCTTTCCTGCGTAACCCGCCACGAAATAGAGGAGCGCATTGGCGTTGAGCGGGTTCGGGGGATCGTAGAGCGGAGGATAGATCGAGCCCGCGCGACCGTAATCGGCGACGACCGCGCTCAGGCCGATGTGGTGTCCGAGGTCCTGCATCGGCTGGAACTTCCAGCGCCAGTAGGTCCATACGCTGAAGGCAAGCGCGACGAAGAGGACCACCAGCGGCAGCAGGGTGAGCGGCTCTGCGAGCGGATCGTCGTTGGGGTCGAAGCGCGCCAGAAAGCGCCGGCTGCGATCGCGAATGGGCAGCCAGCGGTCGCGGATGGCGCCGTAGTCCTGTCGAAGTGACTCGACAAAGCCGGGGTCGGGTGCGGGCGCGGGCGGCTGCGGGGGTTCTACGGGCTGCACGGGATCGGACTCGGGCGACACGCCGCGGGAACATAGCATGCCGGCGGCGGTCTCTTGCGAACCGCCGATCGCACACCTGCGCACCGCTTGAACGCTGCAGCCAGGGCGGACTACCCTCGCGCGACATGGTGAACGACGTTTCCCGCGGATCGTTGGCGTCCGCAGCAAAGCGCGCCCTGCGATCGGCGTGGAATAGCCGCTGGCGGGACGAAGTGGCCATATTCTGTCTCTTCGTGGGGATCACCATCGTCATGACGTGGCCCTACCCGAAATTTGCGGCGACGCATCTGCCGGCGGTCGGGATCGATGATGGTCTGATCAACGCCCGGTTCGTAAAGAACTTCCAAGACTGGGTTCTGGGGCGACGGCCGGGCGGTCTCTTCGACTTCGACTTCTTCTTTCCACATCCCTTGGCTGGAACGAGCAGTGATCCCTCGTTCGGCCTCGGAGCTTTGACGCTCCCACTGCGCCCTTTTACCAACAACTATCTCTTCCTCGTCAATTTCGCGACCTTGGCGTCGTTTCCCCTCGTGGCGCACGGAACGTATCTCCTCACGCGCGAGCTCACGGGATCGCGTGGGGGCGGTGTCTTTGCCGGCCTTGCGTTCGCGTTCTGTTTCTTTCGTTTGCATCACCTGGATCACGGCCACCTCCTTCAGATGCAGTGGCTCCCTTATGCTCTGACCTATCTCCATCGCATGCAGCGCGAAGCTACGTGGAAGAACGCGGCCTTGCTCTGCGTCTTTGTCTTTGCAGCGTGCGCGGCGAGCAACAACCTTGGTATCTATTGTGTCCTGGTCTTGCCGTTCGTCGGCCTTTTCGTGATCGGCACCGCGCCCAAAGAGACGCGACTACTTTGTGCATCGCGAATCGCGTTAGCGGGGGCGCTCGCCGTCGCGATGCTCGTTCCTGTGTATTCTCCGTACCTACGCGCGGCAAACCTGTGGCTAGGTGCCAAGCAAACATGGGAGGTGCTGCAGTACTCGGGACGTTTGGAGAGCTTTTATGCGGCGCCTTCGTCGAGCGCCCTCTACTCGAAAAATGCCATCTACGCGTTCAACGAAGGTCCGATGTTCATCGGTTTTTCGGTGCTCGCGTTTGCCGCGATAGGCCTGGTCTGGTTCGGTCGTTCCGCGCGACGGAAGCCAATGACATGGTTCCGCTATATCTATTTCTCTCTGGCGGTCGTCTTTGGCATCCTCTGCCTCGGGCCGCAGATTCGCTTCAAGGATCGCGTTCTCGCAAAGGGCATTTGGGACTATTTGACGCTGCTGCCTGGCTATGGCTCGGTCCGCACCCCAGGGCGTTTTTATTTCGTCACGGCGATGGGCCTCGCGTTGCTCTCGGGCTGCGGGGTAGCCCTCGTCCTGGCACGCGCGAAGTCGAGGTGGTTGCACGTCGCGCTCTCCATTGCGGCCTCGCTCGTGCTTCTATTCGAGCTGCGCGCCACCCCCATTGGGCTGCGCCCGTTCGACAGCTCCGAGGACACGACCGCGGTCTATCGCGCCCTGGCGGCCGCTCCACAACCGGGGGCCGTGGTCGAGCTTCCGCTCTCTTGGGATCAAGAGATGCGCCAGCGGATGTACCACCACATGATTCATGGCCGACCAACCGTCGACGCCGTGTCATCGTACAGCCTCTACTATTTTTCTATGACGGAGGACGCACAGTTCAAGGGCGATGACGGCCTTCAAACCATCTCGGAATTGCACGCGGCAGGCCTGCGATACGTGACGCTGCGCAATAACTCGCTGAATCTCGAGCAGCGCGCTCGCTACATGTCGCTGATCTCGAGCGTGGGTGCCAAGCCTTGGCGCACGGTCGGCGCCTACGACATTTTCGAGCTCCCGCCGCCTCCCAAGACCGTGCCCCTCCAAGCGGACCGGGTTACCGTCGACGTGGCATCCGGCACCAGCAGGTGGGCACCTTCGGGGACGACGGGGGGGTTCGAAATAAGGCTCCACTCGAAAATGGACGAGTTCATGTTCGAACGAGGACCGCGGTGGCTCGATCTGGACGTCAGCATGGACGCCCCCGGTGCCCCGGCACATGCCACGTTTCGCATCGGGCTCGCCCCCGTGCTCATGGCACCGCACAAACCACAACAACTCATTCGAAAGTTTCTGACGTGGAGAGTCCCCCCTGGAAACTACCGAACCAGGTATCGAATCCGGGAAGGGAGCACCGTTTGGGCAGAAGGCGAGGTCGAGCTCACCTTCATGCCGCCGAAACAGTGACCCCGGGGGAACGATCGCGCCGCCACGACAGGCGGCCGAGCCTCAGCGCGGACGCTCCGCGACGTAAATCTTCCACGGCCCCGAACGATCGGAGCCAAAGTAGATCCGGCAACCGTCGGGCGAGATCCAACTGGGCCGCTCGTTTCCCGACGAGTTCTGATTGAGCTCGACCACATTGCGGATGCTCGAGGAGACGAAGGCATCGTTCACGGTGGGTCGGGTGGCGGTCCAGATGTCGTCCTTTTGGAACCCACCATCACGACCCGAGCCAAAGAAGATCGTCAGTCCGTCGGAGCTGAGGATTGGAGCCGACTCGATTGCTGCGGAGTTCAAGTTGGATTCGGCTGTCGCGGTGGCGAACGAGCCGTTGACGAGCGCGCTGTGGTAGATGTCTCCCGCGCCTACGGCGTCGGTGACCAACCAAAGCTCCTTGCCGTTCCAGATCCACGGATAGCCCACGTTTCCATCGAGTCTAAATTCGGTGATCGGCCTACCGCCGCCAAAGTCCGACGCGCCTGGGCTCCGTCGGTATTCGAATATCTGCCAGCCACCGCCGCTCGATCGATTCGACGAGAAAAGAAGCTGGGTCTCATCGGAATTGATCCACGGGTACATGTCTCGTACCGGTGAGTTTACCGCCTTGAGCCACGTCAACCTGGCATTGGATCGGTTCAATTGGACGATATCGTCCGACCCCGACGCCGATGCATTCGTGGCGCTGGTGGCGAAATAGATCGTTCGCTCGTCGGGCGTGAGCCTAGCCCCTTCGCTGCCATCCGGAATTCCCTCGACGGGCACCGGGGACGTGAAGGGGCGCGTCGTATCGCATGGCGGCGCTGCGTCCTTCGCGCTCGAGTCATTCATGCCCGAGTCATTTGCAGGCGGAGGAGCAGGGATGATGAGCGACCCATCGGGCACTGAATCCTTGGACGCTGCCGGTGAGCTCTCGGAGGAACACCCCCCATCGAGCGCAGGCGCGGTGCCTACGAGAGCGGCAGCCACCATCAAGGCTGTACGGTGAGTTTTCATTGCGTTCACATCATCCTTCGGCCTTCTCGCGCGCGAAGCGTCGGGCGCGAGACGCGGATGCGCGATCTACCCGGTTCCGCCGTGAACCGCCGCAAATTCGCGCATCCGCCCGCTTTTTATCGCGCCCCTCGCGCTGCCGCGCCGGCCAACACGAGCGGAAGCCCGCGGCATGAACGACGCTCGCCCACGTCAGCGCACTCTTGAGCTATAGGAGAACCCAGAGAGGAACCACGTGACCTTCGCGAAAATGGCCCGAGCGCCCGGTATCGTCGCGGTGTTCTTCTCGCTGCTCTTCGTCGTGTTCACCACGGTGTTTCCGTACATGGCGACGCTCAACAACCCGAACGAGAACGTTCGCGTGTACATGACCATGGCGGTGGTGGAGCAGCACACGTTCCGAATCGATTCGATTCTGGAGCGGCATGGGTACGTGAACGACATGGCGCGGGCGCCGGATCCGAAAAATCCGGCCGAGTCGCATCTTTATTCGATCAAGGCGCCGGCGGTCAGCTACCTGGCGGTGCCGGTTTATTGGCTCTGGACCAAGGTGGGGCCGCGCGTGGGGTACCCCGTGCCCACGCGTTTTTCACCGCCGGAGGAGAAGGCCGCCTGGTTCATGGCGAGCGTGGTCCTATTTCGGCTCTGCGTACTTCAGATACCGATCTTTCTTTTTCTGGTGGGCTACGAAAGGTTCCTGCGCGCCGTGAGCTCCGACGTCGCGCTGCGGCTGATCACGGTGGCCGCCGTGGGCGTGGGGACGAACTTTCTTGCGTATACGTTGATGTTCGTCAGCCATAGCTTCTTTGGTATGGCGGCGTTCACCTCGTTCGCGATCACCACGCGCGAGCGGGCCCTCGTTCACGATGCGCGCCGGAGACGGCCTTGGGCGGCGTTTTTCGCGGGGTCGTTCGCGGGGCTCGCGACCTTGGCCGAGTATCAGGCATTTCCCGTCTCCGTGGTGCTCTCGCTGTATGCGCTCATCGTGTTCTACCGGCCGACACGGCTCGCGGCGTTTGCGCTCGGGGGGTCGATCTGCGCGGCGGCGCTCATGTTTTATCAATGGGCCTGTTACGGCAATGCCTTTACCCCCGGGCACAAAATGGCCGAAAATGCGCAATTTGCGGCGTGGCATCAGTCGGGGTTCTTTGGCTTGAGCGCGCCGAGCTGGGATACGTTTCGGCAGCTCTCGTTCAGTCACGCCTTTGGCTTCTTCGGAATGAGCCCGTTCATGTGGCTCGGGCTCCTCGCCATTCCATTCGGGCTCGTGCTCGGGCGAGGGACGCGCGACGAGAGGCGGCGACGGCGGCTCGCGTCCCTGTTCTGGATCCTCGCCATGCTCGCGCTCTTCGTGCCCATCAGCGGCGCGGTGAACTGGCGCGGGGGGTGGACGCTGGGGCCTCGCTTCTTCGGCGCCGCGCCGCCCTTCTTTGGCTATGGCGCGCTGGTGGCGCTCGAGCACCTCGCGCAGCGGCGGCCGTGGCAGCGTGCCCTTGCGCGGGGGGTCGCCGGGGGGCTCGCGCTGGCTGGCGTGGTGCAGCTCGGGTTCGTGGCGCTCGTGTTCAACACGTACCCCGAGAGCGTGACCCGGCCGCTGCCGCAGGTGGCGTTGCCGCTCGCGCGGCTTGGGTTCGTACCCCATCACGCGGGGGAGCTCGTGGGATGGCGCTCGCCGGCGTTCTGGTACTTCGTGGTCGCGTGCCTCGCGATCGCGGCGCTCCTCGCGGCGCTTTGGCCCGTTTCGGATCGCGTCGGCACCTACGCCCTGCGCCTGGGCGCGATGGGCGCCATGTTCTACATGGGGTTGGCCCCCGCCTTCAGCGCGCCCGAGCCGGACGAAGGCGGCGACGGCGCGGGCGATCTGCGCTTCTTCGCCGCCCAGTGGGAGCCCAAGGGCCGCGACCGCATCGCCCAGCTGCGCGAAACGGCGGAGCGCCATGGTCCGCGCGGGCCTTGCCTCTGGTACCAGCTCGCCGACATGGAGCGCATGGTCCACTGGGACGCCGAAGCGGCGCGCGACGAGAAGCGCGCCAATGTGCCGCGGTCCGAGTGCCCGTAAATCGAGCCTTCGTAGGAGCGCCCACCTCGTTTCATCCCTTACGCTCGGCAACGTAGATGCCGCGCGCACCGCTCTTATCGGCCGACGCCCGTCGTAAGTTGCTACCCGTATGCACGTATGGGTGCGGCATGTCGCGCGATTCGCGCATCCCGCGCGCGATTCGCGCATCCCGCGCGATCATCGCCGCAAGCTGAACCACATTCGCCGAGGAACGCGGCTCCCTCCTTCGAGCCTGCAAACGCGCACGCGTGCTACAAAGTAGCAGCGCCCCCAAGCCCCTCCAACGATGCCAAATCCGAGTTCCCCCGAGCCGCCGATCGCATCCCTTCGCGTCCGCGCCGCGATCCTCGGAAGCCTCGCCGTCGTGATGAGCACCCTGGCCTGGTACACCATGCTGGGTGCCTACCCCCGCACGCAGCAGGGCGACGGCATGACGTTTCACAAGACCATCGACGCCGCGCGCGTGAGCGTGCTTCGGTATCACGAGCTGCCGCTGTGGAATCCGTACGAGTGCGGGGGCATTCCCCTTTGGGACAATCCACAGCAAGTGGCCGCGGCGCCGCTCGCGTGGCCGGCCTTGATCGTGGGCACGACGGCGGCCATGTATTTTTGGTACGTGATCCACGGCGCGTTTGGCTTCTTGTCGATGTGGCTCCTCTGTCGATACGAGCTGCGCGCGTCGTGGATGGCGGCCTTCATCGGCTCGTGTGCTTGGGCCTTCAATGGTTTTCATCAGCACCACTATTCGGGCGGCCATCTCGCCTTCGTCGCCTTCGAGTATTTTCCGCTCGCCATTTTGCTCTGGCGACGGGCCGAAGCGGATCTGCGAGCGGCCGTCGGCTTGGGGGTGCTCGTCGCGTGGATGTTCTACGAGGGTGCCGTTTACCCATTGCCGCATCTCGCGCTGTTCCTCGGCGCGGAGACGCTCACGCGCGCTTGGCCGGCGAGGCGGCTCCTCCCCATCGCGCGCGCCGCGGCCGTCGTTCTCGTGGTGGGCTTCGTCCTCGGCGCGGCCCGCATTTTACCCGTCTTGGCGCAGATCCGAGCGCACGCGCGCGAGCTCGGAGTCGAAGGAGACGTTCTTCGAGGGAAGACCTTCCTCCGCATGTTTCTCGCCCGCCATCATGAGCGTGAAGTGCCCGGGCAGGAGTATGTCTGGACGGAGTACAATACCTATCTAGGGCCCATCATCCTGGTGCTCGCCCTCGTCGGGATTGCGCTGGCCGGGCTCCGATATGCTTGGATCTATGCGCTCCTCGCCCTCGCCGTGGCGTTGATGTTCGGCCATTTTGCGCACCTCGCGCCCTGGTCGATCCTCAAAGGGCATGTCTTCCCGTTCAAAGAGATGCGCGTTCCTTCGCGCTTTCGCTGCGAGACGAGCTTGTTCCTCGCCATGTTCGCCGCCATCGGGCTCGATGAGCTCCGCGAGATGATTCGCAGTCGCACCAAATCGATCGAGCACGCCACCGCAGCGGGGACGCTGCTCGTCGCGCTGGCGTGCATCGGGGTCGGGGACATGCTCAGCGTCAGCCTGTCGTGGATCGAGACCCGCTTCACCAATCCGAGCGCGGGCAAGGTCGTCCCGGCGGCCCACCTCTATTACGGCGGCCCCAGGCTCGCGACGTTCATCGACCAGCCGCAACAAAACCGCGGTGAGCTGGATTGTTGGGACGAATGGGGTTTCTCCGCCGGAGCGCCGCTCTGGCAGGGCGATCTGCCGCAGGCGCGCGGCGCAACGAGCGATGTCGTCGTCGAAGCCGTGAACCGTACGCAAAACACGTTCACCATGGATGTCACGGCGGCGAACGCAGGACGGGTCCTCGTCAATTCAGCGTACGATCGAGGATGGCGCACGGACACGGGGACCTTGCTCGAGGTCGACAAGCAGCTCGTCCTCGAGCTCCCGGCAGGGCGCCATCACGTCCGGCTTCATTACTGGCCGCATGGCCTCACCCTCGGGTTCGTGCTCACCCTGATGGGGATCGCCGCGACCACCGCGTATTTCGTCTGGGAGAGGCGGCGAAGGCGCCCGATCAGTGCTTCGGCATGATCTCGGAGTAGGTCACGAACGCGATCAACCCGAGCATGAGCAAGAGCCCCACCGCGTGGATGCGCGCCTCGATTTTGGCGTCGGGTTTGCGGCGGGAGGTGGCCTCGAAGAGCAGGAACAGGAGACGGCCGCCGTCGAGGGCGGGGATGGGTAGCAGGTTGAAGCCGCCCAGGTAGGCGCTCAACATGCCGAGCAGCTTGAACGTGTCGCCTGCGCCGCGTTCGACGGCGCCGCCGACGGTGCGGACGATGCCGACGGGGCCACTGAGCTCGGCCTTGGTCTTCCCCGTGATCCAGAGGCCGAGCCCCTTCACGAGCTCGTAGACGACCTTGGGCGGCTCGGTGACGCTCAGGAGCGCGGCTTGGCCCACCCCGATTTTGGTGACGCGGACGGGGGTGCCGATGAGGATTTTGCCCTCGATGCTGTCGCCGCTCTTCGACTTCTCGCCTTTGGCGGCGACGGTGGGGTGCTTGATTTCGGTTTGGCCGTCGCGCTCGATGGTGACGTCGATGGGCTCGCCGGCGTGCTTGCCCACCGCCTGACGAAGCTCGTCCCAATTGTGGATGGCCTCGCCATTGACGGCGACGATTTTGTCGTTGTCGCGCATACCGGCGGCCGCAGCGGGGCTCTCCTGCATGACGGTGATGTGCATGCTCTGATCGTCGACGTCGGTCCGGCCGGCGATGAGGAAGCCGATGAACATGAGCACCGACGCGAAGAAGTAGTTGGCCAGGGGACCGGCCGCGATGGTCACGATCCGGCCCCAGAGCGGCGCGTTGGCGTAGCTGCCCGTGTCCTTTGGGTCCTGCTCCTCGTACGGGTTCATGCCCGCGATCTGCACGTAGGCCAGGAAGGGGATGATGGCGACCTGGAAAACCGTGGGGCTTCCCTTGGGGCGGTGCTTCCAGATCGTGGGCCCGAACCCGATGGAGAATCGGATGACGCGCATCCCATATCGCCGCGCCGCCAAGTAGTGGCCGCCTTCGTGGACCACCATCAGTACGGCTAGACCAAGCGCAGCAATGAGGTTGTGGGCAACAGACATGGGGTCAGTCTAAAACCTGAAGCCGATTGACGCCATCCGAGCCGTAAATCAGCTCCGAGAAAGCTCCCGCACCGGAGACCCCGTCACGAGGAGCCTCCTCACAGAAAGAAAGAGGCCCCGATGGAAAAGGTCGGGTAGCCGACCCGCATGGTGAGGGAAATTTTTTCATTGAAGTGATAACGGCCCAAAACCGAGAACATCGGGCGCAGGCCGGTGCGGTCGGGCCGGCCGCACGAGATGCCCGGTCCGCAATAATCGTCGTCGAAGAAGCCGTGGTAGATGAAAAGGCCCGGCTCCCCGGCCACGCTCCAGCGCTCGGCGACGTAGAAATTCCATTGCATCGCCACGGGAAAGAACAGGTAGTTCGCCCCGCACCCGACTTCGCCGAACGCCCCGCGGTAGTAGCAGCCGCTGTAGTGGACCAGGTCGAGCCCGAACGAGATGCCGATGCTGTTGTTGATGGACGGGACGAAACCATTGTGAACGACGGGGATGGTGAACCGCCCTCCCGCGCCAAAACCCGTACCCCCGTAGAAATCTTCCCACGCGAACAAACCGTGGGGTTCGAGCTCGAGTTTGTAGTCGGGGTGGTCGCCCGGGTGCTTGATGGTGTCGTCGGCGTGGGCCGAAGGTTCGCCGACGAACGACGAGAGAAGGACTGCGAGAAGGACGGCTGCCGTCGAACTGCCGATGGTTCGGAGCTTGCGCATGCTCATGGACTCCCTTTCAGATCGTCTTTGGCAGGTGGCGGAAAATGCGGGGATGCGCCGTGGACGCAAGTGATTCGGCCGACGCACGCGGACTGAGCCACCAAATGCCGTCACGCGTGCTGCGTGCACGGCCATCACGCTCGAGCCGCGCAAGAAGGCGGCTGACCGTTTCCGTCGTTGCGTTGACCATGCGTGCGATATCACGACGGCGCAAAGGAATGGCGATAAAGCGCCCTTGGCCGAGAGGCGTACCGTGTGCGCGGGCGAGTCCGTCGAGCAGGCGAATGATGCGCTCGTCAGCCGATCCCGTCACCAATTCGTCGATTCGTTGCACATAGGCGCGCGCGTCGTCGGCGGCCTGGGTCAGGAGGTAGCGAGAGAGAGAAGGCTCGCGCGGGAGGATCGCGAGGAGCGCGTCGCTCGCGATGGTGAGCACCTGCGAGGAGCGCAAGGTGACGATGCTCGCCATGGCGGGTCGCCCGTCGAAGATGGACGTGTCGGGGACGCGGCAGGGTGCGCGCGCCACCGTGAGGACGATGGGGTCCGCGTTTTCGACGTCGGCCGGCTGGTGCACCAGTTTGACGGCCCCGCGCACGAGGACAATCAAATGCGGCGAGACGGCGCCCTGGGCGAGGAGGGTCACATTGGCGTGCGCCACGCGGTGGGTGGCCTCGGCCGCGAGCTCCGCCAAAACATCGGCACCGACGTCCGCCTCTGCGAGACCGGGGACGAGCCGCAGCTCCGAGGCTACGTCGAAGGGGGCCTTTGCCATGAGGTAGACTGCCGTCGAAAATATGCCGCGGTGCCCCAACACCGCAAGCACCGTCGAATTGCGTGCAACATGCAGCTTTTGGCCGATTATCCTACACGTTCGGCCGCTGTTGCGGCTGCGCTACGAGCGTGTGGCGGACGCGCGAAACCAGGTGGGCGGGCGGGCCATCACCTAACCAGGCTGCGCCGGTTTGGATTTGGGCGTTCCTTCGCGTTTAATGGCGGGGATCGGTAACCAAAGCCTGGGCCTTGTGATAGCTTGCGCACCCTTCAGAAAGGTCGAGACCATGACCCAGAGCAGCAACGAAGCGGAACAGACGGCGGGAATCGCGCTGAAAGGTGGCGCAGCCATCCTCGCCCCCGTCACCGCATTCCCGAATGGAATCCCCAGCAACGCCCTCGTCCTCATCCCGCTCGGCCCCAACGGCCAGGCGGTCGAGAAGAAGATCGTGGACGGACCCGTCGCACTCACGCAAGACGAAGTGTGGAAGCTGCTCGGTCTGAATGGGCCGCCGGTCCAGGTTCAGGACGATCAAGGGCGCCCCATCGTCATTGGCGTGGAGGATCTGCTCTCGGGCCTGGAGAAGCACTGGCGTGAAAACCCCAACCCGGACGACGCGTCGCCGGGCCGCATCTACGCGCAGAAGCTCATGGAGTACGGCCGCCACGCCAAGGCGGAGACGGTGCTCGCCAAGATCGTCGCGCTCGGCGGCGAGGGTGAGGACTGGCTGGCGCTGGGCGTCGCGCAGATGCAGCAGCAGAAGCTCGACAAGGCCGAGGCCACGTTGCGCGGCGCGCAGAACCTGATGAAGGACAGCCCCTTCCCGTCGCTGCACCTGGCGAAGCTGTCGCACGAGAAGAAAGATCCGAAGGCCGAGCGCGAGGCGGTGGAGCGGGCGATTCAAATCGACGTAAACTCGGTCGACGCCTGGGCGTACCTGACGAATTTCCTCCGCGACCAGGACGGCGAGGACAAGGCGATCGCGCAGGTCGAAGAGCTGGCGAACGCCCCCGTCAACAGCCGCAGCGCGGCGCCGTACGTGGCCCTGCAGGGCTTCTACGCGAGCGAAGAGAGCACGCGCGACAAGGCCATCGCCTTCGCCAAGAAGGCCGTCACGCGCGCGCCGGACGACACCTTGGCGCTGCTGTGTCTCTCGGCCCTCTACGGGCAGGCGGGCAAGCTGGAGGAGGTCATCAAGGTGCTCGCGCCGCACGAGGCCAAGATGCAGCGCGACGTGCGCCTGGCGCACAACTACTTCGAGGCGCTCGTGCAGATGCGCGACATGCCCAAGATCACGGGGCTGCTCAACAAGCTGGCCACGTCGCCGAACCGCGAGGTCAAAGACTTCGCCATTCAGCGTTCGCGTGCGCTGCAGCAGATGCTCCAGCAGCAGCAACAGGCGCTGGCGCAGAACGTCAACGGTTGACGGCGAACGCGGTTCGCTCGGGGAGCGGCCTGCTCATGTTTGCAGCCGTTTCCCGAGCAGCAGCAGGAAAAGCGGTCCACCGATCAGCGCGGTGACCGCGCCTACGGGCGGTTCGGTGTGTAGGAAGCGGAAGAGGACGCGGCTCACGAGGTCGCAGAGGACGAGGGTGCCGCCGCCGGCCAAGAGGGAGGCGGGGAGGATGACGCGCACGTCGGGGCCGAAGAGGCGGCGGAGCGCGTGGGGGACCATCAGGCCGATGAAGCCGATGAGCCCCGTGATGCTGACGATGCCGCCGACCACGAGGGAGCACGCGAAGAAGGTGCGGCGCTCGAGGGCGCGCACGTCCACGCCGAGGTGGCGCGCGGGATCGTCGCCGAGGGCGAGGAGATTGAGGCGGCCTGCGTCGACGAGCAAGATGGTAGCGCCGATGCCGACATAGACGGCGAGCGAGACGAGCGCCGTGGGCGACGGTACGTCCAGGAAGCCGATGAGCCAGAAGAGCAGCTCCTGCGCCTTGGCCGCGCTGACCAGCGTCTTCAAGAAGGTGATGGCCGCCGAGGCGATCGCGTTCACCACCACCCCCGCGAGCAAGATGCTCGTGGCCGACGGCGCCTGGCTCCTTCGCGCGACGGCGTACACCATGGCGGTCGCCGTGAGCCCGCCCGCCAAGGCGGCCAGCGGGATGAGCGAAGCCCCCAGCACGCTCAACGCCGTGAGGCCGAACAGGATGGCCAAGGTCGCGCCGAACGCCGCGCCGCCCGAGACGCCCAAGATGAACGGCTCCGCCAGCGGGTTGCGCAGCAAGGTCTGAAACGCCACCCCCACCGCCGCCAGCCCGCCGCCGGAGACGACCCCGAGCAGCACGCGCGGCAGCCGCGCCGAGAGCACGATGGTGCGATCGAGCGACTCGGGCTCCGACACCACGCGCGCGAGCGAGACCGACTCCGCCCCGAACGAGACGGCCGCCGCCACCGCGATGACGAGGAGCCCGAACCCGGTGAGCAGGGCGCGCGCGCCGGGAGCCGTTCGATGATCCGACGATTTCAAGGAGCTCCGGTGATCGAAACCTTCGGGCTCAAGGAGCGCTGTTTCGCTCGTACAAGAGGCGCAGGCCCACCATGGTCAGATCGGGATCGTAGTGGCTGATGGTGCGCGACAGCGGCGCGATGAGCGAGCCCAGGCCGCCGGTGGCGATCACCTGGCTCGGGTACCCGAGCTCGTCGCGGATGCGATCGACCAGGCCGTCGACCATGCACACGTAGCCGAAGACGATGCCCGACTGCATGGAGTGCACGGTGTTGCGCCCGACCACGCGCGGCGGCGATACGATCTCGACGCGGGGCAAGCGGGCGGCGCGCGCAAAGAGGGCCTCGGCGCTGAGCTGAATGCCGGTGGCGATGACGCCGCCCAGGTACTCGCCCTTGGGGGTGACGCAGTCGAAGGTGGTGGCGGTGCCGAAGTCGACGGCGATGACGGCGCCCTTGAACCGCTCGTAGGCGGCCACCGCGTTGACGATGCGATCGGCGCCGACCTCGCGGGGGTTCTCGTAGAGGATGGGCATGCCCGTCTTGATGCCGGGCCCGACCACCAAAGGCTCCGAGCCAAAGGCGCGCTGGACGAGCTTGGCCATCGAATCGGTGAGGGCCGGAACGACGCTGGCGATGATGGCGGCGTGGATGTCTTGGGTGGCCACGTCGTGCATGGCGAGCAGCTGCCGAAGGACCACGGCATATTCGTCGGCGGTGCGGCCGCGATCGGTCTCCACGCGGAACTGGTGCACCAGGGTTTTGTCCTCGAACAGACCGTAGACGATGTTGGTGTTCCCCACGTCGATCGTCAAAAGCATCACGATGCCTCCGCTCTTATCATTCCACGCGCACGTCGTGGATGACATCTCCTTGCGCCACCGCCCACCAGTCTCCCTCGGCACGTCCAACGCGTGTGTAATTGCCATCCAGGTGCGGCGTCCGTGAGAGGGTCACGAAGATTTGGCTGGAACCGGTGTCGCGTCCCGCCGTCGCCACCCCCACCGTGAGCGGCTCGAACGGCACAGGCGAGGTCTCGCAGCGCAGCGATCGGCCCGAGCCCCCGTAGCCATCGCCGCCCGGATCGCCGAACTGCGCGACGAAGCCCGGCACCACCCGGTGCACGCGCACGCCCTTGTAGAAGCCACTGCGGGCGAGCGCCAGGAGCCGGGTCGCGGTCACCGGGGCCAAGCTCGGGTCGAGGACGATGGCGAGGCGGCCGGCGTCGGTCTCCAGCACGATCTTCGTCGGCTGATCGAGCAGGTGCGCGATCTCCTGGGCCGCGGGCGCTTCGTCGGGCACGCACGCCCCCGAATCACCCAGGCGAGCGGGGGCGGCGCCCGCGTCGAGGTCCAGGGTGGCGAGCGCCTTGGCCGCCCGCTGGCGCATGGTCACGTTCGGCGACTTGCACGCGGTGAGCGCCGCCGCGCGCGCTTCCTTGAGCCCCACGGCGGCCGCGGCCTCGACCAGGGCGATCTTGGTCTCGAGGAGGTCCTCGGTCCAGGGGAAGGCGAGCGCTTCGGCGAGCGCGGCGCGCACCGCGGGATCGGGCCTCCGCGCGTCGTGCGCTGCGCTCGCGCGATCGGGGTGTGAATGGATCGCGTCGGCCGCCGTGCCCGCGAGCCCCGCTTGGCCCGAGCGCAGCGCCAGCGCGAGCAGCGGCCGGACGGCGTCGCCCAGCTCGGGGTGCGCATCGCTCGCCTCCAGCGCCGCCTCGCGCACTTGCAGGTTCGCGCTCTTCGCCAGCGCCGCCCAGGCGTTGCGGCGCTCGCCCGTCAGCGGCTTGCGCACCACGGCGGCGAGGCGCGCGCGCTCGAAGGCGACGCTGCCCTTGGCGTCGCAGCGCGCGAGCAGCTCGTGCTCGTACACCTCTTTGGCGATGGCGCTGGCCGCGGCACACCGAAGCGCGCCGAGGCGCCGCGCGAGCACGGGGGGAAGCTCGCCCGGAGCTTGGAGCCCCGCGAGCGAGAGCATCGCCGCCTCGCCGCTCTTCGGCACCTCGCCGTGGAACGCGTCGACCAAGGTCGAGAGCACGCCGAAGTCGTCGCCCGCCAGCGCCGTGAGGGCGATGGGATCGGCCTTGGGCACGAGCGCCGCGAGCACCTCGCCGGCCGCGTCGCGACCCGGTGCTTCGAGCTGGCCCAGCCCGCGCGCCGCCTCCGCCCTCTCCGCCGCCGTGAAGGTGCGCTCACGCGCGATCTTCGCGAGCTCGGGGGCGGCGCCGGGCCCGGCGTGCGCCAGCGCGCGCACCGCAAAAATGCGCTCCGGCGACGGCGCGGCGTTCGCCAGCGCGCCGCGCGCCACCTCGACCAGGCGCGGCGCGAAGGCGTCCGGCAGCCGCTTGATCCGCCCCAGACCATAGAGCGCGGCGGCCACGGGCGACGGCGGCGAGGCCGCGTCGAGCAGCGCGGTGATCGACTCGTCGCCGAGGCGCGCCGCCGCCGAGAGCGCCCCACCCGGCAGCGAAGCCCCCGCTTGCGCGGTCGCGATATCGCCCAAGCCGTAGGCCGCGCCCTCGGCCCATGGACCGCGCGAGCGCACCCACCCCACGAGGAGCGACTCCGCCGCGGGCCCGCCGCAGTGCCCCAGCGCGCGCGCGATCGCCCATTTGGCGTCGACGATCTCGGGCGCGATGCCGCTCGCGCTCTGCGGCGCTGTGGAGCTCGCGGGCTTGGCGGCCGCCAGCGCCGCGAGGGACGCGGCGAGCGATGCGGCCCGCGTCGAGAGCGCCGCGACGTGCGCCTCCTCTTTTCCTTTGCACGTGTACCCGAGACCGTACGCGGCCCACGCGACCACCGTGTCGTCGGTGTCCGACAGCGCGCGCATCAAGCCGGGGATGCTCGCATCGTCGGCGATCCGCGCGAGCGCGCGCACGGCGCGGCGCCGCACCCGGATGTCGGGGTGCGCGAGCATCCCATCGCCAATTTCGGAGGCGCGGCGCCGATCCTCGGCGCGATCGATGGCGCTCCACTCCACCGGATCGATGGTGGCGATGGTCGCGCCATCCGCTCCGCCGTCGGACGACGGGGTCGAGGTCTCGCTCTTTTTGCAGCCCACACCTGGAAGGACGAGCAGCACCACCAAGAGCGCCACGCCGATGACCGGCAAGGTCGAGAGCCACTGGGCGACCCGCTCGCGTCCCCAGCGCCAGACCCGGTGCCCGAGGTTTCGCGGGGGCGCGGGGGCAGGCACTTGGTGAACGCGCAAACCTTGCCGCTCGAACGCGCGGCGGGCGCGCGGCAGATGCCAATCGCACGTCACGAGGAACACCTCGTCGATGGCGCGGCGGGCGAGCAGCGTGGCCGTAAAACGCGCATTGTCGACGGTATGGAAGGAGCAGCGCTCCCGCACGATGTGTTCCTTAGGCACACCACGTTCAATAAGTCCCTTCTCCAACGCATCGGCTTCCACCACCCCGTCCCATACGCGCCCGCCGCTGACGATCACCACCGGGGCGCCCGCCCCCCCCGTAGAAGAAAGCGGCCGCCACGCCTCGGCTGCAGCATCGAGCCGGCGCTTGGCCGGCCCTACCAGCTCGCCTCGTAGGTCGAACCGGAGCTTGCAACCGAGGACGACCATCGCCGCGCTCGAGGCGGCCGCTCCACGCGAGGTGCTCACGGGACCGATCCATGTAGCGATTGACGGCCTGCTCGTAAGGGGCTTATCTCCATAAATTGCATGCGGATCACGTTCTGGGGAGTCCGTGGAAGCATTCCCACGCCCGGCCCTGACACCGTCGAAATCGGTGGAAACACCAGCTGCATCGAGGTCCGCGCGGGCAAGGCGATCGTCATTTTCGACGGAGGCACCGGATTACGCCTTCTCGGGCAAAAATTGCTCAAGGAAATGCCGCTCACGGCCCACATCTTTTTCAGCCACGTGCATTGGGACCACATTCAGGGCTTCCCCTTTTTCGGGCCCGCGTTCGTTCCCGGCAATCACATTCACCTCTACGGCGGAAACAACGTCTCGAGAACCCTCGAAGAGACGCTCGCCGGTCAGATGGATTACCCGAGCTTTCCCGTCCACCTCACCGAGATGGCGGCAAAAATGACCTTCGCCGATCTCTACGAAGGGCAGACCCTCGAGATCGACGCGGGCGACGGGAGCGCCTTTCGCGTCACGACCTCGCGGGGCAACCATCCCAACGGGGTGTGGGCCTACCGCTTCGAGCACAAAGGCCACGCGGCCGTGTACGCGACCGACACCGAGCACTATTCGGTGGTCGACCCCAAGCTGACCAAGCTCGCGCGCGACGCCGACATCCTCATCTACGACGCGATGTACACCCCCGAAGAATACGCGGGCACAGCGGGAACCGGCGGGCCCAAGGTCGGTTGGGGGCATAGCACCATCGATGAGGCAGCCAAGCTGGCCAAGGCCGCGGGCGCCAAGAAGTTGGTCCTCTTCCACCACGATCCCGGCCAGAGCGACCAAGCCGTGCGCGAAAAAGAGCGCCGCTGCCGCGAGTGGTTCGCCAATACCGTGGCCGCCTACGAAGGTCTTACGTTCGAGCTCTAGCCGTAGCCGTCGAGCGGAACCTCACGTTCGCGAGGATGCCGACGGCAAACGCCACCTCGCTCGTTGAGCGCATTGTCAGTGGCGTAGGCCGCCTTACATTCGGACCCAATCGAGCGCCACCTCGGTACGCGCCGTGAGATCCGTCTGATCCCGCCAGGCTGCCGCGAGTGGTTCGCCAATACCGTGGCCGCCTACGAAGGGCTTACGTTCGAGCTCTAGGCCGTAGCCGTCGAGCGGAACCTCACGTTCGCGAGGATGCCGACGGCAAACGCCACCTCGCTCGTTGAGCGCATTGTCAGTGGCGTAGGCTGCCTTACATTTGGACCCAATCGAGCGCCACGTCGGGATGCGCCGTGAGATCCGTCTGATCCCGCCAGGTTGCCGCGAGTGGTTCGCCAATACTGTGGCTGCCTACGAAGGTCTTACGTTCGAGCTCTAGGCCGTAGCCGTCGAGCGGGACCTCGTTGAGCGGATTGTCAGTGGCGTAGGCTGCCTTACATTTGGACCCAATCGAGCGCCACGTCGGGATGCGCTGTGAGATCCGCCTGATCCCGCCAGAGAAGTGTCGTGCATCGATGCAAGGTCGGGATGACAACGACGACCGCGCAAGCTTTGCGTCTCGATTTGAGGCCCCGGTCGCGCGTTGCGCGAAGAGCGCGAGCGGCTTTTGACCGATCGCTAGAAACGCGCGTCATTTAGCGCGGCATCACCCGTGCATAAGGGTTCGCGAGCCCCGGCTCCAGTGGGAGATCAGCCCCCGGGCCTCGAAAGTGGAGGAGTCTATGAGCTCCGTGTTCGATGGCGCGTCGTTGCGCGCTTACAGGGAGAGTCTTGCCTCAGTTGCACCGCTCGATCGCGAGACCGAGCGGGATCTTGCTCGTCGCTGGATCGATGGCGACAAGCGTGCGGGGGAAAAGATCGTCGAGGCTTGTCTACCATTCGTGATTGCCATTGCCCTCGAATACCGCCGGTGGGGTATTCCGCTGGAGGACATCGTTCAGCAGGGAAACCTCGGCCTTCTTCGCGCCGCGAAGAAGTTCGATCCCGAGCGTGAGGTGCGCCTGGCGACCTACGCCGCTTACTGGATTCGCGCAGAAATTCGCGAGTACGTCGTTCGCGCCTACCGCGTCGTCCGTCTCGGCACGACCAAGGCCGAGCGCCGCGCGCTTCGCGCCTACCGCACCATGGAGCGCGACCCCGAAGAGCTTGCGCGATTGTCCGGTCTCTCGCCGGAGCGCGTCGAGCTGCTCATGCCGCTCCTCGCCGGACGCGAGATGAGCCTCGACGCGTCGGGTGCCGATACGACTCCCGTCGTGGAGCGCATGGCGGCCAAGGGACCCGATCCCGAGGAGGCCGCGGGCGCGCAAGAGGTTCGCGATCGCGCGCAGGGCGCCGTTCAGGACGCGCTCCGCCACCTGAACGAACGTGAGCTCCTCATCGTCAAAGAGCGCCTCATGAACGACGATCCCGTCACCTTGCAGCGCCTCGGCGAAATGCTGGGTGTGAGCAAGGAGCGCGTTCGTCAGCTCGAAGAGCGCGCGCGCGGCAAGCTCCGCGACAAGCTCGCCGGTCTGCGCGAGCACGCACAAGCCATGTAGTGGCTCCTGGGCGCCCCTGGCGTTCGCTGCGCGAGCGCACGCGAGGGGTGCCCGTCGAGGAGCTTCATCGAGCTCGCAAGTCTACGAGCTCGCCAAAACCGCCCCCGCGTCGTGCTGGTCACGGCCGGGAGGGCGGTTTTCGGGTTTCTGGGAGCGATTTCGGGTTTCTGGAAGGAAGAGGAACCTCCTGCTAGGCTTCGGGCATCTTTGAATGCTCGGCGGAACGCGGCGCGGCGCATGGGTGGGCTTGCTGTTGGCGGTTGGTGCCGGCGCGACGTGGATTGGTACGCATCCTTCGTTGATGCGGTCGGGCGCAGCGTCTGCGCCAAATCCTGGCAACGTTTTGGCGGTGGAAGGTCGCCTCGCGAAGGAGCCTTCGGACGGCGGCCTCGAAGAGAACAATGGCGGTCTCTTCGAGACGGACGAGTCGCAGGCCACATCGTTTCGCGTCCCTTCGGGCGCGCCCTCGGCGCTCTCGTGTGAGGAGGCGCGCAGCATCATCGGCCAGGTGCGCGAAATGCTCGCGTACCGCCCGGCGCCCATTCGCGCCAGCACCTTCGCCGAGGCCGTGATCGATTGGCTCGATCCGCACGGTCTCTGGAGCGCCGCGCCCGATAGCCCCGTGGCGACGGCCATCGAGCGCCGCGGGCGCGAGCTTTTGCGCGAAATGGAGCACGAGCGCGGCGACTGCGCGGCCGCGCGCGACGTGGGGCGGGTGCTCGAGCGCTGGGTCGCCGATCTCAAGCGCGGGTTCAACGAGCGCCGCGCAGGGATGACGGGCTCGGAGATGTCGATCGACACCGCCGTGTTCGAGCCGATCACGGACAACAACGCGCCCTCGCCCAAAGCTTCGGCCTTCGCGCTCTTGCTCGGCGAGCGGGTGGGCGCGGGCGAGCGGCTCCTCGGCGCGGGCGGCGCGATGTTCGCGCGCGCGGCGCAGGAGCATTTTTTTCCGGAGATGGACGCCGAGGGGTGGTCGCGCGTGGTGCTCGCCGCCGCCATCCGCGCGTACGTGCCGCTCATCGATCCGCACGGCGGGTGGGCGCCGCTCGAAGAAGAGGCGAGCATCTACGAGTTCGATCTGGACTCGCACCCGCGCGCGTCGCTCTGGGACAAGATTGGTCGCACGGCGTTCGGCGCGCGCATCGAGTCGGGCGCGCTCCCGCCCATGCACGACGGCGACGCGGTGCTGTCGCTCGGCGGGGTTCGCACGGCGGGGCTCGCGATGGAGCAGCTGCAGCAGTTGGCGATCGTGGTGGCCGCGTCGCACAGGCCCACGGAGGCCATCGTGCTTCGGCGTGGGGACGCAGAGCCGCGGGCCATCAAGCTCGATCCGGGGGCGAGCCTCGCGCAGGTGAGCGAGGAGCCTCACGACGGTCTCCCGGTGGAGCGCATTCCTTACGGCGAGGGGTCGATCGTCATCGTGCCCATCCGCGAGGTGCGCGACGATCTGGGCGCGCAGCTGACGCGCGTGGTGACGCGGGAGCGGGCGCAAAAGCCGCCGCCCACGGGCTTCGTGCTCGATCTGCGCGGCAACGGCGGCGGGTCGACCGATGGGGCCATTCACGCGCTGGGCATTTTCCTCCCCGGCGCGCCGCTCTTCCCGATGAAGCGCCAGGACAACAGCATCGAGCTGGAGCGCGCCCCCGAGCCGCCGATGGCGGAGCGCTTCGCGGGGCCCGTCGCGACGTTCGTCGATGGCAACACGGCCAGCGCGGCGGAGATGATCTCCGGCGCCCTGAGCACGTACCACCGCGCGCCGAGCGTGGGCCGCCTCACGTACGGCAAAGGCTGCGCGCAGGAGTACGCGGACGACGATGCCCGCGCCGGGGTCCTTCGCCTGACCACGTTGCTCTATGCGCTCCCCGATGGCTCGCCCGTTCAGCGCGTGGGGCTGGCGCCGACCCTCCGTTTTCCCTTCGCTCTTTTGCCCGACGAGGACAGCTCCGGCGAGAGCGAGGCGAAGCTCCCCGAGGCGCCGCCGACGTGGCGCGGGCCCGATGTTCGCAATCGGCAGATGGTCGCCCAGTTCGACGCGGCGAAGCTGATGACGTGGCCGCCGCACAAAGGCCACGTGGGTCCGTGCAAGGATGCGGACGTCTGCCGTGCCCTTCAAGCCCTCGGCGGCGGCGTCTCCGGCACGCCGCGGATCTCCGTCGCGTCGAAGCTGGCGGGCCGTTAGCCGCACTTGCGGCTTCGAGCCGCGGCGGCGGCGGGGATCGAGCGGCGGCTCGGTCAGTGGCGAACGAAGTCGTGACCGAGCTTCACGACGATGGCGATCACCACGCAAAACACGACGCCGCCCACGAACCTGTCGCCGCGGCGGATGGCCAGGCGCGAGCCGAAGAAGGCGCCCGCGGCGCTGGCGGCGGCCATCGGCAGGGCGACGCTCCAGAGCACGTGACCGCGCAGCGCAAAGAGGCCGAGCGCGGTGACATTGGAGGCCATGTTGATCACCTTGGCGTTGCCCGACGCGCGCGTGAGCGAGTCGCCGAACAACATGGTGAAGCCCACGATGAGGAGCGAGCCGGCGCCCGGACCGAAAAATCCGTCGTAAAAGCCGATGGCCAGCGCAAACCCGGCGAGCACCGCTTTGGGGTTCCCGAGCTGCCGCACGCGCGGACGCATCCGCCGCGGAATGGCGACGATGATGGCGGCGACGACGAGCAGCGCCATCACCACCGGCCGCAGCGGCTCGGGGCGCACGGCGAGAACCATGAGCGCGCCGGCCAGCGCACCGGCGACCCCCGAGAGGAACGCGACGGGCACGCGATCGCGATCGATGCCGTCGCGCCGCCAGAACGAGACGAAGGACGAGACCACGCCGAACGAGGATTGGCCCTTGTTGGTGGCCAGCGCCACATGCGGCGGCATGCCCGTGGCGAGCAGCGCTGGCAAGGTGATGAGCCCGCCGCCTCCTGCGATCGAATCGATGACCCCTGCAAAGAACGCGGCCAGAACGAGAAAGAGCAGGGTCATCGTGACGAGGGCAACCTGAAGAAGCGTTTCATCCCCAACGTAACTTTCAGAGCAAGAGCCGGGGTAAGTTCCGGTCCAGCTGATTCATAGGGCCGCATTGGAAAGTGAGCTGGACTAAAATGAACGGTTCAAAATGACGACGTCCTCTACGTCCTCGGGCAGGCACGTCGCGGTTACGCTCAGCGTCTATCGACGAGAGCGTCTCGTGAAGACCGTGACCCTTCACGACCCCGTGTTGCGCATCGGCACCGATCCTCGCAGTCAACTCAGCATCGACGACGCCACCGCTTCACGCACCCACGCGGTCGTGGAGGTGCGTGAGGATGGGCCTACGTTGATCGATCTGGGCACGAACAGCGGCACCTGGGTCAACGGGGCGCGGGTGAACCGCTGTCGGCTGCGCGTGGGCGACGACATCCGCATCGGCTCCACGCACATTTACGTGGAGCGCATCGAGGAAGCGTCGACGCCCTCGTAGCTCGAGGCCCTCGGCGGCGCCCGAAAATGGGCGAGCTCGATGGGCGAGACGAGCTCCTGTTCGCGGAACCGACCGAGCCCCGCGCGCACCGCCACGTAGTCGAGCGGATCGTCGGGCGATAGCGCCTGCACGGCCTCGGCGATCTTCGCCGTGCCGGAGGGGCGAATGTCCAGGTCGACCAGGATGGGCACGAGATCGCCCACGAAGCCCGCGGCGGCGGCGGCCTGCGCGGCCCTGGGATCGCCCACCGCGATCTGCCGCAAGAACGCGCGCACGTCGACCCATTTGCCGACGCCCTCGATCTTGCGCAGCACGCGGCTCTCGGTGGCCGCGAGGAGCGCGTTCGCGCGCTCGTGCAGCCAAGCTTCGCCGCCGCGCCCGGCCAGCACTGCGCGCGGGACGCACACGGCGTAGCGCGCGCCCTCGATGACCCGCGAAACCGCCGGATCTTGCGCGCCGAGGCGAACGCCGGCGAAGAAGTCGACGCCCTCGGGGGAGCCGGCGGAGAGCGCGGCCAGGCGCTCATCGACATCGACGTCGCACGTGAGCTTGATGTCGATGATCTCCGTGAGGCTGGAGACGCCCAGGGAGAGCGCGGGCGCGAACATCATGTCGGGCTTCGGGTGGTAGCCGGAGGAGTAGAAGAGCGACAGGTCGCACCTTCGGAAGGCGCGCGGGAGGGCGCGAATCAAGTCCAGGTGCGAGAGGAAGGCGCTGCGGCCAATCTTCGTATAGGCGAACCGGTAGCGGCGCGCCTCGCCTTGCACGATGAGCGGCGGGGGCTTCTTGCCCGTGCGGGGTTTGCCTTTTTCGGCGCGCGCCGCGACCTTTTCGCCTTCGGCGACCGGCGCAGCGGCGACCGGCGCGGCGGCGACTGGCGCTTCGGCGATCGGCGCGGCAGGCGCTTCGAGAACCGGCGCGGCGGCCGTGACGATCGGCAGCACACGGCGCTCTTTTGCGCCGAGCTTCGTCAGGTAATCGTGCCGCTGATCGCGCATCGCATCGAGATCGCAGGCGACGCCGCAGTCGTAGCAGACGAGCCGGCGCTCATCTTTTTCGGCGTCGGCCAGGTTCGTGTGGTGCACGAACATGCCGGCGGCCTTTCCGCACGGAGGCGACAGGCGGCTCTTCAGCGCCTTGCGGTACTCGCGCGTGAGAAACCCCTCCTCGAGGCCCACGTCGATGTGATCCCACGGAAGGCGCGCGGTCACCGGGATGGTCCCGAGGTAGCGCGCCGGATCGACGCCTTCGGCCTGCAACGCCTCACGCCACACGTCGATGTCGAGCTGATCGTCCCACGAATCGAAGCGCGCGCCGGCGCGGTACGCGCGCTCGAGCACCGCGCCCAGCTTGCGATCGCCGCGCGCGAAGATGGCCTCCACCCACGAGCCATCGGACCCGTGCACCTTGAGCTCCACCTTGGCGCGCTTCGCTTCCTCGGCGAGCCAGCGCTGCTTTTGCTTCACGCTGTCGGGCGCATCGATGGCGCACCATTGAAACGGCGTATGCGGCTTGGGCACGTGGGTGGAGACGCTCACGGTGACCGACGGCGCGCCGCCCTGCATCTTGTTCTTGATGCGCCGCCCCACCTCGCGCGCGCGCCCGCCGACCCGCGGGATTTCGCGCACGTCGCTCTCCTCCTCCGTGGGCAGCCCGATCATGAAATAGAGCTTCATGCTGGTCCACCCGCGCGAGAAGATGCGCTCGGCCGTGGTCATCAGCTGCTCTTCGGTGACGTTCTTGTTCACCACGTCGCGCATCCTCTGGCTGCCCGCTTCCGGCGCGAATGTCACGCCGGTGGCGCGCACCCGTTGGATGTCATCGAGCACGCTCTCCTCGAGCCCATAGGCGCGCAAGGACGAGACGCCGAGGCTCACGCGCTCGGGGGCGAGCTTGTCGGTCACCTTCTTGATGAGCGGCGCGATGCACGAGTAGTCCGCGGTCGAGAGCGAGGTGAGGCTCACCTCGTCGTAGCCGGACTTCTTCACGGCCGCGAGCGCCGTCTGCACGATCTGCTCGGGATCGCGCTCGCGCACGGGGCGGTAAATCATGCCCGCTTGGCAGAAGCGGCACCCCTCGGTGCACCCTCGCGCGATCTCGATCGACATGCGATCGAAGATGGCCTCCGGCCCGCCGATGGGACCATCATCCGGAAAGGGAAACCGGTTCAAGTCATCCACCAGCGACCGCTGCACCGGAAACGGAACCTCGGGATCGTCCGGCGCGGCCACCACCTCGAACCCGGTGTCGGGATCGACCCTCGTGGAATACAGGCTCGGAATGTACACGCCTTCCAGCTTGGCCAGCGCGCGCAGACGCTCGCGACGCGGCACACCCCGCTCGCGCAAGGTCACCCACAGGAGCGCGACCTCCGTGGCGCGCTCCTCCCCGTCGCCCACGACCACGGCGTCGAGGAAGGGAGCGAGCGGCTCGGGGTGGGTCGCCGTCGGGCCGCCTGCGAGGATGAGCGGATCGCGATCGCTGCGATCGGCGGAGCGCAGCGGGATGCGTCCGAGATCGAGCATGGCGAGCACGTTGGTGTACGTGAGCTCGAACTGGAGCGAGAAGCCCACCACGTCGAAGTCCGAGAGCGGCCTTGCGCTCTCCAAGGACACCAGCGGCAGCGCGCGCTCGCGCAGCTCCTTCTGCATGTCGACCCAGGGGGTGTAACAACGCTCGGCCAGGGTGCGCGGATCGTCGTTCAAGATCTTGTAGAGGATCTTGAAGCCGAGGTGGCTCATGCCGATGTCGTACAGATCCGGGAACGCGAGGCACACGCGCGCGCGCACGGCGCTCCAGTCTTTTTTCTGCGCGCCGAACTCACCTCCCAGGTAACGCGCCGGTTTTTCGACGCTTTGAACGAAGGAGGCATACGGATGATCGAGCGCGGCAATGGTCGACATGAGCGGGATCCACGAGCGTTAGCACAGAGAAGGCTATGATGCGGCCCGTGGTACGCCGTGCCGTCCCGTTCGCTTTGGTTCGCGTTTTTCTGCTCGCCGCGTTCTCCGTGGGGGCCGCCGCTTACGCGATTGTGCGGTATTACACGCACCCGCATCAGCCCATGCTCATTCCGAGAACCCCCGCCTCATCTTCTCCCGCGGCGACCGCGACCGCGCCTGAAGCGAACTGGTCCGATGCCGGGGAGATTCCCGCGCCTGAGCTGATGCCCTATCAAGAGTCGAAGTGAAGGAAGACCGTTCGCAGTGAAGGAAGACACGCTCGTCATTCATGAGATCTACGCCAGCATCCAGGGGGAATCCTCGTTTGCCGGCCTGCCGTGCACCTTCATTCGAACCACGGGCTGCAACCTGCGCTGCAGCTGGTGCGACACCACGCAAGCCTTCTACGGCGGGACCCGCATGCCCCGCTCGGCGGTGCTCGCGCGCGCGCTCGACACGGGCACCGATCTCGTCGAGCTCACTGGCGGCGAGCCACTCCTTCAACCCGCCGTCTTCCCGCTCATGACCGAGCTCTGCGATCGCAACCGCACCGTTCTCGTCGAGACCAGCGGCGAAGCCGACGTCTCCCCCGTCGACCCTCGGGTGCACAAAATCATGGACCTGAAGCCCCCCGGCTCGGGCGAGTCCCATCGCAACCGCTGGTCCAACCTCGATCACATCACCGCGCGCGACGAGCTCAAATTCGTCCTCACCGGCCGCACCGACTACGAGTGGATGCGCGGCATCATCCGCGATCGCCACCTCACCTCGCTCACGCCCAAGCTCCTCGCCAGCACCGCCTTCGGTACGTTGCTGCCTCGCGATCTCGTCGCCTGGGTACTCGAGGACAAACTGCCGGTGCGCGTGCAGTTGCAGCTCCACAAATACATCTGGTCGCACGACACGCAGGGCGTCTAGCGCGGTGCTAAGCTCTGGGCGTGAGCACATTGAGCCGCGCTCAGATTTTCGATGCACTGAACCGGCTCAACGCGGAGCTTTCGAACGCCAGCGTGCAGGCCGAGTGCTTCCTCGTCGGCGGTGCGGTCATGTGCCTCGTTCTCGATGCGCGCCCCGCCACCAAAGACGTGGATGCTTGGTTCACGGAACCACAGGCCGTGCGCGCCGCCGCCGCGAGGGTGGCAACGCAGATGGGCCTGCCCGAGGACTGGCTCAACGACGCGGCCAAAGCGTTCGTACCCGAAGGGGCGTCGTTCGAGCAATGGCGATCGTTTTCGAATCTTCAGATCTCCGTGGCCGACGAACGGACGCTCTTGGCGATGAAATGCGCCGCGTCCCGCTCGGAGGAAGACAGGCAGGACATCGCGTTTCTCGCGCATCGGCTCGGTTTGTCGAGCAGCCAAGCCGTTTTGGACGTCGTCCTCCAGTTTTACCCGGCTGCCCGGCTGCCCGTGCGTACGCAGCTCATGCTCGAAGAGATGTTCGATGAGAGCGATTGATTGCTTGCGGCAAGCGAAGGAAGCGAAGGAAGCCTACCAACGACCGATCAACGCGTTCATCGATGCGTTCCGTCGCGCCTCGCCGGAAGAAAAGCTTCGGTTGGTCGAAACACCCATCCTCGAGTCGGGCGCCCTCGAAGGCTTGGTCGCTGCCGTCGTGAGCGCGCTGTGCAGAGAATCCGGTGTGGCGTGGCCGAAGTGGGTCGAGACGATTCACAGCCCCAAGCCCTTCTTCGCGTTTCCTGCGCGCTCGTATGCGCTACGTGTGCGCTTGATGTTCGAATCCCCTGCACCGTTTCGCATCCGAAACGTCTTCGTACCTGCCAACTACTTGTCGCGCGCGTAGTGCGCTTTCGCAGATATTCGGGACGCGCCCCCCCGAGGCGTGAGCTCGACTACGTCCGCTTCTCCGAAGCGAAGGCCTCGTAGTCGGCGACGTCGTGTTTGGAGCCGAAGATGAGGGGGGTGCGCTGGTGGAGCTCGTCCGGGTGGATGTCGAGGATCGATCGGTGGCCGTCGGTGGCGGCGCCGCCGGCTTGTTCGAAGAGGAAGGCCATGGGGTTCGCCTCGTAGAGGAGACGGAGTTTGCCCTTCTTGTTCTTCGTGTCCGCCGGGTAGGCGAAGATGCCGCCCTTGAGGAGGGTGCGGTGGGCGTCGGCGACGAGGGAGCCGACGTAGCGGTGGCCGTAGGGGCGGCCTTCGTCTTTGTTTTCCTCGCGGACCCAATCGTTCCAGCGGCGGACGCCCTTGGACCAGCGGGCGTAGTTGCCTTCGTTGGCCGAGTAGCTGTTGCCGCGCTCCGGGCAGCGAATATTTGGGTGCGAAAGAAAGAACTCGCCGACATTGGGATCCAACGTGAACGCGTCGACCCCGTGGCCCGAGCTGAGGACGAAGATGGTCGACGGGCCGTAGAGGGCGTAGCCGGCGGCGATGATGCGGCGGCCGGGTTGGAGCGCGTCCTCGACGTGGGGGACGATTTCGCCGTGGCGGCGGCGGAGGATGGCGAAGATGGTGCCGATGGAGACGTTGGTGTCGATGTTGCTCGACCCGTCCAAGGGGTCGAAGAGGACCACGTACTTGCCGGAGTTGGTGGCGAAGCGCGCCTCGTCCAGCTCCTCGCTCGCCAAAAGCCCGCAATGGCCGCTGCGTTCGAGCACGTTGACCAGCACGTCGTTGGCGAACGCATCGAGCTTTTGCACCTGCTCGCCCTGGACGTTGGTGTCGCCCGTGTAGCCGAGCATGCCCGCCAAACCCGCCGCGCGGACGCGCGTGGTGATGATGCGGATGCCCAACGAGATGTGGTTCAAGAGCGACGTGAATTGCCCGGTGGCCCCCGGGGCCGCGTGCATGCCCGCGAGGACGTGCTCGCGCAAGGTGGTGCCCACGACGGAGGAGGCTTGCAGCGGTAGGCTGGTCGGCCCTTCCGAGGGGATGATGGAGGTGCGTTCGGTGCGTGTGGGGTCAGTCATGCGAACTCTTCATGGATAGACTATGTGCAAGTCTCGCCTTTGGCGACAGCCTCGGATACCCTGCACCCGCAAATAAGCAAAGATAATCAAGAAGGAGCTCTGCGATGGCACTTACCGATCGCGTGAAACACATCCTCTCCTGGTACGGTTCGGAGAGCCCGGGCGTCAAAGCGAATCTCGTTCGGCTGATGAACACCGGCGCACTTGCGGGAACCGGCAAGTTCGTGATCCTGCCCGTTGATCAAGGCTTCGAGCACGGTCCTGCACGTTCGTTCGCGCCGAACCCCGAAGGCTACGATCCGGACTACCACTTCCAGCTCGCGATCGATGCAGGCTGCAACGCGTACGCCGCGCCGCTGGGCTTTCTCGAGGCGGGCGCCGACAAGTTCGCGGGGCAGATCCCGCTCATCTTGAAGGTGAACAACTCGGACACGCTCGCCAAGGTGGACCAGCCCTGCAGCGCCATCACCAGCTCGGTGAAGGACGCTGTGCGCCTCGGCGCATGTGCCATCGGCTACACGATTTACCCGGGCTCGGGCCAGCGCAACCGCATGTACGAGGACCTTCGCGAGCTCATCGCCGAGGCGCGCTCGTACGGCCTTCCCACGGTGCTGTGGGCCTACCCGCGCGGCGCGGGGCTCTCGAAAGAGGGCGAGCTCGCGATCGACGTGGGAGCCTATGCCGCGCAGATCAGCGCGCAGCTCGGCGCGCACATCATCAAGATCAAGCCGCCGAAGGACTTCATCGAGCAAGCCGAGGCCAAGAAGGTCTTCGAGAAGTACAACATCCCCACCAAGACCCTGGCCGATCGCGTGCGGCATTGCGTGCAGAGTGCATTCAATGGCAAGCGCATCGTGATCTTCTCCGGCGGCGAGGCCAAGGGCACGGAGGACGTGCTCGAAGAGGTGAAGCAGATCGCGCAGGGCGGTGGCTTCGGATCCATCATGGGACGCAATGCGTTCCAGCGTCCGCGTCCGGAGGCGCTCAAGCTGCTCCAATCGGTGGTTCAGATTTTCAAGAACGCGTGAGCGCGTGAAGCACCGCTGCGCTCTGGCCGCAGTCCACGTGTGCGTCCTCGCATACGCGGGCTGCGGCGGCGCACCCGCGCCCTCCGCCGCTCCCGGTCCGAACGAGAGCGGCATGGTGGTGCTGCGGGCGGAGCGCGCGACCATGGATCGCGGCGGGGCGCCGCCCGCGGGCCCGGCAAAGGCGGCCGTCGCCGGGCCGGCGTACGCGCGCATCAAACTGCATTACGATCTCGGGGGCCGCACGTTTCCGCTTCCGTTGGTGCACGGCGCCATCGGGGGCGAGCCCACGTGGATGCTCGTGGACACGGGCGCCAACAGCCATGTGATCGCCGGGTGGCTCGCGCGCAAGGCGAAGCTCGACGCGAAGAACTTCGGCGACCAAGGCACCGATCACGCCGGGCATGCCATCACGACGTCGCGCGTGGATCGCACGCAGATGACCCTCGACGGATGGAGCGCGCTTCCGGAGACGCCCACCTTGGTCACGGAGATCCCCGAGGCGGTGGCGCGCATCGGCATCGGTGCGTTTCTCTCGCCGCAGCAGCTGGCTTACGACTCAGCCTTGGTGCTCGATCTGGCGCGGGCCGAGATGTACACGGCCGACTCGGCACAAGCGGCCGCGGATCTCGAGGGCAAGGGCGCCAACCCGTTCACGGCGGCCGCGCGAGCCTGCGAAGATCGTGACAGCCCGATCCGCGGCCTCGCCTTCGTGGTGCCTGCGATGGTCGACAGCGTGCGCGTCTCGCTGCTCCTCGACACCGGAGCGCATCGTTCGGATCTGCTGGCACATACCCCGGCGGGACGGAGGCTCCTGCCGCGCAGTGTTCCGAACAGGGAACAAGTCTACGCTGCCAGCGGCAAGATCTCGACGCGCACCGTTCGCGGCGCCAAAGTGAGCGTCGGCGCGTACACGACCGTGACGGACGTCGATATCCTCCCGGGCGAGTCCGATTCAAGTTGTCCGCGCGACGGGGTGCTTGCCATGGATATTCTCAGATCGTGCATCGTCGTCTTCGACCGCAGCACCCTCACCGGGCGCTGCGATCCCGCGCTGCGCACCCCTCGCAGCGGGGCGGGCAAGTGAAGGCGGTGCGGGGGTTCGGGCTGGCGCTCGCGATGATGGCGTGCGCGATCGCGCTGCAGACCGAGGCCGCAACGCCGCTCGCGCCAGCGACAGCATCGGCCGTGCGCAAAGCGGCCTTGCGCTACGACGTGGCGGGCATCGCGCCGCTCCCTTTCGTGCGCGGCACCGTGGGGCGCGAGCCTACATGGATGCTCCTCGACACCGGGGCGGCGACCCATGTTGCCACGGCAGCGATCGTGAAACGGGCCGGGCTTCGCACCAGCGGCGCGGGCGACGACATCGACGATCATGCGCAAGGCACGCTCGCCTCGACGGTCACGGACCTCGCCCACGTCGCGCTCGAGGGCTGGGGCAAGATGCCCGCCGGAAAGCTGCTCGTGATCGAGCAAGACGGCGCGAGCTTGGCCACCAAGGCGAATGTCGGCGTCTTTCTCTCCCCGCAGCGCATCGACGAGGGGCACATCGTGATCCTCGATCTGCGGGTGGCGGAGCTGCGCATCGCCGACGAGCTCGATGTTCAGCGCACGATGGCCACCCGCGGCAAGGATCTTTTGGGTCAAGGCGTGCGCACGTGCAACGGCGTTTTCGTGATCCCGGCGCGGGTCGAGGGACAATCGGCCGATCTCCTGCTGGACACCGGCGCCACCCGTACGGCGTTGTACGAGACGGCGGCGGCGAGCAAGCTCCTGGCACCGCGCGCGACCAAGAGCAGCTTGAACGGCGAGACACCTTCCGGAAAGGTCGCGTCGCGGACCGTGCGCGCGGTGCGCCTCGAGGCTTCGGACTGGCAAACCACCTCCGATGTCGAATTGATTGGGGGCAAGGCGCCCGAGGGATGCACCAGCGACGGGGTGTTGGGGTTCTCGGCGCTGCGCTCGTGCGTCTTGGTCTTTGGACCAAAGCGCGGGCAATTGCGCGCGAAGTGCTGAAGCATTACCTTGACGCCTCTTGAGGGGGCCGGCGCGCGATCGCATGGAGGGTGTTCGAGGTGCGCGCGCGCGGGAGCTCTTTGCCGACCGCTTCGAGATCGAGGAGGAGGCGGGGCGCGGCGGTATGGGCATCGTTTACCGCGCGCGGGACCGCGTCACCCAGAGCACGATTGCCCTCAAGGTGCTGCACAAAATCGAGCCCGGGGTCATTCGAAGGTTCGCGCGCGAGGCCGAGGTGCTGGAGAAGCTGGAGCACCCGGACATCGTGCGCTACGTGGCGCACGGCGTCTCCGACGAGGGCGAGCCTTACCTCGCCATCGAGTGGCTGGAGGGCGAGAGCTTGCGCGTCCGGCTCAAACGGGTCGCGGAGCACGGCGGGCAGCTCGAGATGGCGGCCGTGGTGGAGCTCGGGCAGCGGCTCGCGGGGGCGCTGGCGGCGGCGCATGCGATGGGCATCGTTCATCGCGACGTGAAGCCGAGCAACATTTTGCTCGTCGGCGGCAACCTGCAAAAGCCGAAGCTCGTCGACTTCGGGGTGATCCGGGCGGCCTCGCCGGACTTCGTCACCACCTCGGGCACCATGCTGGGCACCGTCGGCTTCATGGCGCCCGAGCAGGCGCGCGGCTCGGGCGATCTCGACGCGCGCGCCGATCTCTATTCGCTCGGATGCGTGCTCTTTCGTTGCCTCACCAACCGCGATGTCTTCGACGGCCCCGATCCGGTGACCGTGCTCTCCATGTTGCTGCTGCACGAGCCGCCGCGCCTCGCGACGCTGCGGCCCCATGTTCCGCGCGAGCTCGACGCCCTCATCGGGCGGATGATCGCGAAAGAGCGTGAGAATCGGCCCGACTCGGCGACGGAGGTGAAGCACGCGCTCGCGCGCATCGGCGCCGATCTCATGATCGCGACGCAGACGTCTCCGCGGTTTCGCGGACCCCTGCCGGATCTCGATGCGAAGCCGCTGCCGGCGACGGCGAAAACGCCGGAGCGGACCAAGGCGCGCGGGACCGTGGATGCGGCACTACGCGCGGGTGCGCCGGGACGCCCGGATGCACCGCGACGCGCGGGTGCGCCGGGACGCCCGGATGAACCGCGACGCTCGGATGCACCGCGACGCCCGGACGCACCGCGACGCCCGGATGCACCGCGACGTCCGGATGCATCGGAACGCCCGGATGCACCGCGACGTCCGGATGCATCGGAACGCCCGGATGCATCGGGACGCCGGCGTGCGCCCAAGCTCGGGAACGCACACGGACCGGCGAATGCGCCCGCGTCCGCGAAGATGCGGCGCGGGAAGCGATGGTTCCGCACGGCGTTCGCAGCCGCCGGCGTCGCCGTCATCGCCGTTCTGGGCGTCGCGCTCGCGCCGCGGCGTCTGCCGTCGATTTCGCCTTTGCTCGAGCCAAAGGTGCCGCCACCCGCGCCCACGGTGGTCGGCGCCCTCCCCGTCTCGCCGAGCTGCGCGCCGCGCGCGGTGGCCTTGTACGAGCAAGGGGTGCTGCGGATGCGCGAGGGACGATGGGGCGGCGCCGAGCGCCTCTTGGAGCAGGCGGCCCTGGCCGATGGCACGTGCCCGCAGATCCAATTCCGGCGCTACCTGATCATCGACGAGCTGCTCGTACCCGTGAGCGAACAGCGCGAACGACTGCGGACGGCCATGCGCTTTCGCGACGGTTTGAGCCAGCGCGATCGGCTCGTGCTCGAAGCCTTCGGGCTGCTCGTCACCGACGACGTCCCGCACCACGAGGAGACCAACCGGCTCCTCGACGAGGCCGTGCGCCAGTTTCCCATGGACGCCGAGCTCCTGGTCTTGGCGTCGTACGAGAAGCTCAACATCGCGCGCGGCCGCGACGATCTGGAGGCCATCCTGGAGACGGCTCGGAGGGCCACGTCCATCGACCCCACCTTCTCGGCCGCCTGGCAGCTCCAGGCACGCGCGCTCGACTTTCTCGGCCGCGCCGAGGAGACGCGCGCCGCCCTCGAGCAATGCTTGAAGATCCTTCCCGGCTCGGTCGACTGCTTGGCCGACCGCCTCTTTTTGCTTCGCACGCTAGGCCAGTGCAAAGAGGCGGCCGCCGACGCCCGGCGATGGACCTCGTGGGAACCCGACGAAACCCTCGCCTATGCGTCGCTCGCGGGCGCCCTGGCGGCCACGGAGGCCCCGCGGGAGGCCATCGACGAAGTGCTGCTCGCGCACTGGAACCACGTGCCGGCCGAGTACCGCGAGCAAGCGCGCCTGGTGGAGACCGCGAAGCTGGAAGCGTGGCTGGGCAACTTCGACCTTGCGCTCGCCACCGCCGAGCGGCTCGAGCAACACCGCACCGGCCTCGGCGATCTCGAGGCCCACTGGAGCGCCGCCATCGTCTCCGTCGATACGCTCCTCGAGATCGGCGACACGGCCCGCGCCGCGCGCATCGCCGAGCAAGCGCTTCGCCGCAAGGAGGCGTGGCCCCGCGACAATTGGACGGCCCTCGACGTGGTTCGGTCGGAGGCGTGGCTGCTCGCCGCGGCCTTCCGCGGCGGAAGGATGTCGGCAGGCGAGTGGGGTGGAGCGGCCGACGCCTGGGAACGCTCGAGCAAGCTCGCCCTCAACGACGTCGAGCGCTGGGTGTTTCGTTGGGGCAATGTCGTCGACTCCCCGCGGCCAGGCGTGGCCGCCCAGGCCGTGGCGCACGCCCCTACGGGCGAGGTTCGCCAGGCCACGCGCGACGTCAATGTCGAGTGGCGCGTGGGCCTGCTCGACTCGTTCGCGGGCCGCATTCATCTGCAAGCCGGCGACCTCGCGCGCGCGGCGCCCCTCTTGGAGAACGGCGCGCGCGGGTGCCAGGGGCTCGAGTTCCCGTTCGCCAGCGTTCGCGCGCACCTCTGGCTGGGGATGGCCAAGGAGAAGCTCGGCGATACGGCAGCGGCGTGCGACGCGTACGGCTTCGTGGTCCGTCGGTGGGGCCATGCGAAACCGCCTTCGGTGAGCGCGCGCGAGGCCGCGCGGCGCATCCGCACGCTCGGGTGCAAGGAATGACCTCGCCGCCTCGGCCGCCGCGCGAAGCTCGTTCGCGCGCACGCTCCACCTCGGGGGCGCGTCAATTGCACACGCAGGGTCGAAGCGGTAGCATTCCCGCTCCTTGAACGGCACGTTCAATCGCATGTCCGGCAGCCGAGATGCGGAAGCTCCCAGCGTTTTCGCCGACCGCTTCGAGATCGAGGAGGAAGCTGGCCGCGGCGGAATGGGCATCGTCTACCGTGCCTTCGACCGGGTCACCCAAGCCACGGTCGCGCTCAAGGTCCTGCACAAAACAGAGCCGTCGACCGTGCGACGGTTCGCGATGGAGGCCGACGCGCTGGGGCGAATCGAGCACCCGGACATCGTGCGCTACCTCGCGCACGGCATCGCCGACGGCGGCGCCCCTTACCTCGCCATCGAGTGGCTCGAGGGCGAGAGCCTGCGCGTGCGGCTCGCGCGCGTCGCCGAAAATGGCGGGCGGCTCGATCTGGCGGATGTGCTGGAGATGGGGCGGCGGCTCGCGGGGGCGCTGGCCGCCGCGCACTCCATCGGCATCGTGCACCGCGACGTGAAGCCGAGCAACATCTTGCTCGTCAAAGGCGAGTTGGTGAGGCCCAAGCTCGTCGACTTCGGCATCGTGCGCGCGACCTCGGCGCAAGAGGTGACCACGTCCGGCACGGTGCTGGGGACCGTGGGCTACATGGCGCCCGAGCAGGCCCGCGGCGCCGAGGATCTCGACGGGCGCGCCGATCTCTACTCCCTCGGCTGCGTGCTCTTTCGCTGCCTGGCCAACCGCGATGTCTTCGACGGCCCCGATCCGGTGACCGTGCTCTCCATGCTGCTCCTGCACGAGCCGCCGCGCCTCGCGAAGCTCCGCCCCGACGTACCTCCGGATCTGGACGCGCTCATCGCGCGCCTGCTCTCGAAGGATCGCGAAAAGCGGCCCGTCTCGGCCACCGCGGTGAAGCTCGCGCTGGAGCGCATCGCCGGGCAGCTCTTGGGCACCACGTTGACGTCGCGTCGCTCCTTCGACGTCGTGTCCAAGTCGGAGCCCCCGCCGCTGCTACCGGTGTCGGAGCGCGCCCCCAAGCGCCTGCGGCGTGTGCTCGCGCTCGCGGGAGCGGTCATGGTGACGTGGGCGTTGATCTTGGGGTTCGCGTACCACCGGCGAAAGCCGGCGGAGACCGAGCCGGTCGCGGCGCCGGTGGGCACGCTCATGACCGCGCTCCCCGTCTCGCCGCTCTGCACGCCGCGCGGGGCCGCTTTGTTGCAGCAGGCCTTGCAGACCATGCGCGAGGGGCGGTGGGACGGCGCGCGTCGCCTGTTCGACGAGGCGATGCAAGCCGACGGAGCGTGCCCGCAGATTCGCTTTCGGCGCTTCGCGGGCGCGGCCGGCAGCGCCGTCGTGCCCATCGCGGTGCAGCGCGAACACTTTCGGGACGCCATGCGCATCCGCGACGTGTTGAGCGAGCGCGATCGCATGCTCATGGATGCGCTCGCCCCCCTGGTCGCGGAGGACATGCCCCACTACGACGAGGCCAACCGGCTCCTCGACGAGGCCGTGCAAAAATTCCCCATGGACGCGGAGCTGCTCGTCCTCTCGGCGATCGAAAAGATGACCTTCGCGCGCAACCGGGAGGACCTCGAGCTCGCGCTCGACCGCACGCGCAAGGCCGCGGGGATCGACCCCGCGTATTCCGACGCATGGCAGCTGCAGGCGCGCGCGCTCGACTTTCTCGGTCGCGACGAGGAAAAGCGCGTGGCCCTCGATCATTGCCTCAAGGCGTCCCCCGGCTCCGTCGACTGCATGGATGACCGCATCCTCCTTCTTCGCCGCCTCGGACAATGCGAAGAGGCCACGGCGGAGGCTCGGCGCCATACGTCTTGGGATCGCGAGGAGTCCTCGGGGTTCAGCAACCTCGCGATCAACTTGGCGGCCACGCAGGCGCCGCGGGAGGCCATCGAGGAGGTGCTGCTCTTGCGCTGGCAGCGGCTGCCGCCCGCCTTGCGCGAGCGCACGCGCCTGTTCGAAACCGCGAAGCTCGAGATATGGGCCGGCAACTTTGACGCCGCGCTGCGCACCGCCGAGCAGCTCGAGGCCGAGCTGGCCGGCTCCGGGGCGCTGGAGCCGCACTGGAGCGCCTCGATGCTCTCGGTCGAAGCGCTGCTCGAGACGGGGAACGTCGGGCGCGCCTCGCGCGTGGCCGAGCAGGCCTTCCGCCGCAAAGATGCGTGGACGCGCGACAACGGCGACACGCTCAACGCCGCCGAGTCGGAGGCATGGCTGCTCGCGGCGGAGCTCCACGGCGGGCGCATCACCCCAGGCGCCTGGCGCAAGGCCACCGACGCTTGGGACAAGGTGCACGCCCCGGTGCTCAACGACTTCGAGCGCTGGGTCTTTCGCTGGGGCAACGCCGTCGCCACCCCGGCCGATGCCGCCGAAGCGCTCGCGCTCATCCCCGCCGACCAAAACGATGGCCGCCCGCGCTACCCCAACGGCAAATGGCGCGTCGGTCTGCTCGATGCGTTCGCAGGTCGGGTCCATCTGCTCGCCGGCGACGAGGCGAAGGCGGCGCACCTCCTCGAACGGGGCGCGCACGCCTGCCACGGTCTCGACTACCCCGCGCTCCACATGCGCGCGCACCTCTGGCTCGGCATGGCCAAGGAAAAGCTCGGCGACACCACCGCCGCCTGCGACGCATACCGCGTCGTCGTGGACCGATGGGGCCACGCGACCCCCCCTTCCGTCACCGCCCGCGAAGCCGACCGCCGCTCCCACGCCCTCGCGTGCAAACGCCACTAACCCGCGTCGACCGACCAAATCGGCACCACGTCGACCGTTGCCCTGCTGCAGCGCCGTCGCCCGTCCCCCCGCTACTCCGCCGCGATCAACGGCAACCGCACCCGCTTTCGCGCCTGCGACTCCGCCTCGAGCCTCTGCGCCGACTCGGGAAGAACGATGGTCCCCAGCGCCTCGGGGAGCGGCAGGTCCTGGTTCTTGGCGTAAATCGGATGGCGCCCCTTCTCGCGATACCACTCGGCCACGGTGGCATTGGCCTTCATCTTCTCAATGATGTTCCGCCAGCCAACCCCCGTATTGTACGCGCAGAAGCTGATCTCGCCCATCTGCGTACCGTATGGAATGATGCACATCTCCGTCCGGCGAAAGTCGTAGTTGAACAGATCCTGAAACCACATGCCGGCCACGAAGAGCGCGCGCCACTCGAACTCGCCGGCGTCGCTCTCGAACTCGCCCACCCGCTTGCCGCGGTTCCCGGTCTGGCTCATGAACTGCTTGATGAGGTGGTAGAACGTAAAGCCCTTCGGCGCCTTCTCCGGCTTGAAGTTCTTGAAGAGCGCCATCCCCACCTCCGCCAAGGTGATGGCCCGGCCTTGGGCGGCGTCGGTCACGTCTTGAATGTCTTCGAGCAGCTGCTCGAGATCGAGGAACTCGGTGAGCGGCACCATCTGCTTCGTCTTTTTGTGCACGAACAGGACGGTGCCGATGCCGCAGTTGGGGTGGCAGCCGCATTTGAGCGCGCCGAAGTCCGACTGATCGCCCATGAGAAGGTCGGTCAGATCGCTGAACGGCCCCATGGCCGAGAGCGGGAACCAGTCGCGCAATGGCTCGGTGGCGCCGGTCTGCGCTTTCACGTCGCGGGCGAGGTGGCTCAACGTGTAGCGCTGCGCGATGCGCGTCTCGTCGCTCACGTCTTCGTCGCGGCCGGTGAAGCTCACGGGCTGAAAGCTGATGACCGTGATCTTATCGGCGTTGGCGATGGCAAAGTCGACGATGGGACCCACCTGGTCGTTATTCACGCCGTTGACCACCGTGACCACGAGCACCACGTCGATGCCGGCGGCGTGCAGGTTCTCGATGGCGCGCAGCTTCACGTCGAACAGGTTGCCCACCTTGCGGTGCGAGTTGGCCTCGTTGGTCACCCCGTCGAACTGCAGGTAGGCGAGCCGCATGCCCGCCTCTTTGGCCTGCCGCGCGAACTCGGGATCCTGCGCGAACTTGACCCCATTGGTCGCAGCTTGCACACAAAAATAGCCGACCTCGCGCGCGTAGCGGATGGCGCGCAGGAAGTGCGGGCTCAAGGTGGGCTCCCCACCCGAGAACTGCACGCTCATCTGGCGGCGCGGCTGGATGTCGAGGGAGTCGTCGAGGATCTTCTTCGTCTCTTCCCAGGAGAGCTCGTGCACGTAGCCCACCTGGTTGGCGTCCATGAAGCAGGGATCGCACATCATGTTGCAGCGGTTGGTGAGATCCACCGTGAGCACCGAGCCGCGGCCGTACTTGACGCTGGAGCTGCCGTGGTCGCGAAGCTTGGTGAGCGGCGCCAGGTAGTCGCGCCCGGGGTAGAGCTTCTCGATGCGGCGCAGGAACGCGGCGTCGACCGCCATCACGTCCTCGAAGCGGCCGTGGGTGGGGCACTCCTTGGTCATGAGCACCTGCCCGTCGCGCTCGATGATCTCGGCCTTGATCTCGCCCGGCTTGCCGTCGATCAAGGTGCGCAGATCGCGCTGCCCGGAGAGGATCTCGGTGCGCACTTCTTTGACGCACTTGGGGCAGAGCGAGTCGGTGGTGCGCGGGAAACCGAGCTGGGGATAGGACCGCTCGCGGCGCTTCAAGAGCGGGGCAGGCGCCCACTTGGGGCGCTTTCCAGGCCGCTCGATGGCACGATTGAGCTTCTGCACATGGGGCCAGGCGGAGCGAGCCGCGTGCGCGAGCACCCGCTCGGCCTGTCGTACCGCCCGATCGAGAAACCTTGTAGAAGTGGAGGAAGCGACCGAAAACGACGTGGCGTATTTCATGCCGATGGATGGTGAGGGTAGTACACCTTTCGCGAAGCGGGGAGATCACGATGAAGTCGTTCACCGAGTACATGACCATGCACACGCGCAACCGGCGCGAGCTGGTGCACTTGACGCCCACGCTGAAGACCATCCTCGACCGGACCGATATCAGCGAGGGGTTCATGCTCGTTAGCGCCATGCACATCACCGCAGGTGTCTTCGTGAATGACAACGAGCCCGGGCTGCACCACGATATCTGGAAGTGGCTGCAGGATCTGGCGCCCGCCGGCCCCGACTACGAGCACCACCGAACGGGCGAGGACAACGGCGATGCCCACCTGAAATCGCTGCTCATCCACCACGAGGTGACCTTGCCCATCACCAAGAAGAAGCTCGACTTGGGGCCGTGGCAGGAGGTCTTCTACGCGGAGTTCGACGGTCAGCGGGACAAGCGGGTCATCGTGAAAGTGCTGGGATTTTGAGGTTCACGCGTGCGGTCTCCGCGGTTGCCGCTGCCCACGCCCTGGGCCTCGCGGCTCTGGCCATGCTCGATACCGGGTGCGCCGCGCGGGCGCCTTCCCGAACCCCCGCGGCCGCTACCGAGCCCGGAAGCGAAAACACCGAGCGATTCGCGCGCGACGAGGAGGCGATCCTCGGCGAGCTCTCGGCCCTCGACGCGCGGCTGGCACGGCGCACGGGCATCGCGGCCAAGGAGGCCGACGTGCGCAAGAACGTGATGGGCGCCATTTTGGCGGAGGATTCGACCTTGAAGGTGGGCGACGAGGGCGCGCTCGACCTGTTCTCCTTCGAGGCCCGCGCCCGCGGCTTGTCGGGCGCCTCGCAGCGCGCGCGGGAGTGGTCGTATCCGCTCACCCGGGGCAGCGAGCTGGAACGGCGGCTCTTGGTGCGGCTCATCGACGAGGAAATGGCGCGGGTCGCGGAGGAGCGGGCGCTCCCGCGCTCGGCGAGCGAGCTCGTTCGCGGCATGGTCGCGTGCTGGGTGCAGCCGGCGACCCCCGAGGCGACCAAGGAGCGGGACAAATGGCTCGCGCGCCGCCTGAACGATGTGCGCGGCAGCTTGCGGGACGGGGCGCTGACGAAGTTCGAGGCCAACGAGTTGGACGACTCGCTCGATGCGCTGGAGCATCTCACCACAGGCTACATGGAGAGCGCGGCGGCCATCGCTCGCCTTCGGGTCGCGCTCGACCAGGCCAAGCCGGCCAAAGATCCGCCCCACGACGGCGACAAGGTGCAGCGCGCGGCGGCGGCGCACCTGGGGCTCACCACCGACAGCGAGCTGTTCACCCGCATGGAGCGCGCGGAAAAAGAGCTGCGGCAAGCGATCTCCACCGCAAATGCAGCGCGCTCCGAGGCCGAGATGCACGCCATTGAAGCCGACGCGATGGACCGGGTGCTCGTGGAAGGCCGCTGCGAGGGCACCGGCTCACGCCTGCGCTCGCGCAACCCACCGCCCGAGCGCGCCTACCTCTGCGGCACCCTGCGTCGTCTCTCCGAGGCCGACGCGCCGCGCGCGCAAATGGCCTCCTTGATGGCGCTGCACGCGGAGCTGGTCATCGCCCTCTGGACCTCTCCGATTCACTTCGGACAAGACGCGCCCTACCGCGCCGCCACCAAGCTGCGCCCCTTGATGCCGATCCCCCCCGAGCGCGAGGTGCGCCTCTTGCGCGTGGCCGCCGTGCGTCCCGTGGCCGCCCTGGCCGTGGGCTGGGCGGCCACCTTGCTGACCCGCGGCGGGGTCGAGGGCATTCGTCCGCGCGCCACCCGCTGGCTGAGGTTCGGCGATGCCCCGCTGGACATCGTGGAACGGGCGGACATGTGGGACGCGTTTGCCCCGGCGCCTCCACGAAGCACCGCGGCGAAGTAGCTCAGTCGATGGGGACGAGCCAGCCGCGCGTGTCGGGGATGCGCGCCTGCTGAATGCCGGTGAGCTCTTCGAAGACGCGCTGCGACACGGGGCCGGGCTTGCGGTCGTTGATGCTCAAGCGCTTGTCCTTGTGTCCCAGCTCTCCCACGGGCGAGATGACGGCGCCGGTGCCGCAGCCGAAGATTTCGTTCAGCCGGCCCTGGGTGTGCGCCTCTTGAATCTCGTCGATGGAAAGGCGTCGCTCGACGACCTCGTAGTTCCAGTCGCGAAGGAGCGTGATGATCGAGTTGCGCGTGACGCCCTCGAGGATGCTCCCCTCGAGCGGCGGCGTGATGAACGTGCCGTCGATGCCGACGAACAGGTTCATGGTGCCCACCTCCTCGAGGTACTTGTGCTCGGCCGCGTCCAGCCAGAGGACCTGCGAGTACCCGTGCTTCTTGGCCCGCTCGGCCGCATACAGGCTGGCCGCGTAATTGGCGCCGGCCTTCACCGCGCCGAGCCCGCCACGAGCCGCGCGCACGCACTCCTGCTCGACCCAGATGCTCACCGGGTTGAACCCCTCGGCGTAGTACGCGCCAACGGGCGAGCCGATGATGAAGAACGTGTACGTGCGCGAAGGACGCACGCCCAAGAAGGGCTCCGTCCCGATGAGCGTGGGACGCAAGTAGAGCGCCGCGTTGCGCTGCGAGGGCACCCAGTCTTGGTCGACGCGCACGAACTCCAAGACGGCCTGCAGCATCGCATCTGTGGGCACCGGCGGGATGCACATGCGCACGGAGCCCTCCGCCAGGCGCGCGCAGTGCCGATCCGGACGAAAAAGGCGGACCTTGTCGTCCTCACCGCGGATGGCCTTGAAGCCGTCGAACAGCTCCTGCGCGTAGTGAAGCACGGCCGCCGCCGGATCGATGGTCAGCGGACCATAGGGCTCGATCCGCGGGTTGTGCCAACCGCGCCCGGGCTCGTAGTCCATGAGGAACATGTGATCGGTGAAGTACTGCCCCCAGCCGAGATCCGAGGCCGGCGGGCGAGGCTTCTTTTGGGTCGTACGGCGGATCGAAATATCCATTGCAGCCGCTCCTCCAAAGGGAATGGAACACGTATGAAGGGCCTGGAGGTGACGGTCAAGCGCTACGTGGCCCGTGGTAGGCGCTGGCGATCACGATCCTTCCGCGTGCATCCACTTCGTGTACTTCGACCACCAGCCGCTTCTCGATGCCAATATAGTGAAGCGCATGACTGCGCACGCCACCGAAGGCTTGGATCGGGGTGAAGTGCAGATCGGGATAGGCCCGCAGCCCGGCCTCGAAAAGCTGCCGTAGCAACGCGATGCCTTTGACGGAGCCGCTGGGGTCGAAGCCCAATGCCTTCACGGCGTTGGACGTGAACACGACATCCTCGGCGTAGTGCGCGAGAATGCCCTCCAGATCGTGACGGTTCCAAGCATCGAGCCACGATCGCCACGCGGACAGCAGCTGTTCTGTTTCGCCTGTTTTGCCGGTTTCGCCGAGTTGACCCGTTTGACTCGCTTCGAGAGGGTGCGCCATGGGAGTGCCTTCACGCGTGGAGCGTGCTGGTGAGGGTGCCGTCTTCATGCGCGCACAAGACGCGCCGGGTGAGCAGATCGTCGAGGAGGCCGTCGAGCAGCGCGATCGCGCCATCGTCGGGGAAGAAGCGCGCGGCTTGCTCGCGAAACCAGGGCGAGCGTGCGCACCGCGCCACGAAGTCGCGCCGCATCACGCGCTCCTCGACGAGGACGTGCATGACGATGAAGGCCTTGAGCGACGTGGTGGCCCAACGGTCGCGCCGCGAGCGTAAAAAGCGGATGGTCTCGATGGTGCGATCGATGCCCTCGCGCACGGCCTCGCGCCCCACGATGGGGGGACCGTGGCCGGGGATCGCGATGTCGACGTCGAGCGTCTTCAGCCCCGTGAGCGATCGCTCGTGGCGCGCAAGGCCCGCCACGCCTTCCACGAGGGGAACGACATTGCTGAAGCCTGCTTGCCAGAGCAGATCGCCGCAGATCAGCAGCTTGTGGCGCGGTGCGTAGAAGCTCACCTCGCCCGCGGAGTGACCCGAGCCATCGACCACCGTGAACTCCACCCCGCCAAAGGCGAGCGTCTCCCCCGGGCGAACGGTGCGCGACGGTTGAAAAGCCGGGCAGCGGAGGTCGGCCCAGTCCCGCATCAAGGTCACGGGGTCGCCGCTCTCCACGAGCATGCCGTCGATCTCGCTGGTCACGATGTCGCAGCCCGATCGCTCCTGCAGGTACGCATTGCCGCCCGTGTGATCGGGGTGCACGTGCGTGTTGACGATCAGCGCGAGGTCGCCGAGGGTGCGCCCGGTGCGCTCGAGGATGGTGCGCTCGAGGGCCGGTGCACCGGTGTAGTAGCCGGTGTCGAACAGCACGAACGACGTGTCGTCGTGGACGAGGATGCTGTTGCTATGGAGCACGCCCCGCTGCAGAAACGTGATGTTCGAGGGCAGCTCCGCGTTCACGTTCACCCCTCGAAGGCCGCAAATAGCAAGGTGGCATTGTGGCCGCCGAAGCCGAAGGAGTTGGACAGCGCGACGCGCACCTTGCGGTCGCGGCCCTCGTTGGCCACGTAGTCGAGATCGCACTCGGGATCGGGGGTGCGCAGGTTGATCGTCGGGTGCACCTTGCTGCGCGCGATCGTCTGAATGCACACGATGGCCTCCACGGCGCCCGCCGCCCCGAGGAGGTGCCCGATCATCGACTTGGTGGAGGAGATCCAGAGCTTGCGCGAGGTGGCGTGCTCCTTGAACACGGCCTTGAGGGCGTTCGTCTCCATGCGGTCGCCCAGCGGGGTCGCGGTGCCGTGCGCGTTGACGTAGTCGACCTCCTCCGGGTGGATCTTGGCGCGGGCGATCGCGGCCTGCATCGCGCGCTTGGCGCCGTCGCCGCTCTGCTCGGGCGCGGTGACGTGGTGCGCGTCGTCGGTGAGGCCGTAGCCGCGGAGCTCGGCGAGGATGGTCGCGCCGCGCTTGCGGGCGTGCTCCAGCTCCTCGAGCACCAGGATGCCGGCGCCCTCGCCCATGACGAAGCCGTCGCGTTCGCGATCGAAGGGGCGGCTGGCCTCCTCGGGGCGGTCGTTGCGCGTGCTGAGGGCGTTGGCCGCGCAGAATCCGGCGACCAGGAGCGGGGTGGTTCCGGCCTCGGAGCCGCCCGCCAGCATGACGTCGGCGTCGCCGCGCGCGATCACGTGCCCGGCCTCGCCAATGGCGTGGGTGCCGGTGGCGCAGGCCGTGGAGACATGCACATTGGGGCCCTTCAGGCCGTAGCGGATGGCCAGGTGGCCGGGCGCCAAGTTGCCGAGGAACATCGGGATCAGGTACGGGCTGACAGCCCGCGGGCCGCGCGCGAGCAAGGTGCGCTGCTGCGCCTCGATGACCTGCAAGCCGCCCACCCCCGTGCCGATGACGGCGCCCGCGCGCTCGCGATCCACGGCGTCGAGCGAAAGGCCGCTGTCGGCGATGGCCATGTCGGCCGCCGCGATCGCAAAGTGGACGAAGGTGTCCATGTGCTTGGCGGCCTTGCGCGAGGGCACGTACTGGGAAATATCGAACCCGCGCACCTCTCCCGCGATTTGCGAGAGATGATCCTTGGGGTCGAAGTGGGTGATGGGGCCGATGCCCGATTGCCCCTCGAGCAGCCTCGTAAAGGTGGTGTCGGCGTCGTTTCCGAGGGGGGACACACAGCCGAGACCCGTTACGACCACGCGGCGCATGGGATCGCGCGCCTCAGGCCGAGTCTCGAAGCGAGGCCGCCGTGCGGGACTCGACGTACTCGATCGCGCTCCGCGCCGTGCGGATCTGGCGCGCGTCCTCGGGCGAGATGCGGATCTTGAATGTCTGCTCGAAGGCGATGACGAGCTCGGAGAGGTCGAGCGAATCGACGCCCAAGTCCTGCACGAACGACGCATCGAGCGCGAGCTCGTCCGCGCTCACCGCCAGGTGCTCGGCGATGATTTCCTTCACACGATCCGCTGTCGACATTCGCATCCTCCAACGCAAAAAGACCTACGACCTACGAAACCTCGACCAACCCCGCCGCGCCGATCCCCCCGCCCACGCACATCGCCACCACACCCCTGCCCCCGCCGCGCCGGCGCAGCTCCCGCACCGCGTGGCCCACGAGGCGCGCGCCGGTCATCCCAAAGGGGTGCCCCAAGCCGATCGCCCCGCCATTGACATTCACCCGCGCCTCGTCCAAGCCGAGGGTGCGGATGCAGTAGAGGATCTGCGCGGCGAACACCTCGTTGATCTCGAACAGGTCGATCTCGTGCAAGGCCATGCGGTGCGCGGCGAGCAGCTTGGCGATCGCGCGCACCGCGCCCTCGGCCATGAGCTCGGGCGCGCAGCCCACCGTCGCGTAGCCCTTGAACCATCCGAGGACGTCGAGCTTCTCGCGCTCGGCGACGTCCGGGGTCGCCAGGAGCATGCACGATGCGCCGTCGGCGCCCGGCGCGGCGTTGCCCGCGGTCACCGAGCCGCCCGGGCGAAACGCGGGGTCGAGGCCCGCGAGCACCTCGACGGTGGTGTCGGGGCGGTTGCACTCGTCGCGATCGACGAGAACCGGCGCGACCGCTACGCCGGTGGCGTGGTGGGCATTCGCCGCATCGGCGGCGCCCGCAGCGCCGAAACTCGCCGCGCCTGCGCCCCCAGCGCCGAAACTCGCCGCGCCCGTCGCACCCGCAGCGCCTGCGCCCGTCGCGCCGAAACTCGCCGCGCCCGTCGCACCCGCAGCGCCTGCACCCGCAGCGCCGAAACTCGCCGCGCCCGCGCCCGCTGCGTTCCACCCGTCATGTTCGACCGGCACGGTCGCCGTGAGCGGCACGATCTCGTCGCGCATGAGCCCGCGCTCCTGCGCGGCGGCGATGCGCATCTGGCTTTGCCACGCGTAGCGGTCTTGCTCGGCGCGCGTAATTTTTCCATGGTGGGCGATCACCTCGGCGGTCTCGCCCATGGAGCGAAACGCCCGCTTCCAGAAGGGAACCGTGGGGACGCCATAGCTCATCTTCAGGTACGTCTGCGGCGAGCGCGCGTAGATGGCCGGGTTGAGCACGTGGGTGGCGTTGACCGACTTCATGGTCATCGAGATCGACTCGGCCCCGCCGGCCACGAGCATCGTCGCCTGACCGCTGGCGATGCGCCCCGCCGCGTGGGCCACCGCATCGAGGCCCGACGCGCAGTACCGGCTGATGGTCAGCCCCGCCGTGTCCTGATGGAGCCGCGAGAGCACGGCCGCGTTGCGCCCGAGGTTCATCCCCTGGGGACCTTCCGGAAAGGCGCAGCCGATCACGCAGTCGTCGATCCACTCCAGCGCCACCCGCGGGTTGCGGGCGAGGAGCGCATCGATGCAGTGTGCAGCCATATCGTCGGGGCGCGTCGCGCGCAGGTGCCCTTGAAAGGCGCGCCCGATCCCCGTCCTGACGCTGTCGACGATGGCCGCGCGCATCATGGTCCGCTCATTCCGGAGCCACGAGCCCCAGCCCCGAGAGCTCGTCGCGAACCGCCTGCACGAAGCCCCCGCGCGACCTGCCCGTGCCGAGCAACGCCAGCGCCGCAGACCACGCGCGGCGCACCGCGGCCTGCGCCTCCGCGCGGCCATCCTCCGACGCGCACATCGCGCGCAAAAGACGGAGCCCGTGCGCCGCATGGCGCTCCACCCGCGGCGTGGCAAAGTTCGCCATGGCCGCCGTAGCCGGGTGCCCGCTCGTGGCGAGCTCCCGCAGCACGAAGGTCACGGCGCGCTCGAAGAGGGCCGAGAACACGGCGCGCTCCGTCCAGTTGGCGGTGGTCGCCAGGGTGCCCACTCCATCGAGCCCGCGCTCGGTGAGCGGACGCTCCGTGAGGTTGCCGAGGTCGACGCCCAGCCCGCGCAAGGTCTCGGTCGCCGCGATGTAGTGCGCCATCTGCTCGCCGCCGTGAACGCAGCAGATCATCTTCTCGTCCGCGTCCTTGGTCATCGGGTAGAAGGCCTTCGCGTAGCGGTCGGCGCAAATGCTGGACGCCGCCGCATAGGCCGCGAGCCGCCGCGGATCGACGGTTTGCGTAATCGTATCCATGGATCCTTCCGTGCTCTCCTCGCTAAACCTGCGCTGCTCCTGCACCGAACCTGCGCCACATCGCGCAAGCGGTGCTGCGCTCATACGCCCCTGCGCTCGTACGCCCCTGCGCTCATACGCCCCTGCGCTCGTACACAGGCACGCTCACACTCCGCCCGCGCTCACGTCCCGCCGGCGAGCAGCGGAAGGGCGACGCGCTTGCCCGCCGGGCGGCCGGCCTCGTGCGAAGCCGCCGTCAGACGACCGAGGTCCTGCCCCGCTGCCGTGCTGCGCGTGTCGTAAGGCGCCCAGCAGAATTGCTTCCAGTAGCTCTCGCTGATCTCGATCCACGTCTTCAAGCTCTCGCCGCTCTCGCGGAAGCGCTCGAGGCTCACGAGGATCCAGCTGAGGACCGCCTGGCTGTCGCGGCAGTCTTCGCAGTGGCCCGAGGTGCAGCAAAAATTGACGGTGTTGCAGTCGGCCGCCCACGCGTTGAAGCGCGGGAGGACCGGGTTGCCGTTGGCGAGCCGCGCGGCGTGGGACGGATGGTCGACGCTGAGGCTCGGGCATACGTCGTAGCCGAAGGTGCCCCAATGAGACTCGCCGGTGACGATGGTGCGAATGACGTACGGCACCGTGAGCAAGGTGTTCGGATAGAGCTCCTTCACCCGAAGCGCCTCGTCCACCAGGCGCGGCGCGTTCTGCATGCGCAGCGGCTCGTCGCGGTGGTACTTGCTGTAAAAGTTGAGGCTCACCCGGTTCCCGTTCTCGTGGATGCGGCGAACCGTGGGCTCGATGTGGTCGATGCCATCTTCGGTGATGGCGAACACGAAGCAGGCGCGCCGATCGCCTTCGTAGTTGCGAAGCGCCGTGTCGAAGAGGCCCGTAAAGCGCTTGCCGCCGGGCTTGATCGCGCGCAGCTTGTCGTCGAGCTCACCGCCGCCGAAGAGCGAAATTTGCACCGCCACGTTCTCGAAGCCCTCCACCGGGAGGGGCTTCAAGCCGTTGGTGGAGATGGTCACGTAGTCCATCACCGAGATGAAGGCCGCGATGCGATCGGGGATGAGCGCCGGCTCGCCGCCGATGATGATGGCGTAGTTGACCCCGCGCGCCCGCTCCTTCTCCGCGAAGGCGCGGATGCCCTCGATGGACTTGAGCTCGGTGGTGGTTTTGTCGAAGTCGTACTCGAAGAACCAACAGCCTTCACATCGGATGTTGCAGGCGTTGGTGAGCAAGTACTCCGACGAGCGCACCTGGCGCGAGAGCGTCGTGACCTTTCGGAAGCGATCCAAGTAGCCGACGTCGCCGCCGAGCAGCTCGAGAATGGCCTTGTCCGCCGTGGTAAAGCGCCGCGGCGAGGCCTCGCTCATGCGGATGACCCCGGGCCCGTTGGGGCCGATGACCGGACCGTGGCTCATAAGAACCGTCGATTCTCGTGGTTGTCGGGCACCTCGAGGCCGAGCTGCCGGAGCTTGGGCGCCGTCGCCTCGATGAAGCGGTCGCGCGCTTGCTCGTTCGTGTACTTTCGCAGCCGCCATTTGACATAGAGCTGCGAGCGCTTCGATCCGCTGCGGCCGAAGACGTCGAGAGCCACGGGCCACCAGCGGCGGAGCGCGGTCTGGGCCTGCGCCTTGCCCTCCGGCGTTTGGCACAAGCCGCGGATGATGCGCAGGCCGTGCGCCACGTGCACCCGCTCCTCGCGGATGACCCCCGGACACATCTCCGCGATGGGTTTGTAGCTGCTCTCGGACATCTCCAAAAGAATGTCGAAGACGGCCGCTTCGCCGAGGAGCGAGAAGAAGCCGCGCTCGGGCCAGCTGTCGATGCGCTTGACGGCCTCGGTGGCGTAGAGGCTTCGATCTTGGAGCGGAACGTCCATCATGAAGGCGGCGTCGTGCCCGATGTCGGAGAGCACCTTCGCGCCCTTGCGGTAATGGTCGACCTCCTCGCCACCTCGCTCGCAACAGACCTTCTTCTCGAAGGGGTCTTGCGTCATCGGATAAAAGAGCTCGAGGTAGTCGTCGGCGCCCGAGAGCTCGCCCTCGGTGTGCGCCATCATCTGGTGGACCACGAGCTCTTTGTATTCGTCGGGCATCCGGTGAAACTGCTCCGGGCCTTCGACCATCCGTGCAGGGTCCGACTGCACACGTTCGGCTAGAACTTTATCGTGCATCGCTCTCGTTCGCGCGCGTTCGCGCTCGTTCAGTGTGAAGTGCCGGTTCGGCTTTCACCTTGCGATTTAGAACGCTCGTGTCAACGCAGCCGGCGGAGGTGGCGCGCCGATTGAGAGACAGTCTCTCAGGCGGCAGACCGTTTTCTGTTCCGCCGAATTCGCGCGGCCAGATCGCGTACGGAGAGCCTCTCGGCGACGATCTGGTTCGCCAGGCGCAAACGCGCTTCCCGGCCGCGCACCAACGCCAGCATCTCGAAGTGCGACCATGTCACCACGAGCCCGCGCGCATCGCGCAACGCCAGGACCGCTTCGAATTCGTCGGCCGTGAACACCTCGGTGACGCGCGCACATCGACGGAGGGCGCTCGGATGCATGCCAAAGATGCGACCCAATCCCTCGAACGCATCGAAGGGAATGTCCTCCATCGCATCATAACGAACGCGATGTAGAAACTGCCCCAGCTCGTAGCGGCCTCGCAGCTCGTCGACGGCACACACCGTCAAGCGCTCGACGAATGGGGCCGCGAGCGCGGGCAAACAGGAGCGGGTCAGCTCCCGCTCGAACCAATCGTCCTTCGACGCGCTCCGCGAATCGTCCTTCGACGTGTCCCGCGATCCATCTCGCGGTCCATCCTCAATTCTCTCTTCACCTACCTGACGTTCTCGCCGCTTTCGCGTTTCGTTTCCCAAGGCGCACCACTCCCAAAGCGATTCGAACGCGTGGTGCAAACCACATCTCGAATCGATTCATCCCCGTGAGCCCCTCCCTGGGCAACGCAAGCGTTGCGACGGGACCAATAAGTCCACTTGCGCCAACTCCGTCAAGCGGCTGACGCCCACAAAACGATTCGCGCCGGGCCTCCCCGAGACCCGGCGCGTCGATTCGTTCGGCTGCGCTTTTGCGCGTGTTGTCTTATGTACTCGCCTTACTTGGCCTGCTTGGAATCTTTCGGCGCGCCTGCATCGACGGGCTGCTGGAACTTCGAGATATCGGACGTGATCCACTCGGAGGCCGCGCTGGGGAGGACATAAACGGTATCACTCCCGTCCTTGGACGCGTAGCGCTCGGAGCCCGTGGAGGTCTTGCCCACCTTGAGCACGTACTTGCCCGCGTTGTCCTTGAGGGTGATGGTGACCGTCGCCTGCGGCTTATCGAGACCGGTCACATCGGGGCCCTTGCCGTCACCGAAGTCGTCCGCGTTGAGCGCCTTGAAGATGCGCAGCGCGTCCTTCACCTTCTCCTCGTCGAAGCGCGCGATGGCTTGGCCGTTCCACGTGCCCGCCCACTTGTCACCTTTAGCGTCTCCTCCCTTGGTGAACGAGAGGGTGCCCGCGGTCTTCTTGGGCGCCCCCGCGTCGGCGGTCGATCCGGCGGAGAGCTCGTTCGTCTTCTCGACCACGAACGAGATGACGTTGGCGTCGTCGAACTTGAGGATCTCCGTGTCGCGCCAGCCCTTCACCTCGCGCGCGTACAGGTAGCTCGAGTAGCCGCTGGCCGAGTAGACGGCCGGCTTGTCGCCGACCATCACCATTTGCCCGCGGCCGCCCGACTTGCCGAAGACGTCGTCGACCTTCTTGTCCGCGCCCTTGTACGCGACCACGTGGACCGCGTGGGCCGGATCGAGCTGGTACGACTTCTTGATGTCCTCGGAGGCGTTGGCCTCGATGACGTCGGTCGTCTTCAGCTCCTTCAGGTTGTCCAGGAGCGACTTGACGTTCGCCTGGTTCGCGGGGAACGCGACGGGCTTGGTCAGCTCCCACTTGTCCCCCTTCTTCTCGAGCACCACCTCGCCCTTGTCGGCGTTGGTGATGACGACCTTGTCCAAGTCGTCGCTGCCCTTGATGTCGGGCAGCTCGGACGACTTCTCCTTGCTCACGGCGCCGAGCGACTGATCCTTCTGCGACTGCGCGTACACCGCGTAGCCCAGCACGGCCAGGACGGCCACGCCGATTCCGATCTTCTGCGTTCCGGTCATTTTCCGACGAACTCCTACACTCAGGCCAAGGACACGTTTTCACGCGCGGCGAGGCGCGAACGCCAGCGGTACACGCCATAGAGGGAGAAGAGCAGCGGGATGCCCAGGATGAGCAGCCACTGCACCTTGTTCTGCGTCGTCTTGCGCGCGGCCTTCATCTCCTCGTCGCGCTTCTTGAGCTGTTCTTCGGTCTCGTTCTCGAAGTCGATGTTCGGCTTCGATACCTCGCCGTAGACCAGGGGAGCCTCGTTGAGGATCTTCGCCGACACCGCCAGTAGCTCGCTGTCGCCACCGAGCCAGTCGAGGGTGTTCTTGAACGAGAGGATCGTCTGCGTGATGGCCTGCTGCGCGTACGGCTGCGCGAGCTGCTGCAGCTGCTCGTCGCCGCCCATCTGCGGCATCATCATGCCCATCTGGCCCATGTCCGGCGCGTTGCCGGCGCGGGCGAAGGGGTTGGCCAAGAACTGCGAGGAGGCCAGGATGAAGAGGCGGGCCGGCTTGGCGCTCTTCTCGGGGGTCTCGATGCCCTGCTTGTCGCCGCTGGGGAACGCCGTCTTCAAGGTCCCCTCGACCGAGGCCGCGATCGCGTACTGCGCGAGGGCGCCCTTCTTGCGCAAGGTGGCCCAGTTCTGGAACGGCTTCAGGTCCACGCTGTCGCCGCCCACCGCGTTGGCGTTCGGCGAGGAGCGGGCGATGGCGCGCACGGTGGCGTCGGGCTGCTTGTCGGCGTGGAGCACCAGCGGCGAGGCGAAGGGCACGGCGAGATCCGTCATGCGGAAGAACGCCGGGAACGACGCGTCGAGCAGGGCCTCGTCGCCGGTGAAGCGTGGATCGTCTTGCACGGTGAGCAGCTGCGGGAAGCGCTTGGCCGCGATGCCGCCCTGGGTGAGCATGTTCACGGTGAAGGCGCGGCCGAAGTCGAGCACCACTTCCTTCTTCAGCTCGATGCCGTAGCCCTCGAGCAGCTTCTCGAGGCCGTGGGTCGCGAGGGTCGCGTTCATCGACGCGTCGTTCGCCTTCACGTTGACGGCGGAGGCGAAGATGGCGAGCGACTTGCCCTTGAGCAAGAACTCGTCGATGCGGCGGAGCTCCTTCTCGGAGAGATCCTTGCCCGGCTGCGTGATGACCAGGCCATCGAGCGACTCGTCGATCGCGTTGTCGCCGTTCTTCAGGTCGACGTCTTGGAACGAGTAGAAGGGGAAGTTCTTGACGAGGATGTCCTGCATCGACGGCTTGCCCAGCTGCGCGGGCACCAGGTTCGCCTCGGTGAGCTTCATCTCGTCGTGGCCCGTGAGGACGCCGACCTTGTGCTTGATGTCGTCGGCCTTGTCGCGGATTTCGCGGATCTTGTTGGTGATCCAGAACTCGAGGCCGCTGGTGTTGCTCGGGTCGAGGTACGGCAGGGTGTCCTTCTCCGAGCCGTACTTGAGGACGAGGCCCATGAAGCCCATGGTGACCGCGGCCTTCTCCTCGGTGGCGCTGGCCTCGCCGAAGGGGGTCTCGCGGAGGCCGGCCTCTTTGGCCGCCTTCTTCTGCTCTTCGTCCTTGGCCTCGATGATCGTGTAGTCGAACTTGCCGCCGCTCGCGTCCTTGTACTCCTGGAGCAGGTCGCGGAGATCGCGCACGAAGGCGTCGAGCTTGGGCAGACCCTTGGTGACATAGAAGTCCACCTTCATGGTCTGCTTCATGTCGTGGACGAGGTTCGCGCTGCCCTTGGACAGCTTGAAGCGCTCGGCCTTGGTGAGGTCGAAGCGCTTGTAGACTCCGAGCGCGGAGAGGGCATTCAGGGCGACGAGGATGCCCGCGATGACCAGGAGCAGGACGCCGCTCTCGGCGGCCGCACGTGCTTTGCGTTCCATGATGTCAGATCATTTCCGGTTGAAAATCAGGACCACTTGCGGCTTTCCAAGGACCGGAACGCCACGAGCAAGCAGATAACGCCAATCGACACGAAGTAGATGATGGCCCGTGTGTCGAGCAGACCCCGCGCGAACGGCGCGAAACGCGATTGGAAGCTGACGAAGGCGATGACGTCGCCCAGCGCGCCCGGGAGCGTCTCGACCACCAGGCCGAGCGCCTGCATGACGACCAAGAGGAACGCCGTCAGGAAGAACGCGATGATCTGGCTCTCGGTGAGCGCCGAGAAGAGCATGCCCACGGCCACGCCGGCGCCCGAGAAGAGGAGCAGCCCGAGGTAGCCGGTCCACACCGGACCCCAGTCGAGCGATCCGAGGCGCCACGGCCACACGAACATGGCCACCGGGTAGATGAAGGTGGTGAGCAGCAGGATCAGGCACATGAACACCGCGGCGAAGTACTTGCCGAGGATCACTTCGCTGTCGCGCACGGGGAGCGTGATGAGGAGCTCCAAGGTGCCCGAGCGCTTCTCGTCGGCGATCGCGCGCATGGTGGTGAGCGGGATGACCAGCACCGCCAGCATCCACGGCAAGAACTCGAACAGGCGCGTCATGGAGGCGCGGTCGACTTGCCAGAAGCCGCCTGCCTGCACGAGGAAGAAGTAAATCCCGAGCGCCAAGGTGCTCCCGCCGATGACCACGTAGGCGGTCAGCGAGTCGAAGTACGACTTGGTCTCGCGGCGGGCGATGGTGAGGGTGTTGCGCAAGATGCTGAGGCCCGGGCCTTCGGCGGCCACGGCGGAGGCGGCGTCGGCTTGCAACGCCGGACGGACCGAGGCCGGCGCCAAAACGCTCGCCTTGGTGGGCTCGTCCTTGTCTTCGTCGTCCTCGTCGCGGGCGGCGGCCTTGGCCCTCGGAGCATCGTCCGAGTCGTCGGCTGCAGCGGGGGCCGGCTTGGTGTCCTTCTCTTCTCGCTCGTTTTCCAAAGTGCTCATCGCTTGCTGCCCTTCTTCGGCGCCTCTTCGTCCTCGTCCTCGTCTTCTTCCTCGTCCTCTTCGTCCTCTTCCTCCTCCTCTTCGGCTTCTTCTTCTTCGGCCGCCGAGGTCCCGAGGGTGCGGTTGCGGCGTGCGTCGCCCACCGTCAGGTTGCGGAAGACGTCCTCCAAGGTCTGCGTGTCGCGGTGCAGCTCGAGGATGACCCACCCCTTGTCCGCGATGAGGCGGAACAACTCGGGGCGCAGATCGAGCTCTTGCTCGCTCGACAGCTCGAACGAGTGCGCGCGATCGTCGGTGGGCAGCTCCACCACCCGCGTAACGCCTTTGATCTTCGCCAGCGCGCTCTCCACCTCCGACTTGCGGGGCGGGGCGCCGGTGCCGCGGTACGGGTCCTTGCCCGCCGACTCTTGCACCGAAACGACGTAACGAACCTTGCCGCTCTTGGCGCGGATCTCGTCGAGCGGGCCGTCGGCCACGATGCGGCCGCGCGAGACGATGATGGCCCGCGCACACGCGGCCTCGACCTCGGACAGGTTGTGGGTCGAGAGCAGAACGGTGCGCTCCTCGCCGATGCGCTTCAAGTAATCGAGGAACTCCGCCTTCTCGTTGGGGTCGAGATCGCTCGTGGGCTCGTCCAAGATGAGGATGGGCGGGTCGTGGATGAGGGCTTGCGCCAGGCCGACGCGCTGCCGGTAGCCGTGCGACAGATAGCGGATCTCTTTCCCCAACACCTTGGCGAGGCCGCACACCTCGACCACCCGGCGCGCGCGCTCCTTGAAGCCCGCCTTGTCGAGCTGGCGCAGGTCCGACGCGAAGCGCAGGTATTCGAGCACGCTCATTTCGAGGTAGAGCGGCGCGCGCTGCGGGAGGTATCCCAAGCTCCGCCGCACCTCGAGGGGGTTTTCGAAGACGTCGAACCCGCGGATCCGCGCGCTCCCATCGGTGGGGGCGATGAAGCAGGTGAGGATGCGCATCGTCGTGGATTTGCCCGCTCCGTTGGGCCCGAGAAATCCGACGACCTCCCCTTTTCGAACTTCGAAATTGATCTTATCGACCGCACGGAACGTCCCGAAGCGTTTGCTCAGGTCGTTCGCGTAAATCATCACATCGGTTGCCATCGTGGTTTGCTCGTTCGCTTTTTTGCCGGGGTAGCGGGTCAGTCACTAGAAGCGCGGAACGCTGGGAAAACTAGGAAAGACCGGGGGAGGGACGAAAGAACAGTCGGAAAGAGCAGCGAGAAGGCGGGATTGCTGGCGCCCTTTGGCTTTCGGAGTGAAAGGCGCAAAGGGCATGAATTTGCGAGAAAATGCCCTATGGCGCCCCCGCGCGGCGCATCCTACTGACCGGGGGAGACCTGTCAACTGCTCGGATCGGGTCATCTCAGGCGCCGACGACGACATGGCTGCGGGCGCTAGAACCGCCGGGACGCGAGATCATTCCGCGCGCCGACGCAGATCCTGCGGCGGGGGGATGCGGGGCGGGGCGCTCCTACCGTGGGCGCGCTGTACGGGCGATGCACCGCTTGGACGATGCTCGGCGCTCGGGGACGGTCGCGGTTCGCAGCGCGAACGGCGTGGGGCGCGGCTTCGGCGCCCTTACCCCCAAACCCTCCCCCTGGGGGGAGGGGGGCAAATCGGCTCTGCTCCGTTATGGGCGGCGGTGGATCGAGTTGGAGCGGCTTACGAGGCTGTTGTAGGCCTTGACGAGCTTTCCGGGGGAGCCTTCAACCATCCATTCGCTCGAGCCTCCGAGGTGCATCTTTTCACCGGAGGAGTAAGGCACCTTGTCGCGGACGCGGCGCATGAGCTCTTTGGCCGCCACGAGGAAGCTCTTCGCTTCGCTGGCCAGCGCCGTGATCATCATGAACTTGTCGGCTTCGTCCTTGTGCGCGCCAATGTAGTTGTTCAACTCGTTCACGGCCTTCTCGTACTCGTCGATTTTGGCCGTGAGCTTCGGCAGATCGACTTTGTCGAGCGGGTGCGAGTCACCCAATTTGACGACGTCTTCGGCCACGAGCATCGTGTACGATCGCCAATACGCGAGCTTCTTTCCCTCGGTCTTTTCCAGCTTGGCGAGGGTGCGCTCTTTCACTTGGCGATTGAGCGTATCGACTTGTGCCCGCAGCGCCTTGTCGGCTTTGTCGAAGCCTTCGAACGCGGACACCAGCTGCGGGTGCAGGGCGCGGCCCTTGGCCATCTTGTCGTCTTTGTAATTCTTTTGATCGTAATAATCGTTGGCGTCCTTCAGCACCGGAAAGCCGCTGGTCACCGCCGCGGCGTACGCGGTCCCCGCCGCCTCCAGCTCGGGGATGGAAGGCTTCATCGTTTTGGCCTTCTCGATCCCCGCCGCGCACTTGGCCGGATCGCTGATGGTGTAGAGCCCATAAATGACCCGCTCCTTGCCGGTGGGGCCCTTCTCCGGATCGGCCCACGAGAAGTAGCGCTGGCCCGAGTCGTGGAATCGATCGGAGATCGAGTTGATGCAATCGATGTAGGCGTTCAGCTTCTCGCCGATGGCCTCCTCCTCGGAGACCTCTTCGGCCGCGGACGCGCTGCTCGCCTCGGTCTCCTCCCCGCCGGCCGCTCCGGCGTCCCCCTTGGCCGCGGTCGCCGCAGCCTTCCCGAGGGCTCTCACGATGCGCTTGCACCCGGTCATGGCCGGGAGCGCTACGAGCAAGGAAGCGAGTGTCAGAACGAGCAGAGGTTTACGCGTATCCAAATGGGCCTCTCCTTTCGGAAGTGGGGCGCTCGCAGGTCGCGAAGACGCCGCGGGTCGAAGTCGAGCTTCAGCCAAATGGATTTATGATGACGTACTTGGAACGCGAAAGAAAGGCCCCGACCGCCTGAAAATGCGCAAATAACGCCTGCGAAATACGCTCAAAGCTCGAAGGGGAGGATGGTCTTTTCGTCCAGGACGGCGGCGACGGCTTTGAGATCGATGTCGGGTCGCTCCTCGCTGTCGAGCGGGCGCGCGGGGCGGCCTACGTTGACCCAGCCAAGGAGGCGCTCGTTTGGCGCCATGGCGAGCAAGGAGCGCAGATCCGCGCCGTCGCTATAGGGCGAGGTCTTCCAGATGGCGCCGAGGCCCAACGTGTGCGCCGTGAGGAGGATCGCGTAGCCCGTGCACGAGGCCGCAGCGACCTGCTCCCACTCGGGGATGTTCGCGCTGGCGCGGGGCGATGCGATCAAGGCAATCAAGGTCGGGGCGACGAAAGCTTTTCGCTTCACTTTCTCGAGCACGGCCGGCGAAAGGTCCGAGCGCTGCTCGGCCGCGGCTGCGGCGAGCGCATCACCGAAGCGATCGCGCCCGTTGCCGCGCACGACCACGAAACGATACGGACGAAGCTGCCCATGGTCCGGCACGCTCACGGCGGCGCGCAGCAGGGTGGTGAGCTGCTCGGGGCTCGGCCCTGGCTCGGTGAGCGCGGAGACACTCCGTCGGGTCAAAATGATGTGACGGACAAGGTCCTTTGGGTCGTTGGAGTCGCGCGTACCGATCATGATGTGCGTCATAGAAAGTGGAGCACTGAACGCGAAGTTCAAGACTGAACAAAGTCGCTCGGCGACTTTAATGCAGCTCGACGACTTTGACGGTCCGCTTCACCGTATGTTCACTCGAACCCGCGGCCTCGCCGCCGCTCGAGAAGCCCGACTCCTCGCTGGTCCAGAGCGGTGCGCGCGCACCCTCGAGCGCTTTTCGCGCCGTTTCGCGGCGCGCGGTGACATCGTCGGCGCGGCTCGTCGCGTCCGTTGGCAAACTGACGACAGCTCGGCGCGCGAGCACCGCCGCGTCGCGTGACAGCGCAGTGAACCACGTGGGCTTCGCGCTGAAGCTGATCATGAACCGTTGGATGTCCGGGTCGATGGCGCCGCCAGCATGCACGGCACCCGATGGTCCCGCATCGTGGGACGATGTGCCACGATTTTCGGCCCCGCGGCGCGTGGGAGCTGCCTCCTGGCGCACGGGAAGCGATCCCGCCGCCGCGCTCAACACTTTCGCCGCCGCGGCGCGCTCGTACGCGCCGATGCCCTCGAGGGTGAGCGCCACGAGCGCACCGCGAAGCTCGCCCACCTCGTGAAGCACGTCGCGCGCGCACGGCTCGGGGCCCGCCACCAGCCATGTGCGAACCCCTGCTTTTTCCCATGCGGGGAGCGGAAATCGAGGACCGCTCGCCGCGGGCGCGCCGAGCTCGCACGGCGCGGGCTGAAAGAAGGCGAGCTTGGGACGCGTCGGCACCACGCGCGCGACATCGACGACCGTGGTCACGTCGGTGACCAGCGCGACCTTGGTTTCGCGGCGCGCGAGGAGCGCATCGCTCAGCACCTCGATCGAGGACGACGGAGGCTCGCCCACGACGAAGCCGAATCGCCCGGGGTACGCGCTGCGCGGGGCCGCCAAGGTGATGACGGGCACGCCGTTCGTCTCCGCCCATCGCAACGCACGGTCCGCCGAATCCGGATCGAAGCCGGCGAGGATCACCGCCGCGCCATCGCTCGCCAGATCGTCGAGGACCAACTCGATGCGATCGGCGCGGCCGCCATCGTCGCGGGTCACCAGGATCGACTTGTCGCCGGAGTCCTTCGCGGCGCGCGGCAAATCGAGGGCCCACGCGGCCCCGCGGGCGGCGTCGGCGGCGCTGTCGCGCAGGGACGACGAACCGGTCGGCAGCACGAGCCCGATGGTTCGCCCGCTCACGGCGCGCGTGCTTCGATTGCGCGTGGCCAGCTCGCTCACCAGCACGCCCGCGTCGCTCGCCAGCACGGGGGCGCCGGCGTCGGGATCCGTGAGCCACTGCGCGAGCCGCGCGTCGCCCGTCTCCACCGCGTAGCCCGCGAGCTGCGACGCCACGAAGCGCTGCATTTCGACGCTGTAGCCGCCGGCGCCGGGCCCGCGCGCGGCCGTCGCCCGCATCGCGCGAAGGGACGCTTCGAGCACCTGGGGGGACATGGTCGCGAGCGCCTCGGGGATCTTGCGGCGGGCCTCCTCGCGCTCCTCTTCGTCGCCGTGGCGGAGCCACGAGTCCATGTAGGCGATGGCCTCGTAATCGCGGTGCGCCGCGACCGCATCGAGGGTGATTTCCTCTTGAAAGAGCTCCAGCGCGTGCCGGTCGACCATTTTCCCGGCGAGCGGCGCCAGGAGCTCCAGGGCCTCCTTGGCGCGCCCGGTCAGCCGAAGGAGCCGGGCCCGGGCCACCGTCGAAAAATCGCGGGTGGCGCCCATGGGGATGGTCTCGAGAAAATCGAGCTGCGCCTTGGCCTCGGAGAAATCGCCATCGCTGAGCAGGATGAAGGTCAGGTAGGTGCGGGCCAGCGGTGTGGCCCCGTCGTTGGGGTACTTGGCCAGAAACTGCCGGATGCGGACGCGCAGCGCTTCCCGATCGCGGCCTTCGAGATCTCCCCACATCCGGCGAATCTCGTTCATCTCGAGGGCCGCGTTGGGTGTATTGGAGAGCAAAGGAACGGGCCTTCGCCACCTTCCCGCCCCTCCGCAGGCGGCCAAGACGGCGAGCGCGAGAACGAGCCCGGTGGAAAGCGCACGCAGCCTCAGCATCGATCGCTATCCATTTACTCGAAATTGGCTCTATGTAAGGCACAACTCTATGGCAACGAAGAGCATCCTCAAGAGTGAATCGAACAAAGTGCGGCGGGTCATCGTCGTCGGGGGCGGTCTGGCCGGCCTGATGACGGTCATCAAGCTGTGCGAAGCGGGCGTCCCCGTCGACCTTTTCTCGCTGGTGCCCGTCAAGCGCTCCCACTCGGTGTGCGCCCAGGGCGGCATCAACGCCAGCGTGAACACCAAGGGTGAAGGCGACTCGCCCCAGGTTCACTTGGAGGAGACGGTCTACGGCGGCGACTTCCTCGCCAACCAGCCCCCCGTCAAGGGCATGGCCGAGGCCGCGCCCGGCATCGTCTTCATGCTCGATCGCATGGGCGTTCCGTTCAACCGCACGCCCGAGGGCCTGCTCGACTTCCGCCGCTTCGGAGGCACCCTCTTCCACCGCACCGCCTTCGCCGGCGCCACCACCGGCCAGCAGCTCCTCTACGCGCTCGACGAGCAGGTCCGCCGCTTCGAGACCATCGACGTGGAGGACGAGCGCGGCGTGGTCGTGCGCGGCGAGAAGATGGTGCGCAAGTTCGAGTGGTACGACTTCCTCTCGGTGGTGCTCGACGATGCGGGCATCGCGCGCGGCATCATCGCGCAGGACGTGAAGACCATGCACATCGAGGCCTTCCGCGGCGACGCCGTGTGCCTCGCCACCGGCGGCCCGGGCATCGTGTTCGGCCGCTCGACCAACAGCGTGATCAACACCGGCACGGCGGCCAGCGCGGTCTACCAGCAAGGCGCCTGCTACGCGAACGGTGAGTTCATCCAGGTGCACCCCACCGCCATCCCCGGCGCCGACAAGCTGCGCCTCATCTCGGAGAGCGCGCGCGGCGAGGGCGGTCGCGTCTGGGTCCCGCGCGACCCGAACGAAAAGCGCCGCGGGCGCGACGTGCCCGAGAAGGATCGCGAGTACTTCCTCGAGGAGAAGTACCCCGGCTACGGCAACCTGGTGCCGCGCGACATCGCCAGCCGCGAGCTCTTTCTCAAGTGCTTCCACGAGAAGCGCGGCATCTTCAACGCGAACAGCAAGCGCAACGAGAACGAGGTCTACCTCGACCTGACGCACCTGCCGCGCGAGACCTTGGAGAAGAAGCTCTCCGGCATCCTCGAGATCTACGAGAAGTTCGTGGGCGAGGATCCCTACTCGAACCCGATGCGCGTCTTTCCCGCCGTGCACTACTCGATGGGCGGCCTGTGGGTCGACTTCGAGCGCTCGGCCAGCGGCTCGTTGGTGCTCGGGTCTCCGCGCAACCAAGCCACGAGCATCGAAGGTCTCTACGCGGCCGGCGAGGTCGATTACCAGTACCACGGCGCCAACCGCCTGGGCGCCAACTCGCTTTTGAGCTGCATCTACGGCGGCATGGTGGCCGGGCCGGCCCTCGCGTCGTACCGAAAGGGCCTGGCCAAGAGCTCCTTCGATCTCCCCGAAGCGGTCTTCGAGCGCGCCCGCAAGCGCGAACAAGATCGCTACGACGCCATCCTGAAGATGAGCGGCCCCGAGAACCCGTACCGTCTGCACGAGGAGCTGGGGGAGATGATGCTGCGCGACGTGACCATCGAGCGCCACAACCCCACCTTGGACGGGGTCATCGCCAAGATCGACGAGCTCGAGGAGCGCGCGCGCCGCTCGGGCGTGACCGACACCGCGGGCCACGCCAACCAAGGCGCGCCGTTCATCCGGCACCTGTTCAACATGATCGTGCTGGCGCGCGTGATGGCCATCGGCGCACGCCGCCGCGACGAGTCGCGCGGCGCGCACTTCAAGCCGGCCTTCCGCGACCGCAACGACGCCGACTGGCTCAAGACCACGTTCGCGCTCCACCGCGAGGGCGCGCCGGGCCAGAACCACGGCGTGGAGTACCCGTCCACCATCGACTATTCGATCAACGGCAAAGCGATGCAGGCGACCGGCCAGGTCGACACCAGCCTGGTAAAGCCGCGCGCGCGCAAATACGAGACGGCAGGCGCCGCGGCGGCCACCGCGACGGCGGGGGCGGCGGCGAAGGCTGGAAAGGCCGAGGAGGCCACCCGGTGAGTGAGGCGACCCAGGTGACGAGGCGACGAACGAAACGAGGAGCTCGAGCGTGACGAACGGCGTTCAGGAAAAGCAGGACACGAAATCGACGAAGCGGGTGAAGCTGCGCATCTTGCGGCAGGACGGCCCCGACCGAGCCGCCAGCAAGCGCTGGGAGGAGTTCGAGGTCACCTGGAAGCCGCAGATGAACATCATCAGCGCGCTCATGGAGATCCGCAAAGATCCCGTCACCACGGAGGGCAAGCCCACCACGCCGGTGGTCTGGGAATCGGTGTGCCTGGAGGAGGTCTGCGGCTCGTGCACCATGGTGGTGAACGGGCGCGTGCGGCAGGCGTGCACCGCGCTGGTCGACAACCTGGCCCCGGGCGGCGAGACGATCACGTTGGAGCCGATGACCAAGTTCCCGCTGGTGCGCGATCTCTTGGTCGACCGCTCGCGCATGTTCAACGACTTGAAGAAGGTCAAAGCCTGGGTCCTCCTCGATGGAACCCACGAGCTCGGGCCCGGCCCGCGCCAATCGCAAGAGACGCAAGAAGAGGCCTACCCGCTCTCGCGCTGCATGACGTGCGGCTGCTGCCTCGAAGCGTGCCCGCAGGTGAATGACTCGTCGGACTTCATCGGCCCGGCGGCCATCAATCAAGTGCGGCTCTTCAATTTGCATCCCAGCGGGAAAATGCACTCCGCCGAGCGCATCGAGGCCCTCATGGGCCCCGACGGGGTCGCCGGCTGCGGCAAGGCGCAAAATTGCGTCGAGGTCTGCCCCAAGGAAATTCCGCTGGTGGACTCGATCGCCGTCGTGTCGCGGCAGGCGACGAAGCACATGCTCTTCCGGTGGCTGCTCAAGTAGCGGGCTGATACACTTCGTGGCATGCACAACGCGGAACTCGACGAAGCCGAGTTCTTCGAAGGGCTCCACGCGAGCGGCGCGCGCGTTCTCCTCATCGGACGGCGCGCGCTGGTGGCGCTCGGCCTCCCGGTCCTGACCGCGGACTACGATTTGTGGCTCCACATCGACGACATCGAGATCGTCAATGGAGTCGCCGAGCGGCTCGAGCATTTTCCGGACGTGCCATCGGAGGAGGCGCGACGGCGTGGCCGTTACGTCCTCGAAAACGGTGACCGCGTCGACGTCATCGTGGCACCTAGCCCGACGACCCAAGACGGAGACGTCGTCCGATTCGAGGACGTTTGGGGACGGCGGCAGCACCTCGCATTTGGCACCGGCGGTGCGTTCGTGACGCTCCCGGCCATCTCCGATCTCATTCGGACCAAGCGCTGGTCGATGCGACCAAGGGATCTCATCGAGATTGACGCGCTCGAGGCGCTCGAACAGTCTAAGGTTGGAAGATCGTGAGCCGCGAAGTCCTATCGCCCGAGATCGAGAAGCTCTGGCTCGAACCCCTCGAGCCGGCCGAGTTCGATCGTCGTCTCGCGGAGTTTCGGCGCTCACGGGAAAGCGACGATTCGTGGTTCGAGCTCATTCGCTGGTTTCGGCAACGTTACCCCACGGCGAAAGAACGACTCGCCTACGTCCGAAGAAAATACGCGCAGGTCGCGCGCACGCGGGCCACCACGTCACCGTCGGATCGCTGATCGTGCCCTTCGCGAAGCTCGTTCTCCCCGTCGGCATCGTGATGCTCGCGTCATCGCCTGCCGTTGCCGCGGGCACCGTGAGCGCCCCGCCGGCGAGCGTGAGCGCGCAGGCGCAAGCCGCAGGCGGGAGCGCGCAGGCACAAGCCGCGGGCGGGAGCGCGCAGGCACAAGCCGCGGGCGGGAGCGCAAACGCAACGGATACGCCCGCGGCGGACCCCACCGCTCCCTCTTCCCCAGGCGGAGGGTTGGGGTTGGGAGGAGCCACCCCCGCAGACGCCACGGAACGCGACATCAACGAAGCCCCCCCGCCCCTGCCGCGCAAAAAAGGCGTCGTCCTCGACTCGTCCCTCGGCGCGCACGGCTTCGCCGGAGAATTCGGAAAGGTCGCGCCGCCAGGATTCTGGCTCCACACCCAGCTCGGATATGAGCTCCTCCGCTGGCTGATGCTCTTCGCCGAAGGAGACCTCTACTTCACCGACACCTCGCGCGGCCAAGACGACTCGAAGGCGCGCGCATTCCCCATCTTCGGCTTCGGCGCCGGCCCCCGCTTCACGGCGCACATCACGGAGCGCGTGGCCATCTACGCGCAAGGAAGCGCAGGCTTCGGCAAGGCCGATATCGCCACCAACGCCCTCAAGATCCTCGGCTTCCCCGACGCGGAGAAGCTCGGCTTCTACTTCGGCGGGCGAATCGGCATCGAGTACTACCAAGTCAACCGCCACCTGGCGCTCGGCCTCCGCTTCGGCATGCGCGACGCGACGAACTTCAAGAAGAGCGTCGGAAGCGATCTCCCCCTGTCCTGGGACGCCGGCGTCGCCCTCCGCTACACGTTCTGACCCGCCCCGAGCCCCGGTCATCACCGCGACGACGCCACCGTCGCCGTGACGACGCCACGATCAATCATCGTGACGAGGAATCGCCTCCAACTTGTACTTCTTCAGCAACCGATACAACTCGTAGCGCGTCCTCAACCCCAGAAGCCGCGCCGCCTTGGCCACACTCCCATGGCACGACTCGAGCGCCTCGCGCACCCGTTCGCACGTGGGGTCGACGATCGGCAAGGTCTCCGACCGCGGCCCAGTGGGAAACGAGCGCGGCTCCGGACTGTGCGCGATGGTGTCGTCGACGCTCTCCGAGATGGCCGCCCATAAAATGCGCTCGATGTGCGGCATCGAATGCGCGATGGCACCGCGGAGCAAGCTCGCGACCAGACCGCCATCGATGCGCACCTCGCCCCGCTCCGTGATGAAGCGCGAAAGAAAATTCGGATTGGTCCGCGCCAGATCGCGCAGCACGTGACGCATCACCAGCGGCACGTCCTCACGCCGGCTCTGAAGGTCATCGGCCATGGGCGCAGCATGCGCTGCCACAGGAGCCGCAGTTTCCACGGAAGCCGCTGGCGCCGCCGGGGCGGTGCGATCCGCCCGCGACGCGGCCTCGCGCAAATCCCAGGCCGCGGGGCTCTCCCCCACGATGCCGAAGCGATCGATTTCGCCGAAGCGCGGCATGTCCGAAAAGGAAAACTCCGTGAGCTTGCGGAACACGCGCGGACGGTTCACCACGAAGAAGAGCACATTGCTCGGAAGGAGCACCGCGTCGCCCGCCTCGACGCGCACACGATCGGTGCGCTCGCCATTGACGAGCATCGGGCAGCGACCGATCCGCTCGATCTCGAGCCCTTCGCCCGACGGCCGCAGGCGGAGCTGCTGCCGTGAGATACCATCGCCCTCGAGCGGCGGACGAAGCGCGATCGACCCCGGCCTCTGTCGCACGAACATGAGATCGTCGCGGCCGCGGCCGAAGGTGACGTCTTTGGCTCCCTCGGGGACGAAGGCGACCTCGCCGACCCGGTGCGGCTCCACCGCGGACCACGCGAGAACGAGGGCGGGCGATGCGGACAGCGACCCCACGCCCTCATTCTAATGGAGATTGGATTTAGAACCAGCGCGTATGCTCGCTCACCAACTTCACGGGCGTCCGATCGAAATCGAACTTGAATTGCGCGATGTTACGGCGCTTCTCATCCGTATCGCCCGGCATCGGAATACCGCCGAGGTCGAAGGTGGCACACCCCTCGTCGCGCGCCCACCGAATGGCCGCGAGGAACGGGAGCGCCATCTTCGAAAAGGTTCGATGGGAGCGGTCCGTGGCGCCAATCACGAACGTGGCCACGGCTCCGTGGCGAACGATGAGCGCCGCGGCGACGGTCTCGCCCTCGTGCTCACACAAGAAGAGCGCCGCGGGCCCCTTCGGCGCCAAACGCTCGGCCAGGCGTGAAAAGTAGAGCGGCGTCTTGGTGTTCATCGACTGCTCCGACATCAGCTCACCATAGAGCCGGGCCAGGATGGGCATGTCGGCCGAGGTCCCCATGCGGGCGCGTGCACCCGCCTTCTCGGCTTGCTTGAGCTTGCGGCGCAAGGTCGCGCGATCGCCGCCGGCCAGGATCTCGGCGTCGCTTCGATCGCCAAGCGGAAGACGGAGCGTATTGATGTGGGCACCGTCGGCTTTCTGCGTATTCGTAAACCGATCGCGGGCCAGCGCACGCTCGACCGCCTCGGCGTCGGTGTCGCTCCAATAAGGCATGATCGAGAGCCGCGCGATGCCGTGCAGCCGCGTCGTATGGACCAGCGCGCGCACCACATGGCTCATCCGCTCCGGATCGGCGCACACTGGACCGCGATCCATGTGCGCGACCGGCGCCACGATGAGACGGGCCGCGCGCGGGCGGAGCAAGAGCCCCGCCCCCACGACCTTCCCGCCGTCTTGGGCGAGGAACCACCTCTTGGCGAGCGGACGGCCCGCCGTCACGATTTCGCTCCAGACCCGGGTCTGCGAATAGTGACCGCCCTGCGCTTCGTCGATGAAACGGTCATAGAGCTCCGCCTGCTCCGGCGAGAGCTTCTCTTCGAGCATGACGCGCATACTCACCCCTCGATAGCCATCATACGTACGGTGCGCGCGGGCACCGTCAAATCGAATCCACCGGCGCTGCGCGTCACGCGCGACCAGCGATGGTGCGGCGGCAGCAAGTCGACCAACGTGGTGGCGCCCGGGAGCGCGACCCGCGCGGTCACCTCCACGGCGGTGGGGTTCATGAAAAACGCGACCTTGGCCGTGCCCCGCTCGTCCTCGTGAACGGAGACGAAAATATCGTCGGGCGCGTGCGGGTACGTCGGCAAGCCCAGCTCCTCGATCCGGCGCGCCACCAAGGCGTCGGCCTTCGACATTTCCTCGAGCGGCTCCAGCTCGATGCAGCCCCGCTCGTACGGCGCGTCCAGCTTGCGCAAGCTGCCGTCGCGATCGGGCACGCGCGGGCCCACGGTGACCCGCGTCCCATTGTTCGCCGCGTCGGACAGGGCCGTCCAGAGCTCGCGCTTCACCCCGCCCGCCGTCGCGCAAATGAGCCAGCGCGCGTCGCGCGTGCTCACGTCGAACGTCTCGCCGCCCGCGTACGCGAAGGGCACACCGCGCGCGGCCAGCGCCCGCTCGAACGCGCGCAGATATGCCTCGCCCGTCAAGGTCGGCGCGCCGCCGCCCAGGCCGAAGTCGTCCTCCAGGCAGCTCTCACGGAACCCCGCGCCAATGACGTGGAACATCGCGGGCGTCATGGGCCCGAACGCGTGCGTGGCGCGCGCGAGCCGCCGGAGCGCGCGCGGAACGACCAGCCGCACCGGGGCGCGGCGGGTCAAGGTGTGAAAGCGCGTCTCGGTGAGCGCGCGCGAGAGCGCCTCGTAGCGGGCCGCGAAGGGACGGGGGCGGCCCT